>DAOTWV010000444.1:0-4505 GCA_034435695.1 Anaerolineales bacterium | reverse complement strand
AGCCATGCAAAACACATTATCCGCTGAGGCCACGCTGCTGCACGCTGAATTGTGCGCTGCACTGGCCGACCCCAAACGCATCCTGCTGCTGTACGCCATACACGAGCGTCCACGCAGCGTCACCGCACTGGCTCAGGAGGTGGGCATCAGCCAGCCGGCCGCCTCGCGGCACCTCAAGGTGCTGCGCGACCGCGGCCTGGTCAGGGCTGTACGAACCGGACAAAGCGTCGAATACCACATCACCGATTCCCGTCTCATCGATACGCTGGACACGCTGCGCGATATCCTGCGTTCGCGTGCTTCCTACCGTGCCAATATTCTGGATGAAACACAGGAGCAACCATGAAGAAGTTTCGCTATTCCTGGCTTCTCGGTCTGTTGGGTATCCTGGCCGTGATAGCCATCCCCATTGTGATTTTCTGGCCCTCAGAGGGGAAGGCGGCTGCCTCCCCCTGGGATTATCTCCCCCAGCATCCCGTCCACACCGACCACAGCAAAATCATCGAAGGGCCGTTCGAGACCCCGCAAGACGTGACGCGCGCCTGTCTCGAATGCCACCCGGAGGCCGCCAGTGAGGTACAGCATACCTCGCACTGGAAATGGCAGAGCGAGCCGGTGAACGTGCCCTGGCGCGACGAGCCGGTCACCATCGGTAAGTTCAACCAACTCAACAATTTCTGCATCAGCACCGCCGGCAACGAGTCCAAGTGCATGACCTGCCATATCGGCTACGCCTGGGACCAGTACCCGCCCAAAGGCTACGACTTTGACGTAGCCGAAAACGTGGACTGCCTGGTCTGCCATGCCGACAAGAGCGCCTACGCCAAAGGCGGCTACGGCAACCCCGCCGATGGGGTAGACCTGGTAGCCGCGGCCAAATCCGTCGGCGTGCCCACCCGCGATAACTGCGGCGGCTGCCACTTCAATGGCGGCGGCGGCAACGGCGTCAAGCACGGCGACCTGGACGAGAGTTTGTACCATCCCGATGAGCAACTCGACGTGCACATGGGCAAATACGATTTCCTGTGCACCGACTGCCACCGCACCCAAAACCACGAAATCAAAGGCCGCCTGCTGGGCGATAACTACACCATCGACCCGGCCGAACAGGTGCAGTGCACCGACTGCCACGTCACCCCGCCGCACAACGACGAGCGCCTGAACGCCCACCTGGATGCAATTGCCTGCCAGACCTGCCACATCCCTGCCACGGCCCGCAAGGACCCCACCAAGACCTACTGGGACTGGTCCAAAGCCGGCGATGATACCCGCCCCCAGGACCACTACGCCTACCTGAAAATCAAGGGCGAGTTCACCTGGGAACGTGACGCCATGCCCACCTACATCTGGTTCAACGGGAACAACGCATACCGCTACCTTGTCGGCGACCCGGTCAACCCGGATGGCTTCACCTACATCAACAAGCCGGCCGGCAGCATCGACGACCCGACCGCCAAAATCTTCCCCTTCAAGGTGATGCACACCATCCAGCCCTACGACCCGGTCAACGGCTACCTGCTGACCCCGATTACCGCGGGTGAAGGCGGTTACTGGCACGATTTCGATTGGGACAAGGCCTTCCGCCTGATGGAAGAACGCCTCGGCCTGCCCTACAGCGGCCAATACGACTGGACGGACACCCTGATGTTCTACCCGCAGACCCACATGGTCGCGCCGGCCGCCGACGCCCTGCAATGCAACGATTGTCACGGTCCCGACACCCGCCTGGACTGGCAGGCGCTCGGCTACCCCGGAGACCCCATTGATTGGGGCGGACGTTCACGGTGAACCCCGACATGGAGAATGCCTCATGAACCGAAAGTTTTTACGCCTGATTCCGGCCTTGTTGCTGGCCCTGGCGCTGACCAGCGGTATGCTGTTGCGCGCCGCGGCGCAGGACGGGGAAAATCCCCCCGCCCCCCAGGCAGCCGGCAGCCCGATGCACCCGACCTTCGCCCTGCTGGATGCCAGCGGACAAAACGTGCTCGAAAGCGGACAGCCGCTTTCCACCATGACCACCTGCGGTCAGTGCCACGACACCGATTACATCGCCTCCCACAGTTTTCATAGCGACCTGGGGCAGCGCGATTACCAGCCATCGGATGGCTTCGACGCCAGCCCCGGCGCCTTCGGCAAGTGGGACCCCTTGACCTACCGTTATCTTTCGCAGCCCGGCGATGAACGGCTCGACCTCGGCACGCCCGAATGGCTGATGACCGTCGGACTGCGGCACGTCGGCGGCGGCCCGGCCGCCATCAGCCATACCGGCAGCGCATTGACCGACCTGCTTCCAGATGCAAACAACCCCGAAACCGCCATCCTCAACCCCGATGGCAGTGTCAGCGCCTGGAACTGGAAGCAGTCCGGCACAATCGAGATGAACTGCTTCCTGTGCCACACCGCCAATCCGGATAACGCCGCCCGCATGGCGGCCATCCAAAACGGCGACTTCGCCTGGGCCAATACCGCCACCCTGGCCGGAACCGGCCTGGTGATGCCCACTGACAGCGGATGGCAGTGGGATACCGCCGCTTTCGATGCAAACGGCAACTTGCTGCCGGAAGCGGTTTTCGTGCAAAAGCCGACCAACGAAAACTGCGGCCTGTGCCACGGCGTGGCCGACCGGCACAACGCCGCCCTGGTGATTACCGACCTCTCGCTCAACAACCTGCAGACCGCCACCACCGGTCAGGTCATCTCGCCGCAGAAAATCTCCGAAAGCGGGATGAACATCGACGGCAAAGCCGCCCTTGCGCGCTCTTGGGACGTGCACGCCGAGCGGCAGTTGCAGTGTACTGACTGCCATTTCTCGCTCAACAACCCGGCCTACGCGCTCAAGGAAGACGAACCCTCGCACCTGACCTTCGACCCGCGCAAACTGGACATCGGCGCCTACCTGCAGCGCCCCAGCCATGATTTTGCCCGCGGCCAGAGCGCCCAATACACGGTGGACCCCGATACTGTGGCCTCCATGCGTCGCTGTGAATCCTGCCACGACGCCGAAACCGCCCACGCCGACTGGCTGCCCTACCTCGACAAGCACATGAGCACGCTGGCCTGCGAATCCTGCCACATCCCGCAACTGTACGCGCCGGCCATCGAAGCCTACGACTGGACCGTGCTCACCGCCGACGGGGGACCGCGCAAGGTCTATCGCGGCGTGGCCAGCGGCCACGAAAACGCCGATACCGTCAACGAACTGGTTACCGGCTATCAGCCTGTGTTGCTGCCGCGCCAGAACGTGGACGGCGACACCAAACTGGCCCCCTACAACCTGATTACCACCTGGTACTGGGTCTATGACGACGCCAACGGCAACGCCCGTCCGGTGCGCGAAGTTGACCTGAAAGCCGCCTGGTTCGACGGGGATTCCTACGCCGCCGAAGTGCTGGCCGCCTTCGACGCCAACCAGGACGGCGCGCTGGACGAAACCGAACTGCGCCTCGACAGCGAAGCCAAACAGCAAGTCATCGCCCAGCGCCTGACTGCGCTTGGCCTGCAAAACGTGCGCATCGAAGGCCGCGTGCAGCCCTACAGCGTCAACCACAACGTCACCCGCGGCGAGTGGGCCGTCAACGATTGCACAACCTGCCACACCACCGATTCGCGCCTGACCGCCGGCCTGGAACTGGCGTCCTACGCGCCCGCCGGCGTGACGCCGCAATTTGCCGAAACCAACGTGCAGTACACCGGTGAAATTCACACGGACGAAAACGGCGCGGTCACCTTCACGCCGGACCTGGCCGCACAGGGCCTGTACGTCTTCGGCAGCAGCCGCATCTCCTGGCTCGACTGGCTGGGCGCGCTGGCCTTCCTCGGTGCGCTGCTCGGCATCCTCGGGCACAGCACGCTGCGCTATCTGGCCGCCCGCAAGCGCCCCAAAGGCGAAATCCGCACCAGGAAGGTGTACATGTACAGCGCCTATGAACGCTTCTGGCACTGGCTGCAGGTCGTGACCATCTTCACCCTGCTGTTCACCGGCCTGATTATCCACCGGCCGGATATGTTCGGCGCCTTCTCCTTCCGTCACATGGTCACCCTGCACAATATCGTGGCCTTCATCATGGCGGCCAACGCCTTCCTGGCCTTCTTCTACCACATCGCCAGCGGCGAGATCAAACAATACATTCCGCGTCCGCGCGGCTTCTTCGACCAGGCCATGATGCAGGCGGCCTTCTACCTGCGCGGCATCTTCAACGGCGAACCGCATCCCTTCGAGAAAACGCCGGAGAAGAAACTCAACCCGCTGCAACAGGCCACCTACTTCGGCTTGCTCAACGTGCTGCTGCCGCTGCAGGTGCTCACCGGCCTGACCATGTGGGCGGCGCAGTTGTGGCCGGCCTTCCCTGAAAAACTGGGCGGCCTGGACTGGCTGGCGCCCTTCCACAGCCTGATTGCCTGGCTGCTGGCGGCCTTCATCATCGGCCACATCTACCTGACCACCACCGGCCCGACCGTCTTCACCGACATCAAGGCCATGATCACCGGTTGGGAAGACGTGGAAG
>DAOTWV010000443.1:0-1601 GCA_034435695.1 Anaerolineales bacterium | reverse complement strand
GATACTGAGGCGGCTAATATGCCCCTCGGCTTTTGAGTACTGCGGGAATAGTCTGCAGCAAAATTTGTAAATCCAGCCAGATGCTCCAGTTGCGCACGTAGTGCATGTCGAAGCGCACACGCTGCTCCCAGGAGACGTCGGACCGCCCGCTGACCTGCCACAGTCCGGTGATGCCTGGTTTGACGGTCAACAAGTTCAAGCCGTATTTGGCATACATTTCCATTTCGGGCGGAGAAATCATGCGAGGCCCCACAATGGACATTTCGCCGCGCAGCACGTTGAAAAGTTGAGGTAATTCATCCAGGCTGGCCTTGCGCAGATAATGGCCGACGCGCGTAACGCGGGGGTCAAATTTGAGTTTGTGGGTGCGGCGTAGTTCCTCTTGCAATTCTGGGTAACGTGCCAGGATTTCATCACCGTTGACGTACATGGTGCGAAACTTGAAGGCATCGAATTGCTTGCCGTTGACCCCCATGACGCGTCGCCGGTAGATAACCGGGCCAGGCGAATCCAGTTTGACCAGCAGCGCCAACAGCAAGAGGATGGGCGCGCCTATGATGATGGCTCCAATGGCAATGCTGTAATCCAGCAGCGTTTTGAGCACCAAATCCAGGCCAGTGAGACGCACCTTGTTGACGCCCAATAGCGGTACGAAAGCAAATTCCTTGACTTCCAGACCAGTGGTGATGATTTCATACAGGCCAGAAGACAGGCGCACGTGAACATTCGGTGAGGTGCCATAGCGTTGAAAGATACGCAACACTTTTTCACGCGGTAAGGCATTGCTGGTCAGGATGAGTTCTTCGATGTGGTAGCGGGCAATCAGGGTATCCAATTCGTCCGGAGTTCCCAGTGCCGGCAGATTGGCGACATAGCGGGCATTAGATGGAAGTTCATCATCCACGAAGCCAATCAATTGCAGCCCCGAGGTTGTCCAGCGGCGCAACTGTTCTGCCAGCGAAAACCCTTCGGGGTTTGCGCCGATGATAATTGCGGGGGTGAGGAAGTATCCTCGCTTTCGTAGCGCATAAATCACCCGTCGCAATCCAAAGCGTCCGAGTGCAACGAAGAAAAACCCAAAGAACCATGAGAGCAGCAACCAGCCGCGCGCCAACACGAGGTCGGGGAGCATGAATTCGGCAAACATCACCCCTACCATGCCAACAGTAACCGCATTGAACAACAGCGCGTACTCTTTGATGCCTCCCAGGAGATTTTTGCGCTGGTACAGGCCGTAGATGGCGAAAATCAGTACCCATCCCAGGGTGGCAATGATGGACAGTTGCCGATAAAATGGCAGGTCAATGCGGGCTTCCAGTTTGAAAATGGGCAATTGCCAGTTGAAACGCACGGCATAGGCGACCCCAAACGCTGCCCCGACAAGCAATGCATCCTGCACCACAAGCCAGAGGGTAAACAGTTGCCATTGATTTTTGAGAAAAACGCTATATTGCCGGGTGGGGTGCACAAGCAGTTTTTCCTGAATGCCATTCCCTTCTGCGGATTTCAGCATGCGATGGGCCTCCTTGCCCTGCAGAGAAAAATATCTTGCGAGTAGCCTCGCACACTCATGACATCATGATTGTACTTTTCGCTGCCCA
>DAOTWV010000442.1:0-5473 GCA_034435695.1 Anaerolineales bacterium | reverse complement strand
TGCGCACTGTCCTGGCCTGGTTGACCACGCTGACAGGGTTCGAACTGGCATACGCGGCAGTAGAACGTTCCATACTGATGGCCGCCTTGCTGGCCGTTTTGCACCTGGCGCTGGCGCTGGCGGGGGCGTATCTGCTGGCTTTACCGGAGGCACAATCGTGAACGCCGTTGTTGTGTGGGTTTTTCTGCCTTTTGGCATTGCTGCCGGGCTGTACCTGTTTTCCACATGGGGACGCCGCACGGAAATCGTTGCTGCGGGGGTGTCCGGAGGGCTTGCCCTGCTGGCCCTGCTGGTTCCCATCGAACAGCCGCTACGCGGCACCTTGCGGCTGGAATCCACCTGGGCTTTTCTTGGGCGCAGCATCACCCTGGTGGATGCCACACGTCCCTGGTTGGTGTGGTGGTACTTTGGCCTGTGTGTGTGGTTGCTGGGGGCGCACTGGATGCAGGCACCGCCAGCGCTGCCTGCCGCATCCCTGGGAAGCACTGCCCTGTGGGTGGCGGCGCTCACCATCACCCCCTTTGTGTATGCCCCTATCCTGTGGTTCCTGGGGCTGTTGCTCTGGCTGCCCGTCCTGGCAAATCGCCGCGGGCCTCAGACGCGCGCCGTGTTGCGGCTGCTCAACCTGCAATTTCTGGCTGTACCAGCGCTGTTGGCTATCGGATGGATGCTTTCCAGGGTGGAGAGTGTACCGGGGCAGGAGGCGCTGGCCTTGCGTATTGGGGTGCTCATGACGACAAGCATGGCTCTGCTGCTGGGGGTCTTCCCCTTCCACGTGTGGTATCCCGGCCTTGTGGCGGATTCGCACCCCTATGCTGCCGGCATGTTGCTCTACTTTTTGCCGCAAACCGGGATGTGGATGGGGTTGACCTTCCTGGAAAGATTTTCGTGGCTACGGAGCGCACCCCAGGTACAATTTTTCCTGTACGCCAGCGGCATAGCGATGCTGGTGGCAGGCGGTGTGCTGGCCGCTTTAGAGCGTCATTTGGGACGTGCCTGGGGATATCTGATAATGGCCGATGTGGGAGCGGCATTGCTCGCGGTTTCGCTTTTCCCGGAGCAGGGTATCTCCTTGTTTCTGGCCGCCTTGTGGCCGCGTTTTCTGGCCCTGTTTACCGGTACGCTGGCCGTGAGTTTTCTGGGCAGGCAACGTGGTTCATTGCGTTTTTCGGCGTTGATGGGCAGTGCACTGCAGTGGCCTGTGGTGGCAGGCAGCCTGCTTTGTGCAGTGTTTTCTCTGGGAGGCTTCCCCTTGCTGGCGGCTTTTCCCGTGCGGCTGGCACTTTGGGAAGCCCTCCCTGTTCTCCCGATGGGCGTGGGGATGGCGGCAATGCTGGTGATTGCTTTGCGATTGCTGGCCGTTCTGGTGATGGGAGAGCAACCTGCCGAAAGGCAGAAACCGCCCCTGGGGTTGCTGCTCCTTTTGGGGCTGGGGGTGCTGCTCCTCCTGGGGACAGGATGGCTCCCTGGGGTCTTCCTGCCTCTCATGCGTTCCCTTGAAGGGGCTTTTCCTCACCTGGTTGTGCTATAATCGAACAGCGCGGTATTCCCGTGCAATCCCATCCCGATGAGAGAGATACCGAATGAACCTGGAACAAATCGCCAAGAAACTGGATTGGCTGGATGAAGAACGCCGACGCGATAAGGCCTTGATTGCCTCTTTGCAAGAGCGAATCACCACGCTGGAAGGCCAACTGAGCGCATCCCAACAGGAAGCCCGCGAACTTGGGGATGAGGTCTCGCGCTTGAAGGGGGTGACTGCCCGCCTGGATAAAATGGACGAGACACTCCTTCAAATGCGTACGGAAAACCGTCAACGCCTCGAAGCGCTGGAAAAGCAACTCCGCAAAGCCATGGAGGACGCTGAAAAACTGCGCCGCATCGAGACGCGCAACCTGGAAAACGACCTGGAGGCTGTGCGTCAGAGCATCAAAGGCATTCCCGAATTGCAAAAAGGGCTGGAAGCACGCGTGGACGAAGACCTGCGCTTGCAGCGTGAATTGAGTGAAACGCGCAACCGCCTGGAAGACCTGCGGCACAGTAGCGAAGACTTTGCCCGCATGTACCGCTTGATGGACGAGGGGCGCCGGCAGGACAGCCGCCGTCTGCTCGACCTGCAAGGGGAGGTCAACGCCCTGCGCAAACGCCTGGAGGAGCAACGCTCCCAGGCCGACCTGGTGGACAACCAGATTCGCAAGGTGGAAGCCCGCCTTGGGGAACTGGATGCCGCAGAGCAGAGGCGCTCTGAAGCGCAGGCTGCCTTCCTGGAACAGCAATCGTTATGGCAGGTAGAGCGCGACCGTGCCTGGAAGGAATGGCAGGAACGTTTCGAGCAAATTGAGCGCCGCGCCGAGGAGATGCAGGCGCAATTGCGCATCATGGATGAAACGCATCAGACCGTCAAGCGCAGCCAGCAAGACCTCGAAGCCCTGGCCGAACGCGTCGAGCGGCGCATCAACGAGGTTACCGAATTGCAGCGCCTCTCCGAAGAACGCTTCCGCCAGGAGTGGACAACTTTCAAAGCCAACGACCAGAAACGCTGGACGAATTACACCCTCAGCCAGGATGAGCAGCGCGACGAAATCCGCCGGCAACTGGAACAATTGCACAACCGCCTGCAAGAGGTGAGCGACGAATTGCGCCTGCACGCCGATAGTTTGCAGCAAACGGCTGCGTTGACCAGCCAGCGTCTGCAATCGTTACTCGGTCTGGTGCATGAGTGGACTACGGCTTTTGAGCGAGAGACCACCACTACGGCCTGATGGGCGGCTATGCGCGTTATTGGCACCGCTGGACACGTTGACCACGGAAAATCCACTCTGGTAGAGGCGCTTACCGGCACCCACCCAGACCGTTTGCGCGAAGAGCGCGAGCGGGACATGAGCATCGTGCTGGGCTTTGCCTGGCTCACGCTGCCTGGGGGTGAGGAAATCGGTATCGTGGATGTCCCCGGTCACCGGGATTTCATCGAAAACATGCTTGCGGGCGTGGGCGGCATTGACGCCGCCCTGTTCGTTGTAGCCGCCGATGAAGGCGTCATGCCGCAAACCCGTGAGCACCTCGCCATTCTGGATTTGCTGCGTATCCCTGCCGGCGTGATTGCCCTCACCAAAACCGACCTTGTGGACGACCCCGAATGGCTGGCGCTGGTCGAAGCCGATGTGCGCGAAGCCGTTGCAGGCACGGTTCTGGAGTCCGCTCCCCTGGTACATGTTTCGGCGCGCACCCGCGAGGGGATACCGGTGCTTTTGCAAGCCCTGGAGGCCACACTGGCGCACTGTCCCCCGCGCCTCGACCTGGGACGTCCGCGCCTGCCTGTAGACCGCGTCTTTACCATGCCGGGGTTCGGCACCGTAGTCACCGGGACGCTGAGCGACGGCACATTGCGGGTGGGGGATGAAGTCGTGCTCTT
The DNA here is from genome assembly GCA_034435695.1 of Anaerolineales bacterium. Classification (GTDB taxonomy): domain Bacteria; phylum Chloroflexota; class Anaerolineae; order Anaerolineales; family DRKV01; genus DRKV01. Next base: position 2,061 of record DAOTWV010000442.1, on the reverse strand, counting down.
GCCTGCGGGCCTTTCCGGGCGCATACGCGGCCTGCAGACACACCGCCGCAGGGTGCAGGAGGCCGCTCCCGGTAGTCGCACGGCTGTCAACCTGGTTGGGGTACGCCGGGAACAGGTGCGCCGTGGAGATGTGCTATGCCTTCCCGAAACCTGTCGCCCCACCCGCCGCCTGGATGTGCACTTTCGTTTGCTGCCACAGGCTTCGCATCCCTTGCGCCACAACGTTTTCGTCAAACTTTTCATTGGTGCAGCGGAGGTCATGGCACGGGTGCGTGTGTTGGGGGCAGAACACCTGTCCCCCGGCCAGGAAGGCTGGCTGCAACTGGAACCGGAAGTTCCCATCGTAGCCCTGCGCGGCGACCGCTTCATCTTGCGCCTGCCCTCCCCTTCGGAGACAATCGGCGGTGGCGTAGTGCTCGACCCATTCCCCGCCCGGCGGCACAAACGTTTTGCTGAGACCGTGCTGGCGCGCCTCCGGACGCTTACCGCCGGCTCCCCCCAGGATGTTCTGGAACAGCACCTGCTGACCCGTGGCATGACACCCCGTGAGGCGTTGTTGCGGGAATGCGGCCTGGATGAGCGTACCGCACACCGTGCATTGGACGACCTGTTAGCCGAAGGACGAATCCGCCTGCTGCCGGAACGCGCTGGTGGAGATGCCTCCCCCTGGGTGGTTCCCGTTACCCTGTGGGCAGATGCCGTCCGAAAGGTACGCACCACGCTGGAGGCTTATCACCGGCGCTACCCCTTGCGGGTGGGCATGCCCGCGGAAGAATTGCGCAGCAAACTGCGTATGCCTCAGGCGCAGCGCCTGGTGAATGCCTTTCTGAACGAAGGCTGGCTGGTGGCCGATGGCCCGTTATTGCACTTGCGCGAACACGCTGTGCGCCTGAACGCGGAACAACAGGCGCAAGCGGATGCTTTGCTGAAACGTTTCGCGGCTACGCCTTTTGCGCCCCCCTCGGTAAAAGAATGTCTTCAGGTTGTTGGGGCCGAACTTTTTGGCGCACTGCTTGCCCTGGGGTACCTTACGCAGGTGTCGCCTGAGATTGTTTTTCGCACCGAAGACTATCGCTATTTGCGCCAAGACCTGCTAGAATATGTACACCAGCATGGTGCGATTACCGTTGCTCAGGCGCGCGACCGCTGGCAAACTTCCCGCCGTTACGTGCTGGCCTTGTTGGAGCATTTCGATGCGATTGGGCTGACCCGTCGAGATGGTAATCTGCGCACCCTGGCCTCTTGAGGAGCGTTTTATCATGACACAATCGCATTCCCATTTTTCCTGGTTTCGGCGCATCGCTTTTGGTATGGGGTTGGCGGCTGCCGTGGCGTGGGTGCTGCTTCGGCAGCGTCGCATTGCCCTGCCTGCCAATGAAGACCTGACCTGTACGCCGCCCAAAACCCCGCCGGAAATTGACATCACCCCGGCAACCCCTTCCACACAAGAGGGGGACGCCCTGGAACGCATTCGCGGGATTGGGCCGGTCTTTGCCCGGCGTCTGCGTGAAGCAGGGGTGCAAACGTTTGCTGACCTGGCAGCCTGTCCCCCGGAACGCCTGAGGGAGATTGTTCAGGCACAGCCGTGGCACAACCCTGAAGACTGGATTGCCCAGGCGCTTCAGTTGCAAGAGGGTGCATAACCCTTCCCAAAAGGAGGTCATTCCATGCCGATTTCCATTTTGCTGGCCCTGCTCATCGCGTTGGTAGCGGTAGTTTTTGCACTGCAAAACGCCACCACAGTTACGATTGCCTTCCTGGCATGGCAGTTTCAGGGTTCGCTGGCGCTCTTGCTGCTGCTTACCCTGGCTGTCGGGTTTGTAGTCGGCTGGCTGGCTGCAACCCCATCGTTGATTCGCTCCCGCCTTGAAAAAGGCGCATTGCGCAAGCAGATTGCCTCTCTCGAAGAGCATCTGGAAGAAGAACGTGCGCGCCTGGCTGTGTTGAAAGAGCAGATAGAGAAAGCCCCAGCCGAGCAAACCCCAGGTGAGAAAGAAGCCCCATCAACAGCGCAAGTATCCTGAAATTGAGGCAGCAATTCCAAATTTGCCGCATAGTATC
>DAOTWV010000441.1:0-11335 GCA_034435695.1 Anaerolineales bacterium | reverse complement strand
CCTTGCCTCGTCCGGTAGTGTCTCTGGGCGTAAGCGTTAGCGCAAACCGCCGCCAGGCCGTGACCTTTCTGAATTGTCTCCCGCACTACTGGACAAAGCCCCTGCTTCCGGCTACACTATACCTTGCCATGAGTTTCACTTCTGAACTACGCACCCCCTACGAATTACGCCAGACCATCCGCCAACTGGCACAATTGGTGGAAATAAGCGTCACGCTGAACTCCACCCTGGAAATCGACCGCCTGCTGCAATACATCATCGAGACGGCAACGAATTTACTCAACTGCGAGGCGGCCTCGATTTTGCTTTACGACCCCCAGGAGGACAAACTCGTCTTTGCCGCGGCTACCGGCTCAGACCCGGCAGAACTGGCGAAAATCCCCGTGCCCATCGAAGGAAGCATTGCAGGGAAGATTTTCTCCGAAAACGCGCCCTACATCGTCAACGATATGCACCAGGCGCCGCAACATTACAACAAAGTTGGGGAACGCGTCAAGTTCGAAACCCGCTCTTTGCTGGGCGTCCCCATGCGCTCCCGCGACAACGTCATCGGTGTGCTGGAGGCACTCAACAAACGCGAGGGAGAATTCACCAGCAACGACATCCGCCTGCTGAGCGTCACGGCCTCCCACGCCTCCGTAGCCATTGAAAATGCCCGCCTGGTAAGCGCCCTGCGACGCGCCAATGAAGAGTTGGAAAAAGCCAACCGCCTGAAAAGCGATTTCATCGCCATTGCATCACATGAATTGCGCACCCCTCTGGGGCTAATTCTGGGATACGCCAGTTTTCTCAAAGAGGAAGCCCAGGGTGAACTCTCAGAACACGCTGAAATGGTGCTCAACTCCGCCTTGCGGCTGCGCTCTCTGGTCGAAGACATGACCAACCTGGACATGCTGCAAAAGGGGAAGGCAACCCTGCACCGGGCGATGCTTCCCATCCAACAGGTGGTGCTACAAGCCTACCAGGAAGCCCGTTCCGCCGCCGAAACGAAAGGGCAGCATATCAAACTCCGCCTGCCCAAAAACGATATCCTCGTTTACGTGGACGCAGAAAAAATGCACCGTGTCTTCACTAATCTGTTCAACAACGCCATTCGCTTCACCCCTCCCGATGGACACATCACCATCCGCGTCAGTGCCACCAGGCGCAAAGTGGGCATCGAAGTGCGAGACACAGGACCTGGAATTCCCGAAAGCGAACTGGAAAACATTTTTCACGATTTTTATCAGGTGGAAAATCATCTCACCCGCCATTACGGCGGGTTGGGCATCGGCCTTTCCATAGCCAAAGGCATCGTGGAAAATCACGGCGGCCGCATTTGGGCAGAAAACAACGCCAATGGCCCTGGTGCCGTGTTCAAGGTGCTGCTACCCAGAGGGCAGGCCACAGAATGACGAAAAAGCGCCGGAATGCATTTCCGGCGCTTTTTCGTCATGTGCTGCTTTTTTCACATCAAGCCGTTCTCGCGTCGCCAGGAATCAACGACATCTGCAAGGGCGTCCAGAAAAGCATCCAGGGCGGTGCGGCGCTCCTCAGCATCGGATAATCCCAGGGCGCGGCCAACCTGCAAAAGGGATTCTGCGGCTTGTGGAGATTCGTCGGCAGCCTCAGACCAGGAGATGAGAACCGGCCACCACCCCAGGGGGGCTTCCGCCCCCTCCAGAAAAACCTGCACCCCGGCGCGTACGTATCCCAGGCGCACTGTATCCCATTGACTTCCCTGGCAAGCGCGCCAGGCGGCCTCCCAGGCAGGCAACGTATCACGCAGTTGTGCAGGCGTGACTTCCAGTGCTCCGCTCAACCCCAAAAATCCCTGTAACAAGGCTTCTGCGCCCAGGGTTTGCAACGCATCTCGCAATTGCCAGCCAAAGCGCCGCAAGGTAAGGCTGCGCCCCGCCAACAAGGCCACCCCCTCGGCAGCCGCCTGCAACGCCTGCACATAACGCACCAGAAAGGCTGCGGAAAATTCCATGGAAGCCAGCGCAAACCAGGTGTTGCGTGCGGCCTCCAAACGCGGCTCCGCCCGCATCCAGGCGTATTCTGGACGGTCAAATTGTGCACGCACCCCCGCCTGCACGAAATCGAAAAAGTGACGCGGGTCATACAGCGCCCGTGCACCAAAAACCAGCGGTCCCAAGAGGGCATCGGTTCGCAATGTACGCCCAGGTTCATAGAGTCCCTGGTCGTGATGATACACATCGAAATGAGCATCCCCTACCAATGGGACGACTTCATGCCCTTTCTCTGGCGGGCGGTTGTGAATGAAGAACACATCCACATCTGGTACTGCACACCACAATGGGTTGTCATCGACAAGAGAGCCGCTCAAAAAGGCAGCAACAATGGAATGGTCCTCTTCGCACCGGCGGCGTACGAAATCTTCCGCGAATTTTTGCAACATTTCAGATGTCAGGCGCATTGTGCCCTCCTGCACTCAAGCCAAAATTTCATCATCTGGCAACAATGCCGACTGGAAGGGAGGCAGCCGCAAGGTCTGGCGAATGCGGTTTTCGACCAGTTTCAAATCCTCCGCGTTGTGCACATAGTCCAGATGGTCTGTTTCGATGACCAGCACGGGGGCACGCCAGCGGCGCTCCAGGTAAAATCGTTCATAGGTGTGGTTGAGGGTGTCAATGTACTCCCAGGGCATTTCGCGCTCATAGGAACGGTCACGCAATGCGATACGCTGCATGAGCACCGGTGTGCTGGCACGCAGATACACCACCAAATCTGGCACGGGGATTTTTTCCGCCAAGGCATCGTGTACCTGCTGGTAGGTGGTCAACTCATCGCCCGTAAGGTTGATTTGGGCAAACAGGGCATCCTTCTCGAAAGTGTAATCGGCAATCAGGGGCTGCCCGGAGGAGAGCGCAACAGGCACTACTTCCCGCTGTTGGTGATAACGACTGAGGAGGAAGAAAATCTGGGTTTGAAAGGCATAGCGCGCCCGGTCTTCATAAAATTTTGCTAAAAATGGATTTTCTTCAAATTTCTCCAAGAGCAAGTGGGCATCGAAAGCCCCCTGCAAGAGGCGGCTGAGGGTGGTTTTCCCCACCCCAATCACGCCCTCGATGGCAATGTACATACACAACCTCCGAATGATGTGCAGGCAACAAAAAAATTCGTCTGGACAGGTTCTTGACAAAAAACGCGCTCGCGCTACACTAAAAGCAGTTGTTGCGCTGCACTATGCGGCGTTTTCGTGCGGCCTATTGTACCGCAACCACCCAAAGGAGGGTAACATGCCTGCCTTGAACCGTGTTCAATTGATTGGTTACCTGGGCCGGGACCCTGAGATGCGTTACACCCCCACCGGAAAGCCGTATACCACCTTCAGTGTGGCGGTTACTCGCCGCTGGAAGGGGAGCAGTGGAGAGCAAAAAGAGGCCACCGATTGGTTCAATATCGAAGCCTGGGGACGCCTGGCTGAGATTTGCAATCAATACCTGTCGAAGGGGAGACTGGTATTCATCGAGGGGCGTCTCCACACCGACCGCTACGAGCAAGATGGACAAACCCGCTACTTCACCAAAGTCATCGCCAATCAAATGCAAATTCTCGACCGTCCCCCGGAGGAGGATGCAGCGTTAGAGACCTCTTTGCCGGAAGAAGAACTGGCGGAAGCCTGAATTTTTTCCATCCTCAAGACAATCGCCCGCTCCACTGACGCGTCAACTCCTGTAGGAGCGCCTCCGTCAGGGTGCGGGCGGTTGTGCGTAAGGAAAGGTCTTCTTCCATGGGGGAAAGAGCCACAAGGAAAGCAGCCGCAAGCGACAAGCGCTTTTCTCGTGGTGCGGAGAGGAGAGATAACCCCAGAGAAAGCACCCCTTGTTGTGAGGCAGGGGCACGCTCGATTACCCCCAGAGAATGCAGCAACTTTCCTATAACGCGAGCCTGTGGGGGCACCTGCTCTTGTTGCAAACGCCTCACCAGGTCCAATAGCGCCTCTTCAGAAAGCCGGTCGTCATCCCAGGCATCTGCAAGCGAATCGCACACGGCCGCATAGGAGCGGCCGGCCAGGGTCCCCAAACCGTCCAGCGTGGTAGCAGCACTGCGCAAGAAGGGGGGCAATTGGGCTGGTGGGCGGCGCTCCAACAACTTACCAAGCGCCGCCCAAACCGCGCGGGTGTCCTCATCGGCCGCCGGGTTCTCCAGTGCACGTTGTCCTGCTTGCCAGAGGGAGAAATAATCAAGGGGCATGTGTTTTCTTTGGGCAGGCACTTAACCCACGGGCATCTTTTCCAGTTGTTCCAGCAACTCGGCAATCACATCGAAGCCGCCTTGCCAGAACTCGGCCTTGCGCGCATCAATGCCGGCATCGGCCAGGATATCCAGGGGGGCTTTGGAACCGCCTGCAGACAGCAATTTCAGATAACGCGGCTTGAAGGCCTCGCCTTCAGCCCGATATTGCTGGTACAACGAGAACACCAGCAATTGTCCGAAGGCATAGGCGTACACGTAAAAGGGGACGTGATAAATGTGCGGGATGGAAACCCATTCCCACCGGAATTCTTCGCCCACATCCAGAGAATCGCCAAATTGCGTGGTCAAATTGCGCATGTAGGCATCAGCCAGGTCATCCACCGAGGCACCATTGCGAATCATTTCATGGGCTTCGCGCTCAAAGAGGGCAAAGAAAGCCTGACGCATAATCGTTGCGTATGCGTCATCCATCTGGCGGAAGAGCAGGTCCCGGCGGACGCTCTCGTCCTGTTCTCCATCCAGCAAATAATCCACTACCAGCATTTCACCGAAAGTTGATGCGGTTTCGGCTAATGGCAGGACAGGATGCTGTGTAAAGAGAGTGTGCTCTTGCGCCAGCAAACTGTGCACGGCGTGTCCGAGTTCGTGCGCCAGGGTGGCGACATCGTCGGGTTTGCCCTGGTAATTGACCAGTACCCAGGGGGTCAGGTCATTCGATGCCGTTGCACAAAAGGCGCCGCCGCGCTTGCCCTTGCGCACTTCGCTATCCAGATGGTCATCATCGAAAACTTTGCGTGCCAGGGTAGCCAGTTGCGGCGCAAAACGCGCATAAGCCTGGAAGACGATATTGGCGGCCTCACCAAAGGGATAGGTTTTCTCGGATGCGGACACAGGGGCGTACACGTCGTAGCGGCGCAGTTTTTCCATGCCCAGATGGCGTGCCTTGAGACGGAAATAACGCTGGAAGAGGGATGCATTGCGCTGACACACATCCAGCAGAGTGTCCACCACATCATCGGGAAGGTCATTGTGCAGATTGCGGGCGCTGATGGGAGAGGAAAACTTGCGCAAGGTAATGTTTTCGTTGAACCAATCGCGCACAATCGTCTGGTAAACCTGCCCCAGAAGCGCACCATCTTCCCCATACACGCGGTACAACTCCTGATAAGCGCGTGCCCGCAAGTCGGGGTCTGCGGTACGCACAAGCGACATCAGTTCCCCACGCGTCAATTCGCGTATTTCACCATCCACTGCAACCTTGAAAACGTAGCGGTTGGTGATGGTATCGTACAACCGCTGCATGGCCTGTACACCGCTGACGTTCTTCAGGTTGATGACGCGTTCTTCAGCCTCGGAAAGTGTGTGCGGTTTGAATTTGCGCATGGCTTCCAGGTAATAGGCGTAATCGCCGGAGGCAGCCATCAGACGCGAGGCGTTTTCTTCATCCAGGTTCTTCCACCACAAACTGAAAAACAGGGTACGGTTTTCCAGGTCGGCAAAAAATTGTTCTACACGTCCCAACAGCGTTTGTGCATCCTGACTTTGGGTGTCTTCGGCAAACCACAAACTGGCGAAGTAATACAACCGGTGCGCCTGCTTATGGAGATTCTCAAACGCATGAAGAATGGAAAGGAATTTTTCTTCTGGAATATCGGGGGCAAGAGAATCTCGCCAGGAAGAGAAGACATCGGTGGCTTTTTCCAGCGCCTGAAAGGCTTGTTCCAGCGCCTGAGAATCGCCGCGGGGAAACAATTCATCCAGGCTCCAACGCTTTTGGGAATATGCAGAGGTCGTAACGTGCATAAGTCACTCCTGTGGAAAAAAGCCTCCGCGGCAACGGAGGCTTTGAAAGGCGGGTATCTTACGACAATTTGGGGATTTTGAGAACCTGCCCAATGCGAATACGATTAGGGTTATCACCAATAACGGCTTTGTTGGCTTCGTAGATAGCCATCCACTTTTCTTTGGCGGCAGAACCATAGTATTTGAGCGCAATGTGGCTGAGGGTTTCGCCCTCGACAACCGTATGCTCCGCCAGATATTCAGAAGCAGCAGGTGCAGCAGGTTTTGCGGCTTGCGCTTCTTTGCGTGCAGGCGTCTTGCGGCCGCGCTGTACTTCCCAGGCTTCCAGTTCACGGTCTTCTTTTTCTGCCATCATGATAGTATCCTCCTTTGAAAAAACACAGGTGCATGGCAGGGTGCCATACACCTGTGGATTATACCATCCGTCACACGTTGAAGCGGATGTGCAGGATATCGCCATCCTGCACGATGTACTCCTTGCCTTCGAGGCGCAATTTGCCTTGTTTACGCGCTTCTGCCATGCTGCCAAGGGTAATCAAGTCATCGTACGCGATAACCTCGGCACGGATGAACCCTTTTGCCAGGTCGGAATGGATGGCACCAGCAGCCTCGACAGCGTTTGCACCACGGCGCACCGTCCAGGCGCGCACTTCGTCCTCCCCTACGGTGAAAAAGGATTGTAGCCCCAGCAAATCGTACGAAAGGCGTATCACTTTCGAGAGGCTGAGTTCTTCCACGCCGTATTCTTCCATGAACATGGCGGCTTCTTCTTCAGATAGTTGCGCCAGTTCCATCTCCAGTTTGCCCTGTAAGGGTACCAGTGCGCTATGCGGCCATTCATAAGTCAGTGCAGGGGGTTCCTGCCCCTCTGCCAGGTTGAAAACCAGCAACACTGGTTTACGTGTCAGGAAGCCAAACCCTGACATGATTTTCTCTTCTTCAGGCGTAAAATCCAGGGTGCGCAAAGGCTTCTCTTCTTCCAACACGGCATGCAATTTTTCAAAGAGGACGATTTCCCGCTGAATGACCTCTTTTTTACGCCCTCCACCTTTGCGCAATTCGTCCTGTAAACGCTCTTGTTTGCGCTCCACCAGAATCAAATCGTTGAGCAAGAACTCCGAATCCAGCGCATCCACATCGCGCTGGGGATTGACATCCCCAAAAGGATGCGGCACAGCGGGGTCGTCAAAACAGCGCACCACGTGGATGAAGCCATCCATTTGCGATAACTGGTTGAGCACCGGGCCGGGGAACCCCTGGCGGGAGCCGGAGCCGCTTTCCAGGCCGGCGATGTCGGCATAGGTCACTTTGGCATAGGTGGTCTTACGGGGGTTGAACATCGCCGAGAGGCGCTCCACCCGTTGGTCGGGGACATCCACAACGGCTGTGTGTACGTCAAACCGTCCCCCACTCATCGTGGTTGGCTGGTCGCCTCTGGTCAGGGCATTGAAGAGAGTCGTTTTTCCCGATTGGGCTAATCCAATAATTCCTAGTTTCATGCTTCACCTTGGTATGTAGGGAGTTTATCGGTCAATTCAGGGTGCAGAGCAAAGTATTCGTGCCGCAGCAAGTCGCACCCCAGGTTGTCATAGGTACGTCCATGAAAAATCACGGCTTCTCGCTGGCGCACGCTGAGCCGAAAGCCCTGCCGTTGGGCGGCAGCCAACGCATGGGCATTACCGCTTTGCGTCCACAGGCGCACCACCCGTAGCCCCAGTTCGACGAACAAAAAGCGCAGCAACAATTCCTGGGCTTCATCCGAAACGCCCTTGCCCCACCAGGCCTTATCCACAATCAGGCCAATGGTGGCTTCCCAACGTGGACGCAAGCCGGTATAGGCAATGTACCCCGCAAAGTGATTACCTTCCTTGACCTCGATGATAAAACGGCCATCGGTGCGGCGAAAGGAAAATTTACGCGCCTCAAAACGTCCACGATACATAGGCAGGGTATAATCAGGAGGCAGCGCCTGACTCCATGCCTGGGTCGCCAAATCGTTGCGCAAGGCCACGAGGTGAGGCTGGTCTTCCAGTCGTTCTTCACGCAAGCGCACCAGTTTGCCTTCAAGCGCCATAGGAAACCTCCTCTTGCTTCTTTTGTTGGGCCAGGTATTCCGGGCGTAGCAAATCAAAGACTTGCATGTCAAACGGTTTGCCCTCATGCAGGCCAGCCCAACGCATGGCTCCAGCCGGGCGGAAGCCCATGGATTCGGCAAAGGCAATGCCGGCTTTGTTCCAGTCGGCCACCCACATATCCACACTATGGGCTGGAGTGTAGCCAAACAAGTAATCGAGCATAAGCCCCAAGGCCCCGCGCCCATATCCGTTACGCTGATTCAGCGGGTCAATGACCACGTGAACCCCTGGGCAATGGGTATCCCATCCCCAGTCTGCCCCCACGTGTCCGATTACTTGCTGTCCGTGCTGAGATACAATGGCCAGCGTTATCGCGTGCTCTTGCTGCGCCCAGGTAGTGATGAGATTTTCTACCTGGGAACGGGAAAGCGGAAAGTACGCCGGAAACGCATCCGGCAAATACCGTCGTCCGGCCAAATGCGGTAAATTCAGGTAGGCCTGCAAGGCCGGCACATCGTGCGCCTCAAACGGGCGCAAAAAAAGGGTCTTGGTTTCAAAGTGAAGCGTCATTGTCTTGACCTCAACAGGGCTTTTGGTTATACTTGCACCTGCAATGCCGAAGTGGCGGAACTGGCAGACGCGCACGACTCAAAATCGTGTTCCCTTGTGGAGTGTGGGTTCGATTCCCACCTTCGGCACCTGCGGATTATAACACGGGCTTCTTGCAGAAAGCAGGAAGCCTGTTTGTTTTAACAATTGCAACGACTCCCCTTTCCACGGTTTATCACAAAAGGAGCGACCTATGCCTCACATTGACGAAATCCTGGGCGTCATTCTCGGCGGCGGTGTTGGCAAACGCCTCTACCCGCTCACCAAGCAGCGCGCCAAGCCTGCCGTGCCCATCGCTGGCAAATACCGTCTGATTGACATTCCCTTGAGTAACTGCATCAACTCTGGCATTCATCGTATCGCCGTCTTGACGCAGTTCAATTCGGTCTCCCTCCATCGCCACATCACACGCACCTACCTGTTCGATGCCTTCCACCCCGGCTGGGTGCAGATTCTGGCCGCTGAACAAACGCACGTCAGCACAGAGTGGTATCAGGGCACTGCGGACGCCGTGCGTAAGCAATTGCGCGAAATCGCAGCCGCCCGCCTCCCCTACGTCATCATCCTGGCCGGCGACCACCTCTATCGTATGGATTACGCCGAAATGGCACAGTACCATTGGGAAACAGGCGCCGACATCACCGTGGCCGTACAACCCATTCCGGCAGTGGAAGCATCCCGTTTTGGTGTACTCAAGCGCGATAGCGAGGGACGCATTCTGGATTTTGTCGAAAAACCCAAAGACCCCGAAATCCTGGAACGCTTTGTCAGCCGCGATGACCCCAAAAAGCCTTATCTTGGCTCCATGGGCATTTATCTGTTCAACACCCAGGTGCTGATGGAACTCCTGAAGGACACGGATTACACCGATTTTGGGGGCGAGGTCATTCCTCAGGCTATCCACACCCACAAGGTGATGGGGTTTGATTTCGAGGGCTACTGGCGGGATATCGGGACTATCCGCTCCTTCTACGAAACCAACCTCAGCCTGGCAGAGCCATCGCCGCCCTTCAATTTTTACGACCCTCAGCGTCCTATTTACACGCATGCCCGTTTCTTGCCAGGCGCCATCATCAACGGTGCCGAATTACACAATGTTTTGCTCGCAGACGGCAGCCGCATTGGTGAAGCCAACATCGAAAACGCGGTCATCGGTCTACGAAGTATCATCGCAAATGATGTCACGCTGCGCAACGTTATCATGATGGGGGCGGATTACTACGACCCACCTGCTGGCCCCAAAGAAGGACCTCTGCCGCTGGGCATTGGCGCGCACAGTCACATCGAAGGGGCAATCATTGATAAAAATGTGCGCATTGGGGAAAACGTCACCATCAAACCCTTCCCATCAGGCACCGACCTGGATACCAAAAATTACAGTGTGCGCGATGGCATCGTCGTCATCCCCAAGAGCCGTTTAATCGAAGACAACACGTACATCGGGCCATAACTTCGGCCCCACACCTCCTGGCAGGAAAACGTATTCCCTACCGCGGGCACATTTTCCTGCCAGGAAATCCCCATCATTGAAACAACGCGCTCCACAACAAATCCACCAGCGTGTGCGTCAGCGCCGGGGAAAGCAAATTGTTCCCGCTTTTGCGGTACGCCCAGCCGTAGAACACCCCGGCCAGCGTCGCCAGCGCCACATACGCGATTTTCGTGGTCAGGTCTCCGGCGTTGTTCCAGTGCATCAACCCAAAGGCCGCCGCAGAGAGGAACAACATCCAGCCGCGGCGGCTGCTCATCTGGTCCAGCCCGTGCAGCAGGATGCCGCGGAAAAACAACTCTTCCGGCAGGGCAACGGTGATGAACAACCCGATGAAGCGTGCCGCGATACCCGTCAACGTGGGCATCGTGGATGGGGGAAAACGCAAAAAATCAATAGCCAGCCCAATGGGAATCACGATGACGGCAAAAACCGCGGTAGCCGCCAGCGCAATCCCCACATCCCGCCAGCGCGGCGACAGGCGATAACCGAATTCGGGCAGGCCGCGTAATCCGTACCACCCAATCACCCCGACTACGGTCAGCATGACTGCCCACCAGTGGTAGGCGAATCCTTCCGGCCCGGCCCACAAATCGTAATTCCAGCGCAGGTCAAAGGGAATCCACAGCAGCAGCCACACGGCGGCATCCGCCCAGGTCAGGCCGCGCTGGCCCCTTTCGACCTGTTTCAACGTTCCCAGCGCAGCAAACAGGGTAAGGGCAAAAATGACCGCCGCGTACGGGTCGAAACCCGGCGTCAGAAGCGCCATCAGCAGGTACAACGCCGTCAGCCCCCCGGCCGTATACCCCAGTGGATGCGGCGTAACGCGCAGCCACAAACGCACCTGGTCGGCGATGCGCGGCACCCCCAGCGCCAGTTGCACCCCTATCAGCGGGGCTACGCCCAACAACAGCGCAAACCACGTCATCGGAGCGGGATGTTTCCCTTCGTCGGCTACCACTCCTACCAGCAGACCAGCCCCCACCAACGTCCAGAGAAGCCAGAATACCCATGGTAAGCGTTTATTCTTGTCCATCGCAGCCTCCTTTTACGGGTATCAACACCGTTTTTCGCCAGACGATGCACCGGTCACATGACCCCAAACATGACCTCCGGCACTGGCGCGTATGACCAAATGAATGCAGAATGATGAATG
>DAOTWV010000440.1:0-2615 GCA_034435695.1 Anaerolineales bacterium | reverse complement strand
GCTCAAAGATACCCCTGCCAACCGCAGGAAGATGCAGAAGGTTCTCGACCGGATCGAAGCCGAGATCACCCTTGGAACCTTTGAGTACAAGAAGTATTTTCCGAATAGCCCCAACGCTGCCCGTTTCGAGGCCATGGCTCGCGGTGCCGATGCCATGGCCAGGCAGGGCATACCCAAGTTCGAGGAATTTGCCTGGGAATGGTTCGAGGTAACCAAGATCCGTTGGAAATATTCCATGGCCTACACTGTGCGCTGCACGCTCAGGAAGTACCTCATTCCGTATTTCGGGCACTTGTATGTCTCGCAGATATCGCGAGCAGACATTCTCAAGTTCCGAGCTGGCTTGGCTAGCACGGAGGGTGGTCGCAAGCGAATTTCCAACGACAGGATCAACCACATTATGACGCCCTTGCGTCAGATACTGAAGGAAGCGGCTCACCGTTACGGATTCCAGACTCCCTTTGTGGACATCGACCCGCTCAAGGTGAAGCGCTCGGATGTGGATCCGTTTACCTTGGAAGAGGTCTGGCAGATCATCAACAATGTTCGAACCGACTTCCGGAACTACTACATCGTCCGTTTCTTCACGGGGATGCGTACCGGAGAAGTGGACGGGCTGAAGTGGAAATATGTCGACTTTGATCGTCGGCTAATTCTGGTACGGGAAACGATCGTCGATGGCCGGGAAGAAGACACAAAGACGGGGGCGTCTATCCGGGAGATTCAGATGTGTTCGCTGGTCTACGATGCGCTAAGGGAGCAATGGAAAGTCACCTCCGAGATTAGCGAATATGTGTTCTGCAACCGGAAAGGCAAGCCGTTGGATCACCGTAACGTGACCAAACGGGTGTGGTATCCGCTTCTCCGGTACCTTGGTCTCAAGAAACGCAGGCCATATCAGACCAGGCATACCGCAGCCACGCTGTGGTTGGCGGCGGGAGAAAATCCTGAGTGGATTGCGCGGCAGCTGGGTCATGCAAACAGCCAGATGCTGTTTCGTGTCTATGCGCGTTATGTGCCTAACCTGACGCGTCAGGATGGCTCTGCTTTTGAGCGGCTCATCCAGCGTCAGCGGCTGGAGAAGGAGGCAGGCCATGCGTCATAATCTTTCGTCCGCGATTTTAAGAGTTGAGCATGATACCGCCGAGCAGCGACGGATCAGAAATATCACCGCTTATTTGATGGCATTTCTCCACATTCCCGACGGTACGCACCTGATCATGGTGTTTGGCGATGGATGCGAGCGCTCGAATCGAGAGGCAATCGAGCATTGGGTTGCCCGGATATTGCCCGAGATCGATGCCGAGGAGGCCGAGGAACGCTTGCGTCGGCTCTGTCGGGAGGCTCATTGCAGGCTGAACAATTTCATCCTGTGATTCTGGGAGTCATTGATGGTTGATTCTGGAAAGATCACAGGATGCTTTCGGGTGCATGGCGGGAGGTTTCTCGCTTCCCGGGACGGGCGCTCGTATTTCCGATGTACGATTGCGAATGCCTGGCACGAATATGTGGCCTATGGCTGGGGATGGACGCCTGACGTTTTTTCTGCGCCGGAATGGACGCCATGCAGGGTGATGGGGCGAATGCGACATTGGTCGGGCCGGATGGTGGTGGTGCTGGATGCATTGGAAGAAGCCAGGGCAAGCGATGAGATCATTGCCTGCCTTGTACCGGCATGCTTGTGTTCCACTCCAAGGGTTTCCGCTCGTTTCGCGACGCTGCTTCAGGCCTTGGAGAGCGCCCCGCTTCTCGATTTTGTTACTAGCATTTTTGAAGATATTGCCACGGCCAGGGCTTTTGCGTCATTGCCAGCCAGCCGCGAACATCACCATAGTCATGATGGCGGCCTGATGGAGCACAGCGTTGAGTGCGCGGAGATGGTCATGCGCGCTTATCCGGAAGCGGGTTTGGAGCGGGAGATCGGAATCGTGAGCGCGTTACTTCACGATTTGGGGAAGCTCTGCCCTCAGAGGGGCAAGGTGTCGGGGTTCACGATCATCAGGCATGATTATCTTACCCTGGAGGTTCTGGCTCCGCACCTGGCCAGGCTGGACGAACGGTATCCTGATGCGGCCATTGCGCTTCGGTATACGCTGACATGGCGCCATGCCGATGGTCGTCCCTTGATTCCGATTGCCGAGCTGGTGCGCTCCGTTGATCGCGTGAGTGCAGCATTGGATGCGAGGCGCCTTGCATTCCAGGGCGAGCCGGAATGGAAACAGTTCGGTCGGCTGGATTGTTCAGGCCCAAGGAATCGTTTTTGGGCGCCCCGTGCTATGCATTATTTGACCTCGAGTACGGGAAGTAGCGGTCATACATGAAGACGATCAACACGTGCAAGGCGCTTTTGAGTCCGACACTCTGTTGCAAGACTTTGACGCCTGCGGAGGCTGCGGTCACGCTGATATGGCCGATCCACGTATCCGTAGGTGAAGATCGTTCGACCCGGCGCTTGCGAATAATCTGAATGCGATGGCTTGGGATTCCAAGGGAGGATGACCAAAATCTCAGAGCCTGTTGCACGTTAGCCTCGCACAAGCGCGCATCCGGAAAGAACTTCGCCATCATTCTTGATTTCGGTATCCTGAGCATTTGCAGGAATTGCTGGTAACGTT
>DAOTWV010000439.1:0-6252 GCA_034435695.1 Anaerolineales bacterium | reverse complement strand
TGGCAAATCATCCCTGCTGAGCCGCGTGGTGCTGCCGCTTGACCGCGTAGAGTTGCTGGTCGGCGGCATCCACCAGTGCGATGGGGTCGCATAGGGGGGGCAGCCTGCCCAAGAATGAACAGAAAGAGGGCAAAGATGTGTAGTCGCCACCCGTTGCAATTGTCAGCAACGGATGGCCCTCAGGGGAGGCAGTATTTTACCCCATGCCGAAGAAACGCTCGATGGCGGGGGCAATGTGACTCAGGTCGCGCAGTGGGCGTTGCAGGAAACGGGCGCGCAGGTGCGGCGCACCTATCAGGAGCAGGGGGACGGGGTTGCGGGTGTGTTGGCGAATGCGCAAATCCTCCAGGTTGCCGTGGTCGGAGGTGAGCACAATCAGGCCGTGCGCAAAATCCCAGGCCTCGAGCAGGCCGCCGAGCATCTCGTCCAGGTCTTGCAGCAGTGTTTGGGCGGAGGCGTGCTCGCGGCGGTGCCCGGCGACATCGCTCAACCAGTACTCGAAGAAAGTGAAATGCCGGCGCTTTGCCAGGCCTGCCAGCGTGTACCCAACCTGTTGGGGGGTACGCAAAGGGATGGCCGCATCCTGGAAGTGTTCGCGCCACCCGCGGTTGGTGAGGTCGGCGCTGAGAGCCTGTCCGTGCAGCAAGTCGGTGCGGGTGTGCAGGGGGAGGCCTGCGGCGCGCGCTGCCATGGCGATTGCACCGGGAATACGCTTGCCGCCCTGGATGGCCTCGAAGTAGGGGGCAGGGTAGGCGTTGCACAAGTCAGCCTCCAAACCGGCCTGCTGGAAGCGGTGGAAGAGAGTATCGCGGCGCAGGGCTGCAGCGATAGGCGGATTGGGACGCGGACCATAATGCCCGCCCAACAGGTACGGAATGTTGCGCCCCGTCAGAATGGCGGCCTGCCCGCTGGCGGACTGCGGCCTGCCGGGGATTCCCAGGGTAGCATCCAGCGGGCGCAGGGTGGCGCGCGAATTTTCCACGCGGCTATGGGCATTGCTCAGAGGAATGCCGCCCAGCAAAGCGCGCAAATGGGGCATGGACGCGCTGGCCCAGGGGTTATAGGCCGGGTCGGGTGTACCCAGCCCGACCCCGTCGAGAAAGAGAAACAGCAGGTGCGTGTTCATCGCTGCAAAGTCAACCACACGGAGGCGCGGTTCTTGCGTCCGCTGCCTTCGACGCGCTGCACCAGGCGCAGGTGGGTTTGCAGCAGGCGCAGCCCTTCGTCGTCCAGCCCGTGAGAGGCATTTCCATCCGGGGGGTAGAGGTGGGCATAAAGCAGCAGGGTGCCTCCAGGGGCAAGCAGGCGCGCCAGGTTATGGGCGTAAGCGCGCTGGTCGGGACGTGACAGCGCGTGATAGCAGCCGATATCCAGCACCAGGTCGAAAGGCGCGGGCAGGTCAGCAGTTTGGGTGACGCTGCGGTGGTAGAAATGCACCTGCACCCCGGCGCGTTGTGCTTTGCGGCGGGCGGTGCGGATGGCTGGCGCGGCGAAATCGATGGCATGGACTTCCCAGCCGTGTTGCGCCAGGGTGATGGCATTGGTTCCTGTGCCGCAGCCCATATCCAGCGCGCGTCCGGGGGCGTGTGCAGCGATGAAATCCATCAATTCGGGCGGGGAGATGCCGGTATCCCAGGGGGTATCTTTGAGCAGGTAACGGAAGAAAAAGCGAATGCGTTGCATGAGGCCTCCAGATGAGCGTGAAATGTGTTACAGCCCGCAGCGGGGCACGAACCGTATCGAAAGCGCAGGCGCGGGATACCCGTGCACGGTTTTCGCTTCCTTTGACAACTGGGGCAACTTCACGTAAAATCATAGCCGCGCTAATTCCGGCTTTGTGCCTGCACGAGTTGGTGCAGGTTTTCTTGTGTTTGCAGGAACCGTTTACAATCCATTTCTCTCAGGAAGGGCTTCCGTACATGAAAGAGTATACAACAGATTTCATCCGCAACATTGCTCTGGTCTCCCACAGCAGCGCCGGCAAAACCATGCTGGCGGAGGCGTTTTTGCATTTCACAGGGGCGACCACCCGTTTGGGCAGTATCAACGATGGCACGACGGTTTCAGATTTCGAGGAAGAAGAAATTCGCCGCGGCATCTCCCTTTCCACAGCCGTTATTCCGGTGGAGTACAAGAATGTCAAATTGAACCTGCTGGATACCCCCGGCTACACCGATTTCATCGGCGAAGTGATTTCTGCCTTGCGGGTGGCCGATAGCGCCCTGGTCGTGGTGGACGCGGTCTCTGGCGTGGAAGTGGGCACCGAGGTTTCCTGGAACTACGCCGGGGAGGCCGGCCTGCCGCGCTTCTTCCTGGTCAACAAGATGGACCGCGACAACGCCAACTTCCAGAAAACCGTCGAGGCGCTCAAAGACCTGCCCGATGCCCGCCCGCTGGTGGTGCAACTCCCCTGGGGGGAGCAATCGGCTTTCCAGGGTGTGATTGACCTGTTGAGCATGAAGGCCTACAAAGGCGCGGGCAAGGAAGCGGTGGATATCCCCGCCGAATTCGCAGACGCTGCCGAAGAAGCTCGCATGGAACTCATCGAAGCCGCCGCCGAGGGCAAGGACGAACTGCTGGAGAAGTACCTCGAGGGTGAGGAACTGAGCGCCGAAGAAATCCTGGATGGGTTGAAGGCCGTGGTGCGCGATGGCGCTTACCAGCCCGTCTTCGTTGCCGCCGGCGCAGCCGAAATCGGCATTGCCCCCCTGCTGGACGCGCTCCTCAGCCTCGCACCTTCACCCGCCGAAGCGCCTGCTGCCGTGGCACAGGGCGCCCAGGGCGAAGAAACCCTCACCGCCAGCGATAGCGGCCCGCTTGCCGTCTACGTCTGGAAGACCACTGCCGACCCCTTCGTGGGCAAAATCACCTACTTCCGCGTGTACTCCGGCTCGGTTTCCTCCGATAGCCGCCTGTGGAACCAGACCAAGGGCGTGGAGGAACGCTTCGGCACCGTCAGCGTGATGCGCGGCAAGGAACAGATTTCGGTCAAGACCGTACATGCCGGCGATATCGCTACTGTGCCCAAGTTGAGCGAAACGGCCACCGGCGATACTCTGTGCGACAAGGGACACCCTCTCACCCTGCCAATTCCCAACTACCCCAACGCCCTGTACCGCGTGGCTGTCTTCCCCAAATCGCAGGCCGATTCGGCCAAGATTTCCCCCACCCTCACCCGTCTGTGTGAAGAGGACATGACCCTCTCCTGGCACCAGGAGCACAGCACCAACCAGACCATCCTGCAGGGGATGGGCGACCAGCACATCGATGTCGCCATCCGCAAGGCCGAAAAGAAATTCCAGACGACCCTGCTGGTGGAAGTCCCCAAAGTGCCCTACCAGGAGACGATTACCAAAACCGCCTCGGCGCAATACCGCCACAAGAAACAGACCGGCGGTGCGGGGCAGTTCGCTGAAGTGCACATGCGCCTGGAACCCAACCCCGATAGCGATTACGACTTCGCCTGGGAGGTCTTTGGCGGTGCGGTATCCTCCAGTTTCCAGCCTTCCATCGAAAAGGGTATTCGCGGCGTGATGCAAACCGGCGTCATTGCCGGCTATCCGGTGGTCAACGTCAAAGTGGCCGTGTACGACGGGAAAGAACACCCCGTAGACTCCAAGCCGGTGGCCTTCGAAGTTGCCTCCCGCGAGGCCTTCAAACTGGCTTTCAAGGAAGCCGGCCCCGTCCTCATGGAGCCGATTTACAACGTGCGCATCACCGTCCCCGAAGAGAACATGGGCGACGTGCTCGGCGACCTCAACACCCGCCGCGCTCGCGTGCAGGGTATGGATACCGAAAAAGGCCGCTCGGTCATCACTGCCCAGGTGCCGCTGGCCGAAATGCAGCGCTACACCACCGACCTGCGTTCCCTTACCGGTGGACGCGGCGTCTTCACCATGGAATTCTCACACTACGACCGGGTGCCCTCTCACGTGGCGCAAGAAGTGATAGCCGCACGCGAAAAAGAAAAAGAATAACCTTGAGACCTGTTCACCAAGAAGCGAACCTGCGGCAAGCGGTTCGCTTCTTTTCATCTCCCCTTTCCGAAAGGTATCCTGCATGAAGGCCAGACTCTCCCCAACGGCTTTTTGGACAGCCAGCATGTTTCTCTGGGCATTGATGGTTGCCCAGGGATTACAGATGGCACGCGTTTTCAGTCAGCGTGTGACTGCGCTGGTCTTTGGCAGCAATTTCTCCCTGTTGCCTGGCGCATCCACGCCTTCCGGCCAATGGATTTCGGTGGCCGTTGGGCTGGCCTTCATTTTCGCGGGGACTGTGATTTTCTGGCTGGTGGTGCCCCAGGGGCTTTTCCTCTATCTGGTGCGTCTGAATTCCCGCCCCCTGCAGCGTGCAGTGGTGTGGATGAACGCTGGCCTGGCGCTGTTGCGCATCCTGGAGCAAGTGGCGCGTAGCCCGGTGTGGGATTTCATCTTCAGCGGCCTGACCATCTCGCTGGTCTTCCTGGTCGCCCCCATCATGATAGCCGTTTTACGCGGCCGCCTGCGCGCCGCCGGCTTTCCCATGGGTACCGGTATCTTGTTGGGATTTTTGCTGGATACCTTGCTGCACGCCTCTTTCTGGACGCTTGACCTGAGTTGGCAGACCTCGCTGCATGCTGCCTGGGTGGTCGTATCCCTGGCGGTGGTGCAAGTATCCACTGCCCTGGTGTGGTACCGCTTCGCCTCGCCGCTGGAGGGCCGCCCCCGCTTCCCGCTTTCGCTGGGGCAATTGTGGCTGGCGGTCTTCCTGATGCAACTTTGCACTCACCACCTGGGGTTGCTGAGCGTGCGCACCGACTGGATGTTGCCCGAAGCCCTGCAATGGATTCTTCTTGTAGACGTAACCGCCATTGGCGTGGTCACCTGGCTGCAGGGCACGCATCCCCGCCGTTACCGCCTGTGGCTGCGCACAGCGGATGGCGCGCTGGCATTGGGATTGCTGCTGATTCCCTGGGCGCACGGCTGGCTTTTTGCTGCCGCCCTGGCTCTTACGCAACTCGCGCTGGCCTCGCACATCACGGTTGTGCTCAAGCGCGTGGACGAGATGTACCCTCCAGTCCACCTCACCAATCTGGGGGGCGGGGTGGCCTATGCCTTTCTCGTAATGCTGTTCTTTGGATTGGGCGCCTCTGCCTGGGTTTTTCCCATCGCCGGCCTTATTCTCTTGTGGGCTACGTATGCAGACCGCTTGTGGCGGATTCCCGACCCCGCAGACCGTACCCAGCCTTTCGTGCCTCTGCCGCTCCCCTCGCTGGGGACGGTCGCCCTTGCTGGTGGGGTGCTGGCCCTGTGGCTGGGGATGCAACCCACGAATGTTTCCGCCAGCCCCTCGCCGCCGCCCAAAACGCTGCGCGTCATGTACCTGAATGTCCACCAGGGGATGGATTCACGCGGCGAAGTGGCGCTGGATGCCGTCCTGGACGTGGTGCAGCGAGAAAGCGTGGACGTGCTCGTCCTGAGTGAAGCCAGCCGTGAGTGGATAAACGGCGGGTATGATGTCCCGGCCTACCTGGCGCATCATCTCGGCTGGTACATGCTTTATGGCCCGGATGTGGGAGATTTGAGCGGAAACGCTATTCTCAGCCGCTACCCCCTGCAGTTGATGGATGCCACCCGTCTGCAAAAGTGGCCTTTCTTCCCCGGAAGTTACATCACTGCCAGCCTGCAGATGGCCGATGGTACTCTCTACATCACCGGCCTGCACCTGGATTGGGGGCCGCCGGCGACGACAGACTCCCGTCGGGAGGCCTCCGTGCGCACCTATGTGATGCAGCACCCTGAATACCGGGCGGCCTGGCTTATCGGCGGTGATTTCAACACCACTGCGGCCTCTCCACGAGCCGTCCTGGAGCAGGCTGGCCTGCAGGATGTGTGGGGCGACACGAGCGCTTCCCCCATCACCTGGCGGCTGGCAGGCGATGGACAGCGCCTGGATTATGTCTTTGCTTCCCCCGCGGTGCAGGTGCTCGACCGCTACCTGGTGCAAAAAGGGGATGTCTCCGACCACCTGCCGTTGCTGGTTGAAGTGCAGTTGCAGCCGTAAACCTCCTGCAGCAAGCCGGGGACAGGCAAAAGCAGCGGGTTTGTTCTCTGTGGGGCGGGCGCCTGCACCTGCTGCGGTGTTCCAGCCCGTCCGTGCCGGACAAGAATGTCCGGCCTACTTGTGGGGCGGGCGCCTGCCCCGCTGCGGTGTTCCAGCCCGTCCGTGCCGGACAAGAATGTCCGGCCTACTTGTGGGGCGGGCGCCTGCACC
>DAOTWV010000438.1:0-1571 GCA_034435695.1 Anaerolineales bacterium | reverse complement strand
CACCCGCCAGATGCTGCACGAGCAGGCGGGAAAATTCATCGAAAGCACGTACCCGGAGGAAACCGACCGTTTTCTCGACCTGCTGGCCTATCACTACGGTAACAGCCAAAACACCGCAAAGCAGCGCCTGTATTTCCGCAAGGCTGCCGATGCCGCCAGGGCCGCATACGCCAACCAGGCCGCCATCGAGTATTACCGGCGCCTGCTGCCCCTGCTGGAGGAGGCCGAACAGCAGGAAGTGTACCTCACGCTGGGAGAGATTTACCAACTGACCGGTGCGTGGGATGCCGCACAAGAGGCCGCACAGCAGGCATTGCACATCGCCCGCAAACTGGGCGATAAACGTGGGGAGGCCGCTTCCCTGCACCTGGCAGGGAAAATTCTCTTCCTGCGCGGTGAATATGGACAAGCATTGGAACATTATCAGAAGACTTTGAAGATATTTCAGACCTTGAATGCGGAACGCAACCTCGCTGCTGTGCTACTGGATATTGGTGTCATCCACTGGAGTCAGAGTGAATATGAACAGGCTGCACGTTACTTTGAGCAAGCAGAGCAAATTGCCCGTCAGTATAACTTGCAATCCACTTTATTGCGCGCTATTGGCAATCATGGATTAGTAGAATTCAATCTGGGTTTACTGGATGCTTCTCTACGCCACGCCCAAGAGGGATACAATTTGGCAACCCAAATCAATGACCGCTTTCATGCCAGCGCCTTACTTGGAAATATCGGCAATATCTATTTAGAACAGGGCAACTACGCCCAGGCGATGCACAATTACATCGAAAATACGCGCATCGCCCAGGAAATCGGCGACCGACAGGGGGTAAGCATTGGGATCGGTAACATGGGAGGGGTATACGAAAAAGAAGGACTGTACGGGGCAGCCATGGCCTGTTCACTGCGTAACTTGCAAATCTCTCTGGCGTTGGACGACAGGCTGGGCGTAGCCTTCAGTTTGTGGAATATAGGGAAAATCTCGCTGGCAAAACATCAACTGCACGGGGCACAAGAAGTGATTCAGCGCGCCATCACCATAGACCGTCTGCTGGATACCCCCTATGAATTGTGCGAGGCGCTGCACACGCTGGGGAAAATCCTGGCTGCCCAGGGACGCTACGCAGAGGCGCTGGAACCCACCCGCGAGGCGCTGCAAATCGCCCAGGAAATCGGCTACGGTGAAATCCACTTTCAGGCCGCGGTGGGCGAGGTGCGCCTGCGCCACGCGCTGAAGCGCATCTCGACGGAGGAAGCCGTCCAGGCGCTGCAAGCCATCCAGGAGCAGTTTCACGATGAACAAGGGGATGATATCGAGGCCGCCGAGGTGGCTTACCGCATCTGGAAATTCGATCCCAAGCGGGAAGATGCCCGCCAGCAGGCTGCCAACCTGTACAAGGCCTTGTACACCCAAACCCCCAACGCGGAATACCGCAACCGCTACCGCGACCTGACCGGGGAAGATTTGCCGGAGCCGCCCGCGCTGCCTCCGCTGCCTGAATCGGTCACCGAAGGGCTGCCGCACCTGACCGCCCTGCTCGATTCGGTGGACGCCCTGATTGCGGAACTGC
>DAOTWV010000437.1:0-3884 GCA_034435695.1 Anaerolineales bacterium | reverse complement strand
CCCACGGGAAGAGGGCAGAGAGGACGGAAAAGGGAAAGGCGCGAGAAGGCAAGAGAGATAGCCCGCAGGGCTTTTTCGCCCTGAGGCAGGGCTTTAGCCCGCCGCTTTAGCCCGCCGCCACAAACCCTCACCCCCGGCCCTCACCCCATCGGGGGGAGGCCAGGGTAGGGGAAGCAGCCAATAGCCACGAGAATGCAAGGTACGTCCCGCGGACAAGGGGTAAAATGGAAGTGCGGCTGCACTTGCTGAAAACCGCCGCATCATCTGCAACCGCATACCACAGGAGGAGCACATGCACAAATCTATTCTGGCCTTCGCCGTGAGCATCGTCCTGCTCACCGGGTGTAACTTTCCCAGCGGACAAGGGGGGACGCAAAATAACACAACAGGCATCGAAACAATTGCAGCACAAACCATAGCCGCCCAGCAAACCATCCTGGCCGGTACGCCCCGCGCGACGATTACCCCCGTACCGCTCACACCTGTTCCAGGCAGTCCCCAGCCGACAGCGACCAACCCGCCCGCGGCTACCGATACCGCTGCACCAGGCGCGCCGACCAGCACCCCCCGCCCGACGGATACTCCCGCCACGCCATGCAACCGCGCTGGCTTTGTGGCAGATGTCACCGTGCCCGATGATACGCAATACCGCCCCGGCGACGCATTCACCAAAACCTGGCGTTTGAAAAATACCGGCACCTGCACGTGGAATACTTCTTACGCCCTGGTCTTTGCCAAAGGGGAAAAAATGGGCGCGCCGACGGAAATTCCGCTCAGCGGCGAAGTCGCCCCCGGACAGACGGTGGACCTCTCCGTCAACATGACCGCGCCGGACGTATTGGGCGTTTACCAAAGCGACTGGCAATTACGCGACGACAAGGGCAATCTCTTTGGCATTGGTGAGCAGGCCGATAAAACTTTCTGGGTGCGCATTCAGGTCACCCTGCCCGGCGGCATCACCTACGACTTCCTGGCACAGGCATCCAACGCTACCTGGCAATATGACACCGGCACGGAAAACGGCACCCTGACATACAACGGCACCGCCAGCGACCCGCATGGCCTGGTCACAACGAAAAAAGGGCTTACCATGGAAGGTGGACGCACCACCGCGACCGTGTTGTACACCATCCCCCCACAAAGCGATAACAGTTCCCTGAGCGGCACATACCCGGCCTATACCACCTATCGCGGCGACCACCTGAAAGGGTTATTGGGCTTCGAGGCCGAAAGCGACGGCTCCTGCGGCAGTGGCGATGCCACCTTCATCATCCGCTACAAGGACACCAGCGATGGAACCATCCACACCCTCGGCGAGTGGCATGATTCGTGTGATGGGCAGCCCGTACGTGTGGATGTCGACCTGAGCGACCTTTCGGGCAAGGAAATCAAGTTCATCCTGATTTTCGATACCAACGGCAACTATCTGGGCGACCGCGGCATCTGGTCTTCGCTGCGGGTGGAACGCTGATGAGCCTGGAAGCGCGCATCAAGGCAGAGGCCCGCCGGCTGGGCTTTGCTCTGGTCGGTATTACCAGCCCGGAGCCGCCTCCCCACTACACAGCCTACACGCAATGGGTGTCCCAGGGGCATCATGCGGGGATGGCGTACCTGGCACGCCCGGATGCCATGGCACGCCGCGCCGACCCGCGCCGCATCTTGCCCGAATGCCAGAGCATCCTCGTCCTGGGGATGCGCTACCAGCCCCCAGCGGGGGCAGATGGCGACAATGCCACACCACAGGGACGCGTGGCCTCATACGCCTGGGGACAGGATTACCACGATGTCATCCCGCCGCGTCTGCGTGCGCTGGCGGCCTTCATCGAAGCCGAGGCCGGGCATCCCGTCCCCCATCGCTGGTACACCGACACCGGCCCCATTCTGGAACGTGACCTGGCACAGCGCGCCGGCCTGGGATGGATTGGCAAGAACACCTGCCTGATTGCGCCCGGTCAGGGGTCGTATTTCTTCCTGGCCGAAATTCTGCTCGGCCTGCCCCTTCAGCCCGACCCGCCCTTCCGCGCCGACCATTGCGGCACCTGTACCCGCTGCATCGAGGCCTGCCCCACACAGTGCATCCTGCCCAACCGCACCCTGGATGCCGGACGCTGTATCTCGTACCTGACCATCGAAAACAAGGGAGAAATTCCGGAAGACCTGCGCCCACTCATCGGAAACTGGATTTTTGGGTGCGACGTGTGCCAGATGGTGTGTCCCTGGAACCGACGGTTTGCCGCGCCCGCCCCGGAACCCGCTTTCGCTCCCCGCGAGGGGGTGCCTGCCCCGGATCTGGTTGCGGAATTGCGGCTCAGCCCCCAGGAATTCAACCGTAAATTCAAAGGCAGCCCGGTCAAACGCGCCAAACGACGCGGCTACCTGCGCAATGTCGCAGTGGCGCTGGGAAACAGCCACTCCCCCGCCGCCCGTCAGGCCTTGCGCGCCGCGCTCGAAGACCCTGAACCCCTGGTACGTGAACATGCCCGCTGGGCCTTGAGGCACCAGACGGGAGACCGGGGACGGGAGACCGGAGACGGCGGACAGTAGTCTTCGCCCACTTGCCTACTCGCAAACCTGCCGCTTGCTTCTCGCCCGCCGGTTTCGATACCCACCTTCGCCGCGCTCGGTGCTACTCAACCAGCGGTCAACCTGCCCACTTGCCCACTTCCTTCCCATGCGATACCTCACACGAAATCTCATCATCGGCCTCACGTGTTTGCTTCTCAGCGCGTGCCAGCCGGCACAGGCCAGCACGCCCGCTACTGTATTCCCCACGCTGCCGCCTCCCAAGGGTGTCTTCGTGTTGGGGCAGCCCACAGCCACGTCGCCTCCTACGCGCACACCGCGCCCCACCAATACCCCTGTCCCCGAGGTGACCCCCTCCCAGACCCCCACAAATCCGCCAACCAGCACCACAGAGCCAGAAATCACCCTGCTTTTCAGCGGCCAAATCGTACCGGCACGCTGCGTTCAGGCGGGTGTGGATGCACACGGCAACGCGGACTACATCTACGCCGAGGTAAGTCATCTGCTGCAAGCCGCCGACCTGACCATTGGTACACTCAACGCAGCCTTGAGCGATGCCTCGCCGATGACAGGTTGTATCAAGACCTTTGTGTTGGTTGGCAGCAGCCTGAATGCCGATGCAATGGCAGCAGCAGGTTTCGATGCCATGAGCGTAGCCACCAACCACATCAAAAACTGCAATTCCAATACCTGCGGTAACCAGGCCTTTCTGGATACGCTGGCCAACCTGCAAAGGGTGGGCATTCGCCCCATCGGCGCGGGGGAGAACCTGGAGAGCGCCTTGCAGCCAGTGGTGCTGGAGGTGCAAGGCGTACGGTTTGCGTTTGTTTCCCTGGGAGAAATCGAGCGCTCCGCCTTCGCTGGAGAAAACACTCCTGGGATTGCCCCCCTCAATGAACCCAATCTGCGCCAGGCCATCGCTGCAGCCCGTCAGGCGGGTGATGTGGTGATTGTGATGCCGCACTGGGGGCCAGAATATTCCCCTAACCCCAACTGGAATCAGCGCACGTATGCCCAGATTGCCGTGGATGCCGGCGCAGACCTGGTAGTGGGCAACCACACCCACGTTGTGCAGGCCATGCAATACCTGCATGGCGTACCGGTTTTCTATGGTTTGGGGAATTTCGTCTTCGACCAGACCTGGGATAGAAAAAACCAGCAGTCGGTGCTGCTGGTTGTCCATTTCGAAGGCACACGCTTCGAGGGGTATGAGTTTATTCCAGTATACGCCGATGGGGATGGCACTGTGCACCTTGCCGATGGTGCAGAAGCCGAAGCCATCATAGCGCGCATCCAGGCAGCCAGTACGGCGTTGCCGCCCCCACCATGACATAACACGCCAGCCTGCGGTGTTCAAGATT
>DAOTWV010000436.1:0-1713 GCA_034435695.1 Anaerolineales bacterium | reverse complement strand
CATAGTTGCCATCGGGGGCGTAAATGCTCAACCAATGTACCCCTGTGGGCAGGTTTTCCAGGAAGAAACTGCCATCTGCCAGCGAGCGTGTCTGTGCTCCGGCACATAGTATCAGCATGTCGGGGAGCGGACGTCCACTTTCGGCGTCCACGATGCGTCCCTGGATGCGGCCGGTAGCGCCTGTAAAGGGAGTATCCACCCAGCGTGCTACCTTGTCCTGGATGTGCATGGGAGTGGAAACGCGCAGCAGGCGGTAGCGCACCTGTTTGCCGTCGGCGGTGTATTCGGGGAAGGAGAGCGATGCGCCGCGGCGTTCATAGCGGTATTTGAGCACGGAGTGGAGCGGCAGGGAGAGTTCGAGGCGGTAGTGGGTGGCATCTACAGCCTGCATGGGGTGAGGCCGGGCATTGAGCGCCAGCCCGGTGATTTCGTCCAGCACCACCAGATTGACCCCCTCGTCTGGTGGGGTGTTGGGAGGCAGGGTAACCTCGAAAGTGAATCTGGCCTGAGGCAGTGGCGTGGTCGTTGGGGCGGGGGAAGGTAAGGGAACATTTCCCCTGGTGCAGGCGCTCAGCACCAGGAGCAGGAACCCGCCCCAAAGGGCGATGTGCCGCCCTTTTTTGGGGAACGTGTGCGCTTTGGGGTGGTTCATGTCTGCCCCCAGGGGGATTTGGCGGCCTCAGGTAGAGGCTGTCGGGCTTCGCCCCTGCATCAGGTAGGCCAGGCCGATGCTCAGGAAGTAGAGCACAATCATGGGGCCCATGACGATGGCCATGTTGACCGGGTCAACAGTAGGGGTAATTATGGCGGCTGCCAGGGCAATGAGCACCACGGCCAGGCGCCATTGCTGCGCCAGCGTGCGGGCTTGAATCCAGCCTAAACGGGCGATGACGGCGATGACAAGGGGAAATTCGAAGGAAACGCCAATCCAGAACATCACGCCAGTGACGAAGCGGATGTAGGACGAAGGGCGGGGTGCGGTGTTGAAGCCCATGAAGTTGAGCAGGAAGGGCAGCGCCACGGGCAGCATGACGTAGTAGGCGAAAGCCATGCCGGCAATGAAGAGCAGCGTGGCAAAGGGGATGACCACGAAAATAAGCAGGACACGTGTGCGGCGCTTCAGTCCCGGCGCAATGAAGATGATGAGTTCCAGAATGATGTAGGGCAAGGCCAGTACGAAGCCGCTGAGCAGGGAAACGCGCATGAACACGCCAATGGGTTCGGTGACTTCGATGGCCTGCAAGAGGCTGATACCGCCCTCGAGGGGGGCAGCCAGCCAGTTGAGGATGTTTTGGGCGAAGATGAAAGAGAAAGCCGTGGTGAGGAAGGTCGCTGCCAGGGCGCGGAAAATGTGTTTGCGCAAGG
Organism: Anaerolineales bacterium; assembly: GCA_034435695.1. GTDB lineage: Bacteria > Chloroflexota > Anaerolineae > Anaerolineales > DRKV01 > DRKV01. Next base: position 348 of record DAOTWV010000436.1, on the reverse strand, counting down.
CGTTGATGTGCGGCAGCAGGTCGCGCGGCGAGGTGATGGTTTTGGCCGCGGCTTCGGGAAGGGGGGTGTCTTCGGGTTCGTAGGTGAAAAATTCCCAGGTGGCGACACGTGCCTTGTAGAGTGCGCGTGCCAGGACTTTGACCAGCCAGACCAGGAATCGAAAAGGAGCGGTGAGGGTGCGCCAGAGGACGATGAAGAAGCGTTTCATGAGGCTGTGTCTTCCGCAGGGGGCGTTGGTTCTTCGCTTTGTTCAGTGTTCGCGGGGGGGATTTCCGCTGCAGGCGGAGGGCTTTGGACGTTTTTGGCTGGGTTAGGGGCAGCCCCTGCCCAGGAGCCGTAGGCTGCGTT
>DAOTWV010000435.1:0-5574 GCA_034435695.1 Anaerolineales bacterium | reverse complement strand
CAGATGGTTGGACGTCCTTGTGCATCGAATGCGCACACCATGAACGGCAACCGGTCTACCAGATGCTCTAATGCCTGCGCTAATGCTGTGGTGTGGGAGTTCTGTCGCGAGTGTCGTCCTTGCCGCCTACGCAGAATAATGAAACTGACCACAAGCAACGCCGCGAGAATCGTCGCCACCAATAAATGTGAGGTCATAGGATGATGTTGTTTTTCGATACCGGTACTTCACTGGTCTAACCACAATTGCGGATGACATTATTTCGTGTCATAGCGAGGGATAAACCCCTGCGGCCATCTCTCTGTACGCAAGCGGAAGGCTTGCGGGCTACAAATCGGAGATTTGCGCTATCTTGCAGGAGACTGTTTCGGCGCTGAGGCTGCCTGCAATGACATCCCCATAAGGAATTTTTTGGATAGACTCTGCCGTTTTTTATGTATTTGCGCCCAATGCTGTGTTAGTTATAGCATACCAGAAATGTGCTAAAAATAATTACATTTGTGCAAAGAATTGGTAATTATGCGCAAATGGTTTGGGTGAAAAAAGGGGAGCAAAGCAATGACACGGAATATTCTCCCCGTCAGGGGGATATCCGTAAAGTTTTTTGGTGGGGGGCCGGTTTTTGCGCCTCGTACCGACCTGCCCATCGAAACGTGATAGCGTCCTGTACGGGAAACCACCTGAGCCGCGGCTGGAATTACCGCGGACAGGTATGGAGGCGGGTATAATGTGGGCATGGAAAATCTGGCACGCGAAGCCCAGCGCCTGTTTGGCGTTCACCTTACCGCCTCTCAGCAGGAGGCCTTTCGAGTATATCAGCGCGAATTGCTGCGCTGGAATCAAAAGCACAACCTGACAGCCATACGCGAACCCGAAAAAATCGTCATTCGCCATTTCCTGGATTCGCTCAGTTGTGCGCTTGTGCTCCCGCAGCGTCCTGTGGGACGTATTGTGGATGTGGGAACAGGAGCGGGGTTCCCTGGTTTACCCCTCAAAATCTTGTATCCCCGTTTGCAGGTTACGCTGGTGGAATCGGTTGGCAAAAAGGCGGATTTTTGCGAGCATGTGGTATCCACCCTGAAGTTGAAAGATGTACACGTCTTTCGCGGGCGCGCCGAGAGCATTGGGCGGGCAGCCGAACATCGCGAGGCTTACGATTGGGCGCTGGCGCGTGCTGTAGCGTACATGCCCGTCCTGTCCGAATACCTGCTCCCCCTGGTGCGTGTCGGTGGGCATGTGCTGGCGATGAAGGGGGAGACCGCGCCTGCTGAAGTACAGGAGGCCGAAAACGCCTTCCGTTTGCTGGGGGGGGAAGTGCAAAAACTTGTCCCCGTGACGTTGCCAGGCGTTGTCGAGCAGCATTACCTGGTAGTGCTTGATAAAGTGGCGGCTACGCCGCAACGTTATCCGCGTCGTGTGGGCATACCGAAGAAACGCCCGCTATAGATTCTCCAGATACACTGCATCGCCAATCCGAATGACCCCTTCCTGGAGCACGCGGGCGTAGACGCGCGACCATCCAGGAGCATGTTTCTGAGAGACCCGCAGGATATCCTCCCCCCGAAAATAGCCTGCGATAGTCTGACAGGGGGTGGTATACCGCGTGACCTGGAGGGTTGCCGTTTCTCCCAGGTGCAGAATCACCCCAGGAGTCACCTGTTCCCAGGGAAGCCCCCACAAGGTAAGGTTCTCCCCCAGGGCGCCAGGGAATACCGGGTGGCCTTCGGCTTGCAGAGCGAGTAATTTCTCCAGCGCGTACAGGCAGATAGCACGTTCTGGCCCGCCATGTATCTTGGGGTGTGCCTGGGTATCGCCAGCCAGTCCCAGGGGGGTGAGACGCGCCTGGGGCACCGGGTGCTTGGGCACGCCACCGTTGGACAGATTGATTTGTGCAATGTGTGCCATGAGATTCAGATGGAAGGGGCGTAGTCGGTGTGTACAACACCGGCATGGACATGCCACAAGTGTACCTGCTGCCTGAAGGTATCTGGAAAAAGCGCGATATCGGTGGTGGTGGCAAAGACCTGTTCGCTTTGCATCAGGCGCTGTAACAAGTCGGCGCGACGTTGTGGGTCCAGTTCGGCCAGCATTTCATCCAGCAAGAGCACCGGCCACTCGCCGGTTTTTTGTTTCATCCAGGCCACTTCGGCCAGTTTGAGCGAGAGCATGGCCGTGCGTACCTGGCCACGAGAGCCGTAATGTCCCAAATGGATGCCATTGGCAAAGAAGAGCAAATCGTCACGGTGAGGGCCGCGGGTGGTAACCCCGCGAGCGATATCTTCGCGCCAGTGTTCCCGGAGGCGTTGCTGTAAGCGGGATTGGATTTCTTCCAGCGTGAGATGTGTGCGTTTCAGAGGCGCATCCAACGGCAGAGCATACTGATTTGGGTTTTCAGGGAGTGGTTCACTGGATGGCTGGTAAGCAAGGCGCAGCACCTCCTCTCCCCGGCTCAAGTCGTGGTGAACGTCGGAGGCCAGTTTCTCCAGTTCATGAATAGCATGGATGCGGGCATGGACGATAAAAGCCCCGTTTTCAGCGAGTTGTGTATCCCAAAAAGTGAGTTGTGCCGGGTCGCCGCCGCGCTCTGCCAGTTGTTTGAGGAGGGCGTTTCGTTGGGTGAGTGCCTTGCGGTAGCGATTCAGTGCTTGCGGGTAGTGGGGGATGACCTGGGAGAGCGTCATATCCAGGTAGCGGCGGCGGGCTTCGGGTGACCCTTCGACGATTTGCAGCATTTGGGGCAAGAAGAGTACCGCGTTGAAATGTCCCAACATGTCGCCTACTTTTCGTTTGACGCCATCCAGTAGTACCTCGCGGCGCAAGCGTTTTGTGGAGCCGGGTATTCCGTTGTTTTCCAGAATCAGGCGCACCTCCATGCGGTGCTCGCGCCCTGCACGCTGGTAGGTGCCCACGATGCGCGTCACGGCCAGTTTTTCGCGCCCGGCAATAAAATTCACCACCTGACGGACATCACTGGTGGTGAAGGCGCTGAAAGTGGCCAGGAAGTAAATGGCTTCCAGGAAACTGGTCTTGCCCTGGGCGTTGCTTCCAACCAGAAGGGTGGTACCAGGTTCGGTGGGCGTATCCAGGCGAGAGAAATTGCGGTAATCGGTAAGGGAGATGTGGGTAAGCAGCATAGGGAGGGACAACAAAGGGGATGCGCCCGGCAGAACGCATCCCCTGCGATGCGGACTTTGGACGAAGTCACTCGGCGGCCATGGCTTCCAGTTCTTCTGGGGTGTAAATCTGGAGTGCTTTGTCGGTGAACAGGATACCGTTCAGGTGGTCGATTTCGTGCTGGAAAATGCGCGCCACCCAGCCGTTCAGTTTGAGTTTCATCGGCTGCCCGCGGCGAGTGAAGCCTTTGACGGTGATGTGGGTGTAGCGTTCTACATCTCCCATCACGCCAGGGATTGAAAGACATCCTTCGGTGCCGATTTCGGTTTCGCGCGAGTGCCGCGTGATTTCGGGATTGACCATGACGTATAGTTTTGGGGGACGTTCTTCGTCCTCGCCGTATTCCACCACAATCACACGCAGCGGCACGTCAACCTGCGGGGCAGCCAGGCCAACGCCGGGAGCCTCGCGCATGGTTTCAATCATGTCGTCGATTAACGTTTGCAGCGCGTCATCGAAGCGGGTTACGGGCCGCGCCTTGCGGCGCAGAGTATCGTGCGGTACGGTGATGATTTTTCGTAAAGCCATAAACTACTACCTCTATTTCAATCTGCAGGAAACTCTCCGGTTTCCCCTGGCGGGGGCGGGTTGTGTGTTTCCTGGTGATAAATTTTCAGCCAGCGAGCGATACGTTTGTATTCCTGTAACTCTTGCTGAGTCTGTTTTTTGCGTTTGAGTGCATCCATGCGCCAGAAGATATCCTGTTGCGCCTGGGCAGGGTTATAGATGTTGTCGAATGTAAATTTGCTGCCGCTGACATCCACAATCACGTTGCCGAAATTGAAGAGCACCCGTAGCAGCCCATGCCGGTCTACCTTGATGGAGAGTACGTTTTCCAGGGGGGCTTCCTTGCGTTGCTCGCTGCCCAACGGTTTGCGGTCAATGTCGTAGAGTTTTTCCGATGTAACCTGGTAGATGTCATTGCGCCAGTCCACATACTGGTACAGCCACCAGCCCATCAACCCCAGCAAGGTGAACGCTCCGGCAATCAGGTTGAACCAGCCTACTACCATGACAGTGATGTTCAGCAGGATGAGGCAGAAAGGCAGCCAGGTTTTATACATCAGCACCAGCCAGTGCTTGCGGAAGGTGATTTTATCACCTTCTTCGTAACGCATCTTGAAGACGTTGATTTTATCCCAGAAAGAGAGTGTGGTCTGAGGCGGCGGGAGCGGCTGCGGCGGCCAGGGGATGCCTGGGGGCAGGGAGGCGGCATTGGGGTCCAGGTTGAGCGTTTCGCGAACGGTGCGGCGCATGCTGATTTCCTGGGCCAGTTTCTGGCGCTCCTGCGCACGCTTCCAGTGCTCGTTGACCAGCGCGGCAATCCGGTGCGGGTCGGGCACTTCTTTCATGGTTATGCTGCTGGTGAAGGTGTGCACACCGACATCACCGTAGCCTAGCAGGCGGCCAATCTGGGTGGTATTGATGTTGACCGAGTGTACCACGTGCAGGGGGGCTTCCTGGCGGCTTTCGTACAGGCCGACGATTTTTTCCAGCCAGATGACGCGCTGATTGGTGACGATGTAATAGTCGTTACCCCAATCCACGTAGTGCCAGATGCCCAGGCCGACGGCGCCAATAAGTGCCAGCACACCCAGCCAGTAGAGAAAATCCAGTCCACTGGCGCGCCCCCCCCAGGCCAGCAGGCCGGCCAGCACCAGAAAAGCCGCTGTTGCCCCCATCCGCAGCCAGAGGAAAGCAGCGTGTTTGCGGGCGACCAGGTAAATGCTTTCGTCCTTGCCCAGCCAATCGAAACGGGCTGCACGCGCCAGTTGGCGGCTGCGTACAATCATCTTCAGGTTGGCGTAGACATCGGGGAATTCAGCGACGATTTCCTTGAAGTTGCGCTCATCCAGATAGGCTACCACCGTGGGGTTGTGTACTGCAGAGACATTGGCGGCACGCCGATGGGAAAGTTGAATCAGGCCCTCTTCCCCAAAGTAATCGCCGGGAATCAGGGTGCCCAGCGAACGACGGCCTCCCCGCTCCTCTACCCATACCTCCACCTTGCCGCGATAGACAACGTAGAAACGGTCGGCTTCTTCGCCCTTGCGACAAATCAATTCATCTGGCTTGTAGTACGTGAATTTGAAGCGGTCTGCAATCGTGCCCAGGGCGGTGTCATCCAACCCGACAAAGAGGTGCGATTTGCGCAAAATCTGGAGTATGCGGTCTCTATCCTGTGGCATGGCACAACCTGATACGTGGGCGGCAGCCTTCTGGCGGCCTGATGAAGGATAACCCCTTGAATTTTAACACATTTTGGCGGTGTGCATTTTCTTCTGCTGGCAAAGGGAGCACTAAAGATGTGTTGGTCAGTAGAACGCTGATAACGCTGGTGCCGCTGATATCCGCTGGTTGTTTGGTTTTTGCCGCTTCGTTGGCCGTATCTGCGAGAAT
>DAOTWV010000434.1:0-5114 GCA_034435695.1 Anaerolineales bacterium | reverse complement strand
TTTGCTCTTGTCCCAATGTTTCTGCGCCGACCAGTACACCCCGCGCGGGTCGCGTACCACACACACTACCGGCACATCCACTTTTGCCATGACTTGCGGCAAATGTTTCATGTAGCGCGGCGTTTTATCGTAGATGCGCACCGATTTGTCCGGCAGGTTGGAGCGTTCCAGCAGACGCCGATAAGCCTCGTCATAGGTGGGGGCAGCACAAACGTACCGCAAGCCATCATCATCCAGTCCCCAGGCAATTTTGACGTTGCGGGCATAAGGATGCATATCGGGAAAGGCGCTCAGCGGCTCGGCCAGCAAAAAGCCAACTTCAAACCGCCCGTCCATGCGGGGATGCTGGCGAATTAATTCGCCCACCAGGGTGGTACCGCCGCGCTCGTAGCCGCACACCAGACAATACAAAGGCGATTCTTCAGACATGCGTATCTCCACACAGTTTTCGGATGGCATCCCACCAGGCCGCGGCGTGATGCTGCAAGGTACGCTCATCCTGAACAAAACGCCAGGCCGCCTGTCCCATACGCCGACGCTCTTCGGGGTGCTCCAGCATCCAGGTCAGGGCTTCTTCCCAGGCCGCCACCGTGTTCTCAACCAGGTAGCCGGTTTCCAGATGCCGCACCGTCCCCTCGTATACCGGCATGCGGCTGTACACGCCGGGGAAACCCAGGGCGCTGTAATCCAGAAACTTCAAATCCGATTTGAAGCGGTTGAAGAAAGTGTCATCCAGGGGAGCAATCGCCAGGTCCCAGTGCAGGTTGGCGCGCATCCAGGCCACGAAACGGGGGTAGGCCATGTCCTCCACCGGGACGCGCAGCACCTGCACGGGCAGCCCATCGAACAGGCGCACCAGGCGGGAATCGGCTACGCCGCCCACCAGTTGCAGTTGCACCCGCCCATCGAAGCGGCGCAGCACTGTTCGCAGCGCCTGTAACACCATGCGCAGGTCACCATCGTGCGTGGGTGTGCCCATGTACCCGATGGTGAGGGGCGTTTCATTGAGAGGCAAAGGACATTCTGGCGGGAAAAGGCGTTCATCCACCTGATTGGGCAGCACCACCACGCGTTTGTTCAACCTGCGCATGCGCTCCGCCAGCGGCGGGGTGGAAACCAGCACCCCGTCGGCGTGCCGCGCCAGGAAGCGCATGTACATCTTCTGGTCGGTGGGGATGGCCTGCAGGTCGAGCAGATTGTCATCCAGCGTAAAGAGCAGACGTGCGCCCTCTCGCCGGACAGCCTGCACCAGCGATTCCACCTGCCCCAGGGTGGTGTGCGGCCCCCAGGTGCGTTCCACGATGAGCACATCCGCCGGCTGGGGCTGCACCCCAAAGGTAACCCGCCCCCGATTCTCCGCCGCGGGATGCTGCAACGGCTGCAAGAGCCGGATGTACGAACAGCCAAAGGGCTTCTGGTCGCCGGCATGGGCAAACAAGACGTGCACGTGCATCAGGCGGCCTCCCCCCACAAGGCTTCCAGCAAACGGTACGCGGCTTGCTCCGGTGTATACGCGCAAATATCAGCAATGGCTTGCTGACGTATGCGTTTGCGCAGTGCGTGGTCGGTGCTCAGGCGCTCCAGGGCCTGCAAAACAGCGGATTGCGAGGTGGTATCCACCACCAGGGCATTGCGCTCATGCACGGCAAAACTCTCCGCGCCGCCGGCCTGAGGCACAATCACCGCTGCGCCGCAGGCCATAGCCTCCATGGCGGTCAGTCCCATAGCCTGGAAGGTCGAGGCATCCAGGAAGATATCCACATCGCTGAACAGGCGCGCCAGTTGAGGGCGTGTCAACACCCCGGCATGTCGCCAGCGAAAACCATGCGCCCAGCGTTGAAAATCCGGGTCGCCGGGGTCACAGCCAAAGAAGATGATTTCCACATCCCGGCGACGGCTGAACTCGCGCAGCACCTCCACGGTAAATTGCGGTTGACGGCGGGGTGTGCTGGGGCGCACCATGGCGGCGATGCGCAACGGCCGCGCCGGCCAGGAAGCCCCAGCAGATGGGCGCGGACGGAACAGGTCAATGTTCAAACTGGGGCCAATGACCTGCGCGCCAACCCCCACCTGTTCCTGCAGGGTGCGGTTATTCCAATCCGTCTTGGTAACGCGTACCAGGTCATCGAAGCGGGTATACGATTCCCAGGCTTCCTGATATTCAGGTGTTTCGGGCGCGAAGAACCAGGGTTCGAAATCCTGAATGTAGTAGCCGCGCCGCACGCCTTCCAGTGGTTCCAGCCACTTGACGGTATGGTACACCGTGGCAAAAACGGCATCATAGGCCTGATGCAGGTGAGCGGGCAGGCGGGGTTCGTCCACGTACACCACGGGCAGGTCACACTCCGGGTACTCGCGCTCGAAGGTGGCCTTGTGGGGACGCAGGTTGAGGATGTGTACGTCCACCCCCATAGCACGCATGGCCCTGGCCTCCTGCACAATCACGTGTCCGCCGCCAGTGGCGTGCAGCACCGGAAGGATGAACAGCACCCGGCGGCCTTCCCAGCGCGCCAGGCCGCGTTGTACGAGGTCTGCCCGCTGATGGGCTACCTGCGCACGGGCGCGCACCCCCATCAAGGCCGGGTTTTCTCTGCACGCCTGTACGCCTTGCGAGATGAGCGGCTGACCGTGCTTGGCGGCCAGTTTCTGGTCGGCGCGGCGCGCCAGTTTGCGGCGGCGCTCGTGGGAGTAACTTTTCGATTGCGCATGGTAGATGTACACATCGTCCGCCACGGCCAGTTCCCAGCCAGCCTTGCGTGCCCGCAGGCAGTAGTCGTTTTCTTCGCCGTAGCCAGCGCCAAAAGTTTCCTCATCGAAGTACCCAATCTCTTGCAGGGCAGCGCGCTTTATCATCAGGCAGAAGCCATTCAGGAAGGGAATCCGCGGGTACAGGCGGGCAGAATCGGTACGGATGCGGTGCGCCATCTCGACCACGGAAACCCCTTCGGGCAGGATATTCTCAGCCCAATCCCCCTCTTCGTTGAGCGTCTCCGGTACGGATTGCCACGAGGCGGTATTGGAAAGCGGTCCCACCAGCCCGATGCGGGGGTCTGATTCGGCGCAAGCCACCATGCCATCCAGCCAACCAGGGGGAACGATGGTATCACTGTTGAGAAGCAGGGCATAATCGGCAGAGGAGGCGCGTAACCCCTGATTGGCCGCCAGGGTATAACCGCGTGCCTGCTCATTACGCAGCAACACCGCTCCCTGGGAATCGGCAAAGTATTGCAGGTAATCGCGTGTAGGGGCATCACTGCCGTCATCCACCAGGATGATGTTGTATGGCGGAGCCGTGTAACGCACCACCGACTCCAGACAGCGGCGCACATCATCCAGGGCGTTGTGTACGCACACGATGACGTCCACCGATGCCTGCCGGGCTGCCACCGGCTGCGGCGAGGATACAGCATCTACCGGATAGAACACATCGCCATAGCGCTGCTGCCGCCAGCGAAAATAGCGTCGGGAGAGCGCCGTGCGCGCCATACCGCTTACACGCCGCAGGGTAAAGCGGGTGCCATCCCGTCGCCAGGCGCGCAGCGCCCGCACGATGGCTTTGATAAACCGCTCACTGCGTCCGCCGGGGGGAACGAGCGTCTCACGCACACGCTGCACTCGCCGCATGAAGCGCCAACTGCGACTGTTCAGGATGGCCTGCAGTTCCCCTCGTACCATCGCATGTGCGCGCTGCAAGTCGGCATGGCGCGCCTGCAAGTCGGCATGACGCGCCTGCAAATCGTCCAGGCGCGCCAGGATGTCCAGCGTATCCAGGTGACGCTGCCAGGCGCGTTTCCCCACGCGGTGGAAGGTTTGCCGCAATACCTCCCGCTCAACCGGGTGGTGCACACCCCCGGATAGCGCCGCGGCATCTCGAAGAATTTGCTCCCAGTGCGGCAGCACGCTGGAGAGCATACCGCGTTCCCGCAAGGTACGCTGCGCCCCCCGCGCCAGGCGGCCCCGCTCTTCCGGGTGGTCAATCAAGCGCAGACAGGCGTCCGCCCAGGCATCGGTATCGCCAGCCAGCAGGCCATTTTCCCCCGGCTGCACTACACCGTCGTAAGGCGGCATGGCCTGAAATACCCCAGGCGCTCCGCTTGCGGCATACTCCCAAAATTTGATGGGGCTTTTGGCGCGGTTGAACGGCGTATCCCGCAAAGGGGCAATCCAGAAATCGGCCTGCTGTTGTTGAAAGAAGGCCGCGAAATCCGGGTAAGCAGCGATTTCAGCCGCGGCCATGTCCACCTGCGGGTGCCCTTGCAATGCATCAGGCAACGGGCACCCCCAGACCTTCAGGCGCGCCTGGGGACGGGCGGCCAGCACGCGCAACAACGCAGGGGCAATGGCCTCCAGGTCAGGCAGGTGGGTGGCCGTGCCCATGTACCCGATGGTAACGGGGGTATCAGGCGAAGGAACGCGTGGAGGGCGGACACTCCACAGGGTATCCGGCAAACCGTTAGGGAGCAGCCACACCCGCGGGTGAAAGGCCTGCACCTGGGTGCGCAGCACCTCCGAGGAGACCAGCACTCCATCGGCTTCCAGAATCCCCAAAAAGACGGGTATCAGTTGCTCGACATGCGAATCAAAGGCCGGGTGGGTTTCCGGCATTTCCGGCAGCCAGTCATCCAGTTCGTACAATACCGGTTTCCCGTGCGTACGCGCCTGCTGCAAGACATCCTGAAAAGCAGGGTAATTTTGCGGAAAGCCGCGCTGGATGAGCACGATATCGGCCTGCGCAGCCAGGTGGGGGGAGACATCTCCTCCCTGATTGCCGCGCAGCACCTGCCAGCCAAGCATATCCAGCGGGGCGCGGTAACGCAGCCAGGCCAGAGCATGTTCCCATGCCACGTTGGTGTACACCACAACCGTCATGTCGGGCATGCTCATCCCAGAAACTCCCACTCGCCGCCCAGCGTCACCAAACCATATTTTTCAGCCGATGGATTCCCCGCGTTATCGATGCGGAAATCGTAAAGCCGGTTGTGGTAATCGTAAATATCCGTATCCTGCTCGTTGACAATGGCTACGGAAATGTGATACAGGCCATCCAGCAAGGGGAGTGCCGGCACCCTGAACAGGATTTCCCCTTCGCCTTGCAGGGCGGGCACATCCAGGCC
>DAOTWV010000433.1:0-3971 GCA_034435695.1 Anaerolineales bacterium | reverse complement strand
CACCGAGGCCGTGGCCTTCCAGCGCACGAAAGAAATCGAACCGCAGGTAGATGTCAAGGTATCTGCCACCGAGCAGGTAACGTTTCAGCGTAACACCTGAGGGAGAGCAGGGACAACCAGTGGGAGAAGTCTGGGATGGAACATACGAGGCAATGGTTTGTTGAGCCTGGCTTCCTGCGGTATCAACGGGAGCGCAGAGCACACTGGGATGCCCTCGCCCGTAGCGGCAACCGGCGCTCGCGGTGGGCGCGGCACTACCAGAAACGATTGAGCGAGGTGTATGGCTTCCTGAGCGCCCCCGGTATGCGAATTCTTGAAATTGGCTGCGGGGGCGGCGATTTATTGGCTGCCCTGCGGCCCGCCTTTGGCGTGGGGGTGGATTTTTCCGGGGCACAGATACAGGACGCCCGCCGTGCACACCCTGAATTGCTCTTCATCCAGGCCGATGGGCACGCCCTGCCGCTCAGCGAACCCTTCGACCTCATCATCCTCTCCGACCTGTGCAACGACGTGTGGGATGTGCAGCGCATCCTGGAGGAAGCCCGCCGCCTGAGCGCGCCGCACACCCGCGTGGCGCTCAACCTGTACAGCCGCCTGTGGGAATTTCCGCTCACCCTCGCCCAGCGCCTCGGCCTGGCGCAGCCCACACTCTCCCAAAACTGGCTCACGCTGGAAGATATCCACAACCTGCTCACCCTGAGCGATTTCGAGGTCATCCGCTCGTGGGTGGAATTTTTGCTGCCCACCGGCATCCGTCCGCTGGCGGCCTTTGCCAACCGCTTTCTGGTACGCCTGTGGCCTTTCCGTCATCTGGCGCTGACGAATTTCGTCATCGCCCGCCCGGTGCACGTCTCTCCCCCGGAGGAACCGCGCGTCTCGGTCATCGTGCCGGCGCGCAATGAGGCCGGCAACATCCCCAAAGTCTTCGAGCGCCTGCCGCGCATGGGGCGCGAGACCGAAATCGTCTTCGTCGAAGGCGGCTCATCGGATGACACCTGGGAAGTCATTGCACGTGAAATCGCCGCGCACCCCGAATGGCGCTGCCAGAGGCACCGTCAACGCGGCAAGGGCAAGGGAGACGCCGTGCGGCTGGGCTTCGCCCGCGCTACCGGCGAAGTGCTCATGATTCTGGATGCCGACCTGACCGTGCCGCCCGAAACCCTGCCGCGCTTTTACGAGGCGCTGTACCGGCGGCGGGGAGAATTCATCAACGGCGTGCGCCTGGTCTACCCGATGGAAAAACAGGCCATGCAATTCCTCAACCTGCTGGGCAACAAATTCTTCGGGCTGGCCTTCTCCTGGCTGCTGGGGCAGCCCGTCCGCGATACGCTGTGCGGCACCAAAGTCCTGTGGAAGGCCGATTACGAGCGCATCGCCGCCAACCGCGCCTACTTTGGTGAGTTCGACCCCTTTGGCGATTTCGACCTGCTTTTTGGCGCGGCGCGCCTGAACCTGAAAATCATCGACCTGCCCATCCGCTACCGCGAGCGCACCTACGGCAGCACCAACATCGACCGCTGGCGGCACGGCCTGCTGCTGCTGCGCATGGTGCTTTTCGCCGCCAGCCGCATCAAATTCGTATGAGCCGCCTCGCAGAACGTCTCCGCAACGCCCTGGCGCTGCCCGAAACCGCCGGCCTGGACCTGGACGCGCCCGAACTGACCGCCCGGCGGCGCGCCGTCATCCGGGGCAAACCCTTCCTCCGGCGCATCTACCTGGAATGGTACGCCGCCCTGCTGGGCGCGCTGCCCCCTGATGGGCGCATCCTCGAAATCGGCTCCGGGGGCGGCTTCCTGCAGGAACTGCGTCCCGGCCTGCTGACCTCCGATATTTTGCCCGTCCCCGGCCTGGATGTGGTGCTGGATGCCCGGCATTTGCCCTTCCCGCAGGGTGCGCTGGATGGCGTGGCAATGGTCAACGTGCTGCACCACATCCCCGACCCCTCCGCCTTCTTCGACGAGGCGGCGCGCTGTGTGCGTCCCGGCGGGGCGGTAGCGATGCTCGAACCCTGGGTGACGCCCTGGTCGCGTCTGGTGTACACCCGCCTGCACCACGAACCGTTTGCGCCCCAGGCCGCCGAATGGCGTCTTTCCGGGCAGGGTGCGCTCTCGGATGCCAACGGCGCCCTGCCGTGGATACTCTTCCGGCGCGACCGCGCCCGTTTCGAGAACCGGCACCCACAGTGGCGCATCCGCATCTTGCGCCCGTGCATGCCCTTCCGCTACCTGCTCTCCGGCGGCGTCTCCATGCGGGCGCTCGTCCCGGCAGGCTCATTTACCCTGTGGCGCGCTCTGGAAAATTTACTCTCTCCGTGGATGGATTCGTTGGGCATGTTCGCCCTGATTGTTTTGGAACGCACCCCATGAAACGCTCCGACTGGTACGCCCTGTGCGCCGCCATCGTGTGGATTACCCTGGCGACCGCAGGCCTCTACTACAAAACGCTCTTTCGCTCCGATGGCCTGTACCCCTGGGCATCGGATGGCTTGAGTCACGTCATGAAGGCCGCCTATGTACAGGATGAACTGGCGCAGGGCGTGATTTTCCCGGAATTCTTTCCCGACTGGTACTTCGGGGCGCAGGTGCTGCGTTACTACCCGCCCCTGCCGTACTACGCCCTGGTGACTCTAGGGGAGGGGCTGGGAATCCCGCTGCCCAACGCCACCGCCTGGCTGATTGCGCTGTGCGCCTGGTTTGGCGGCCTCTCCTGGCTGCTTTACCGCCGCTGGATTGGGTGGCTGCCGGCTACCCTGGGGGGAACGCTCTTCCTGATGCTGCCCGATAACCTGCGGGTGGCCTTTGCCGAAGGGAATTACCCGCGCGTCCTGACGACGGCCCTCATCCCCCTGCTGGTGTACCTGGCGCTGCGCTCCCTGGAGGAAGATTCCCCCTGGTGGGCGCAGGCCGGCATGGTGCTCGGCATGGCCGTCACCGTGCTCAACCACGCCATGCTGGCCGCCATCCACGCGGTTGCCATCACGCTGCTGGTCTTTGGCTTGTGGCTGGGCAAAAAGACGACAATCTGGCGGGCGCTGCGGGTGCCTGCTTGCCTGGGGACGGGCATCATGCTTTCGGGCTGGTGGCTGCTGCCGAGTTTGACGGGCGGCATCACCGAACTGGATACCTCCTACTGGGCGCGCATCACCTACCCGTGGCGCGAACTGCTCAACCCCTTACTGCGGCTGCAGAACATCGAAATCCTGTACATCGGCGTCACGTTGATGCTGCTGCCAATAGCCGGTTTGCTGTGGCGCAAAGGGCGCAATGCGACGACAATCAGCCTGACGCTGGTGGGCGCGTTCGGGGTACTCATCAACACACGCGGCTTCAACGACCTGTACAATGCCCTGCCGCTCAGTTCGCTGATGATGCCCTACCGCTTTTTGGGGATTGCCAGTTTCATGCTGCTGCTGGCCTTGATGTGGCAGGCACACGAGAGCCGCATCCCCTGGCTGGCGGGCGTGCTCTTCGTGCTGATTGCGCTGGATAGCCTCCCGTCACTGCGCCTGGCGCACCTGAGGCCGCCCAGCGAGCAACAGGTGCAGGTCAGCAACCTGCTGGCGCAGTTGCCCGGCTGGCGGGTTGCCACCCTCGACCAGGGGCGGCTCGGCCCGGCACCCTCCTACTTCCTGACCGCCGTGGGCGGACGCGAGCAGGTGTACGGGTGGTCGTACTACGGGGCGCGTGCCGCCACCACCATCTCGGCGCTGGAAGACGGCCTGGTGTACGCCCGCGATGCCTACGTCTTCGACCGCCTGTCGCTCTTCGGCACGGATGACGTCCTGCTGCTCAAAAGCCTGGAAATCGCGCCCGGCCTGTCCGCCCGCCTGGAAGCCGCCGGCTATCAGGCCGTCTTCGATGACGGCAGCGTGGTGCTCTATCACCGCGATGGCGGGGCGCGCGCCTTTGCCGTGCAGTGGCGCATCCTGGGCATCGGGCGCGGGGCGCGCAACTTCTCGTACCTGTTCCCGC
>DAOTWV010000432.1:0-2573 GCA_034435695.1 Anaerolineales bacterium | reverse complement strand
TATCTGCGAGAATCTGCGTCAAATCTGCGGTATCTGCGTTCTGTTGTGCCAGGCCATACCGCGATTCACCAACAACCTTTTCGTGCTCCCTGATTTTCGGGGAGCACTCAGGAGGTGTTTGTGCTCCACCCTGCCGGAGAGCAGGACGCGGAGGCCGCGGATTTACGCAGATTTTCTTCGGTTTTTGCAGAGAATCTGCGTTTGTCCGCGTTCATCCCAATGAAAACCGTCGGGGAACCGGAAAGGCTGCGGTTTCCCGTGTGAGAGCCATCAGGGAGCCTCCGCGGCGTCATCCGCGTACCGGCAGTCAGGGATGAAAAGGTGACGTCTCAGTGAGGGGAGTACTGGAGTACTATAAAAAAGCCTGTTTTCGCTTTGCGAAAGCCTTTTTTTGCGTTATGATAATACTGTTGCAGGTGGATACGCTCACTATGGATAACTCGCTTCTCATTCTTGCAGGCATTGGGCTGGCCGTACTCTTGTCAGGGATATGGCTGGGGTACGTTTTGCGCGGCATGCTCACGCGTAAGCGTGTTGACTCTGAGCGCAAGGCCATCCGCAAGGAAGCCAAACGCATCGAGCGCGAGCGTTCCAGCCTGATTTACGAAATGATATCCGAACTGAGTGCCACACTGAACTACCAGCGAGTGCTGGAAACTGCGCTGGATGTCAGCATGCGGGTGCTCTCTTCGCCAAATGGTGCGGTCAAAGGGCTGGTAAGCGCCTTCTTTCTCTTTGACCGCGCGGAAGGAAACCCAGACCGCATCGTGTTGCGTGTTGGCTCGGCGCGGGGCTTCACCCCGGCAGACCATCGCAAAGTACTGGAGGGGGTGGGAGGCTTGCTGGGGGAGACCATTGAATCGGGAGAGGCCCAGGTGGGGCGCAACATTGCCCAGGATGCGGAACTTTCCCGCATTGTCGCCCTGCGCAGTTGCAGCAGCGCCTACTGCATCCCCCTGCGCGCTGGTTTGGAGACCTATGGCGTGTTGATTTTTGCCCACCAATCCCCAGATTTCTTCAGTAAGGAACGCTGCGAACTGCTGGATATCGTTGGGCACCAGGTAATCATCGCCTTGCAGAACGCGCGCCTGTACGCCGACCTGGAACAGGAAAAAGAGCGCATGATGGAAATCCAGGAGGAGGCGCGCAAAAAACTGGCGCGTGATTTGCACGATGGCCCCACGCAATCCGTGGCGGCCATTGCCATGCGCGTCAACTTTGCCCGCCGCCTGATGGAGCGCGATATTGACACAGCCCAGAAGGAACTGGTCAAAATCGAAGAACTGGCACGCCGCACCACCAAAGAAATCCGGCACATGCTCTTCACCTTGCGGCCTCTGGTGCTGGAATCCAAGGGGCTGGCAGCCGCACTAGAATCCATGGCCGAAAAGATGCGCGAAACCTATGACCAGAACGTACTCATCGAAGTACAACCAGAGGCCGTGGAAAACCTGGAAATAGGCAAGCAAGCCGTGGTGTTCTACATCGCCGAAGAAGCGGTCAACAACGCCCGCAAACACGCCGAAGCAGCGCATATCTGGGTGCGTCTCAAACTCCTGCAGGCCGATATTGCCATGCTGGAAATTCAGGACGATGGCGTGGGCTTCAACCTGGATGCCGTGGATGCCACCTACGACAACCGCGGCAGCCTGGGCATGGTCAACATGCGCGAGCGCGCCGAATTGGTGAATGGCTTTTTGCACATCGAATCGGCAGAAGGCAAGGGAACACGTATTCAGGTGGTCATCCCGCTTACTGAAGACGCGTATGACCGTTTGCGTAATCGCCGGGGGTAGATGATGCCGTACACAGCCGCAATACACTACCGCGTGGACAGTCCGCAGACCAGCGGAACCCCGCTTGTGCTTGTACATGGCGCCGGCGGGAACCTGTGGCACTGGCCGCCAGAAGTCCGGCATCTGGGGGGACGTCCCGTGTATGCCCTCGACCTGCCAGGACATGGCGATTCACCGGGGGAGGGAGAAAACACCATCGCCGGCTACGCCCAGGCCGTTATTGACTGGATGGACGCCCTGGAATTACCTCCCGTGTGCCTGACAGGACATTCCATGGGGGGCGCGATTGCCCTGCAGGTTGCGCTGACCGCCCCAAAGCGAGTCCGCGCCCTGGGGCTGGTCGGCACAGGAGCGCGGTTACGGGTGTCTCCCAAAATCCTCGAGGCGGCTGCCACCCCGGAGGGCTTTCCCTCCGCCGTGGATACCATCGTCCAGTGGGCGTTTCACCCTCAGTGCGATGCCGCCATCAAATCGCTGGCGCGGGAGCGCATGATGCAGGTCCCCCATACCGTCTTGCACGGTGACTTTACCGCCTGCGATGCCTTCGATGTGCGTTCCTCCCTGAGCAGCCTGCAAATACCTGCGCTGGTGGTATGCGGCGAAGATGACAAAATGACCCCGCCAAAGTACACCCATTTTCTGGTCGAAAGTATCCCCAATGCCCGGATGCACCTCATCCCTCGTGCCGGGCACATGGTCATGCTGGAACAGCCCCAGGCCGTAGCAGAAACCCTGCGCACTTTCCTCACCACGATAACAACGTAACAGGTTGCTTTC
>DAOTWV010000431.1:0-2203 GCA_034435695.1 Anaerolineales bacterium | reverse complement strand
GACTAACAGGACAAGACCATGCCTAGAATTACCATGCGACAGGCCATCTCCCAGGCCTTATGGGAAGAAATGGAGCGCGACGAACGCGTCTTCATCATGGGAGAAGAAGTCGGCGTTTGGGGCGGCACCTACGCCGTAACCAAAGGCTTTTACGACCACTTCGGCGAAAAACGCGTCCGCGATACGCCCATCGCCGAGGCTGCCATCGTCGGGGCTGGCATCGGCGCGGCCATGGCCGGCCTGCGCCCCATCTCCGAACTGATGACCATCAACTTCGCCTTTTCGGCCATGGACCACATCGTCAACGAGGCCGCCAAGATGCACTACATGTTCGGCGGGCAAATGAAGGTGCCCATGGTCATCCGCACCGTCGGCGGCGGCGGACGCCAACTGGGCGCCACCCATTCCCAGACCCCCGATGCCGTTTTCGCACACTTCCCCGGCCTCAAAGTTGTCGCCCCCGGCACTCCCTACGACGCCAAAGGGCTGCTCAAGGCCGCCATCCGTTCCGATGACCCGGTCTTCTTCATCGAACACGCCACCATGTACCAGGTGCGCGGCGAAGTCCCCGACGAAGAATACCTGGTGCCCATCGGCAAATCCAAAATCCAGCGCCCCGGCCGGGACGCCACCATCGTCACCTACAGCAAGGGGCTGGACCTCTCCCTCAAGGCCGCAGAGCAACTCGCCAAAGAGGGCATCGAAGTCGAAGTGGTAGACCTGCGCACCCTGCGCCCGCTCGACATGGAACCGGTGCTCGATTCGGTGCAGCGTACCAACCGCGCCGTGGTGGTCGAAGAGGGCTGGCGCTCCTACGGCGTGGGCGCCGAAGTGGCCGCCCGCATCCAGGAAGAAGCCTTCGATTACCTGGACGCCCCCGTCAAGCGCATCGCCCAGAAGGAAGTGCCCCTGCCCTACAACCGCACCCTGGAACAAAGCGCCCTGCCGCAGGTGCCCGATATCGTACAGGCCGTCAAGGAGGTGCTGTGATGGCCGTCATTTTGGAAATGCCCAAACTGGGCTTCGACATGGCCGAGGGCACCCTCGTCCGCTGGGTGCTTGCGGAAGGTGAAAACGTGCAAAAAGGCGCGGTGATTGCCGAAATCGAAACCGACAAGGCCACCGTGGAAGTGGAAGCCAACGGCAGCGGCGTGGTGTACCGTCACCTGGTGCCGGAAGGCGAAATCGTGCCGGTGGGCACCCCCATCGCCGTGATTGCCGACCCCGGCGAAGAACCCGACCTTTCCGGCCTGCTGGGGGCGGAATCCAGCCCCGAGGCCGCCGCGCCCCCCCAAAGCGCCGCGGGAACGGACTCCCCCACAGGGGGCGCGCCCGCCCCGCAAGCGGCAGCCCCCCAAAAGGGCGCGCCGCTCCCCGGCGGGCGGGTCAAGGCATCCCCGCTGGCGCGTCGCATGGCGCGGGAACACGGCCTCGACCTGAGCACCATCCCCGGCAGCGGTCCCGGCGGGCGCATCGTCAAGCGCGATATCGAGGCGGCATTGCAGACCACGGACACCGGACGACAGACGACAGACCGGAGGCCGCAGGCCGTGCTGACTGCCGTCCAGCGTCCGTCGGCCACCATCCCCGTCTCCCGCCTGCGGCAGGCGATTGGCCGCCGCATGGTGGAGGCCAAACAGCAGGTGCCGCACTTCTACGTCACGCACGAGTACCGCATGGATGCGTTGCTGGCAGCCCGCAAGCGCATCAACGCCCAACTGGAAGGCAGCGGCGTGAAACTTTCGGTCAACGATTTCCTGGTCAAGGCCGTGGCGCTCACCCTGCGGGAGTTCCCCAACCTGAACGCCTCGCTGGTGGACGGCCAAATCGTGCAACACGGCGAAATCAACATCGGCAACGCGGTGGCCGTCGAAAGCGGCCTGCTCACGGTGGTGTGCCGGAATGCCGACCGCAAATCGCTGCGCGAAATCTCCACCGAAGTGCGCGAGATGGCGCGGCAGGTGCGCGAGGGCAAGGTGCGCTCCGAGTACATCGAGGGTTCGACCTTCTCCATCAGCAACCTGGGCATGTACGATGTGGAACACTTCATCGCCATCATCAACCCGCCCGAAGCCGCCATTCTTGCGGTGGGCGCAGCCCGTCAGGTGCCGGTGGTGGAGGACGGTCAGTTGGCCGTCGGGTGGACGATGAAGGCCACCATCTCGGTAGACCACCGCGTCAGCGATGGCGCCGAGGCCGCCCA
>DAOTWV010000430.1:0-7221 GCA_034435695.1 Anaerolineales bacterium | reverse complement strand
GTGCATTATATGCTCCTTTCGTAGGCTTTTGTAGGATGGGAAATGTTTTTGGATGGATACCCCCGAATACACTGCCATTATTGAGCGCAACGATGTTTGCCAGCGTGGAATCGGTTCCCCAAAATTAGTATACCAGAAATTCCAAAAATGGAGTGGATGGGAAGATTAGTATGACCGTTTCATTTCGGGTTGGGGAGAGCAAAACAAGGCGGGGTACTCTCCTTGAGTATTCTCAGGATAAAGAAATACTCCCCCTTCGCTGACGCATGGCGTCCAGCGTCAGAGATAAATTTCCTATTGTGGCGGATGTATACTTTTGCTATAGTAAGAATGTTGAGAGGTGTTCTTGTTCCGGAACACAGGCGCGCAAGTGGGCAACGAGGGGCCCTGGGGGAAATTGCCGGAAGAGAATCTCCATGAGAGAACTCCAACGGGAAGCCGGTAAGATATCCATACATTGTACGGCGGCCTCGGTAGTTCTTCCCATCACAATTCCAGGATTTTGTTTCAAGGAGGTACCTTCATCATGCGTACTGTACGCTTCGTTTTGTTTGTTGCTTTGGCATTTGTCTTCATCATTGGCGTGGCCGCCCCAGTTATAGCGCAGGAATCAACTCTACCCCCGGCGGCACCCGTTCTGGAAGACGACGGTCCGGTTGCGCCGCTGGCGCCAACATTTTCGGCAGGCATGGCCTTCGGCGGCGGGCCGCTCTACGACAGCGGTTGGGTTTCTCTGGCACCGGATACCAGCCGCACGCTGACTCACAACCTGGGAGGAAACACCGACGACTACGTGGTGGTGATGGATTACAAAGTTGATAACGCCAATGGTATCAATCAACGTTACTACGGCGGGGCGGATTTCGGCGCCAATCCGCCTGGGGGCGTGGCCGCAGGCGGCCGGGTGGGGGCCTACTGGCGTACTCTGACGGACAGCACCATCACGGTGTACCGCCGCCCGGAGGATATTTACGCCGATTATGTCCGTATCCGTATTTGGGTGGACCCGTACCCTGATTACGACAGCGGCTGGGTCTCGCTGGGGGCCGGCGCCGCCGCCACCACCCTGACGCATAGCCTGGGCGGCGACCCGGACGACTATGTGGTGGATATGCAGTACCGCTCCGGCGGGAGCGGCGTCAACCAGCGTTATTACGGCGGAGCGGATTTTGGCGCCAAAAGTTTCGGCGGTTCGCGGGAGGATGACCGGGTAGGGGTCTACTGGCGTACCCTGACGAGCAGTACTATCTCGCTTTTCCGCCGGGCGGAGGATGATTACGCCCCCGAAGTGCGAATCCGCATTTGGGTGCGCCCCAGGCCTACCTACGATTCCGGCTGGGTAACGCTCAGTCCCAATCAGGCAAAGACTCTGGTGCACAATATCGGCGGAGATGCCAATAACTACCTGGTGAGTATGGAGTACAACAGCGGTAGCAGCGGCATTAACCAGCGTTACTACGGTGGAGCGGATTTTGGCTCGAATCCAGCGCCTGGGGCAAGTCCTGACGACCGGGTGGGGGCTTACTGGCGCTCCCTGACGAACAGTTCTGTCACCGTGTACCGCCGTCCGGAGGACATCTATGCTGAGCAGGTACGCATTCGCATCTGGCACTACTGGAAGCCGACCACGCCGGATTACGACAGCGGCTGGGTCTCGCTGGGGGCGGGGGATTCGGCGACCATCCTGACGCATAACCTTGGCGGGAGCACTAACGATTACCTGGTCAACATGCTCTATCGCGACGGCCTCAGTGGAATCAACCAGCGCTATTATGGCGGGGCTGATTTTGGAGCGACAGCCTTTGGCGGAGGGCGTGAAAACGAACGCGCCGGGGCGTACTGGCGTTCCCTGACGAACAGTACCATCACCGTGTACCGCCGCCCCGAAGATGTTTATGCCCCCGAAGTGCGCATCCGCATCTGGGTGATGCCCAAACCGGATTACGATTCGGGGTGGACGAGCATTTCCGCTAACACGGCCGTTCCCTTCACACACAACCTGGGAGGCAACATCGGCGATTATCTGGTAGATATGCAGTACTACAGCAGCGGCTCCGGGGTTAACCAGCGCTACTACGGCGGCGTGGATTTCGGCGCTCATCCACCCGGAGGCATGAGTGCCGATGACCGCGTAGGAGCCTACTGGCGTTCGCTGGACAACGCCTCCATCACCGTGTATCGCCGCCCCGAAGATATCTATGCCGAGCAGGTGCGCATCCGCATCTGGCGCATGGCGCAGCCGGATTACGATTCGGACTGGACGCTTATCGGTCAGGATACAACCCACACGTTTTCACACAATTTGCAAAGCCCTCCCGATGCCTACTTGCTCTCCATGTGGCAGTTCGATGCCGGAAGCAGCGGCGTCAATCAACGGTATTATGGCGGGATGGATTTCGGTTCCCATACCGGCGCTCCGGATACCCGCACGGGAGCGTATTGGCGTTCGCTGGATAGCGATTCCGTGACGGTGTACCGCCGGCCGGACGATGACTACACCGACTACGTGCAGGTGCGTATCTGGGATTACAGCGCGAAAATTTACCTGCCCCTGGTGCAGAAGTGATGTAGTTGTGCAGCCCTTCAGGTGACACTCACTCAGGCGGGCTTTCTCGCTCGCAAATCATCGTGCATGGAATGTCGCCTGATGAGTGAAGTGTCCTAACAAACCGCACAGGTCTTCGGACCTGTGCGGTCTCAACTGTGCAAGTCCTGTCAGTAAATAAGGAGACCGGCGATGAAACGCAATACGTTTTTCTCTCACAGGGGATGGCTGCTGCTCGCGGCAGTCTTGATAGTGGCGGCGGTTGGAGGCGGACTGGCCTCCCGGTCCGTCTGGGCGGCCCCGGCGCGGGCGGCGCAACGCAGCGCCGCTGGGCAGCCGCCTCCCGTGGTGCTCAACGAGGTGATGCCCAAACCTGACTCCGGCGAGGCGGCCTGGGTGGAACTCTTCGTTGGCGAGAATGCCTTTCATCTTTACTTGCCGCTTATTTTCCGTAACAACGGCGGGACGCTGGCTCCGACGGTCTCGTTCCCTACTGCGGGTACCGGCTTCGACCTTTCCGGCTGGCAGGTGAGCAATGAGAACGGTGATGTCTACGCTTTGCCCGCCGCCTTGACGGACGTGCCGCCCAACACGTACATCCTGATTTCCTTTGATGGCCTCGGCGCGGGCAACGATGATTACGATGCCTCTGATGGTCTCATCGTCCTCCACACTCCCTCCGGGTTGGGAGATGTCTTCCCCGACGCCGCCGGGCAGGTGGGACTTTACCAGCCGGGCGCTCTCTCCGCCCAAACCATCGTGGATTTCCTCGCCTGGGGCGGCTTCGATGCCTCCGCCGGAGCCAACGCGGTGGCGGGCGGCGTCTGGCCGCGCGGCCAGGCTGCGTCCTTCGAGAACGGTTTCGGGGACATCAGCGAAGCGGATATCCTCGAAAAGGGCGAATCCCTCGGGCGCTACCCCGGAGCCTCCGGGATGGGATCCGGGGTGTGGAGCAACTATCCGGCCGGCAGCACCACTCCGGGGGCGGCGAACTCCGTCCAACCGGTGCTGTTCATCACGCCCGAAAACGGGGCGCGCCTGGATGCCACCTCCTTCTCTCTTTCGTGGCGCGCCGCCGCGGGAGCGGATTCCTACCGCTTCCAGTTGGATGACGACCCCTCTTTCGGCTCTCCCCTGGTGGATGTCATCGTGGAGGATACCTACTATCAGCCCGGCGCAACCCTTCAGCAGGCGGGCGCTCCGCGCCTCCCTGCCGGCCAGTACTACTGGCGGGTGGCTCCTCTCCGGGATAATCTGATGGCCTCCTGGAGCAGCATCTTCAATTTTGAAACGCTCATCCCCGTTGGCGGTACGGAGAAGGTGCTGGGCATCGCCCGTGTGCGCCAGAACAAGGACAGTTACCTGCTGGGGCTGGACGGCGCGCCGGAGGGTGACCCGACTACCAACACCCCCGAAAACGCCTGGGATTCTCCCGCCCCTTGCACCGAACCGCCTTGTGCGGACAACACCAAGTACCAGCATGGCCGTCAGTACTGCGTGCGCGCTTCTATCCGTATGATGGCAAGTTGGTACAACGGCGGGCAAATCCTCAGTATGGACCGCATCAGTTATCACATTCTGGAAGAATGGAGCGGCAATACCCACGCCGGAACCAACGATGGCATCCCCGACAATGACCTCGGTTTCGACCGCGGCATGTACTTCCCCGATGAAGAGGATGAGGGTATTTCCTGGGCGCTCAACGCGACCATTAATGCCCCGGCTGCCAAACCCACCTTCGCCGAGATTCAGGCCTGGATTGACGCCGACCGCCCGGTTATGTTCCGCAACCCCGGTCACATGATGGTCATTGACGGATACCGCGTGGACATGGACGGCGTGGAATACGTGCATGTCCTCGACCCCGACCAGCCGCCCGATTTTGAGCGTTGGCAGGAGTACGACAGCCAGACCATCGTAGGTTATTGGCCGGGGCCGGCGGGCGGCACAGGGCGGGCCGACGAGACCAGCGTATGGACGGACAGCGATGGCGACGGCATCATGGATTTCGACGAGGCCGTGCGCTTCAACCTGAATCCTTACAACCCCGATACGGACGGCGACTGGGTGCAGGACAAGCAGGATATGCGCGCTTACGTTTTCGACGCGGCAGGCAACTATGACAAGCGCAGCAGCGACATTGACGGCGACGACATCCGTAAAGAGGCCGACCCCGACAACGACGGGGACGGCTCCCCCGATGGTTGTGAGGACTTCAACTACAACGGAATTTACGAATCTCCGCTGGGAGAAAGCGACAACTTTGATGCCGGAGATACGCGTGCCTGCGTGCCGCTTTTCGATATTCTCTACCCCCTCAAAGTATCCCCCGTCAATGCGGGCGACCCCTCGGCTCCGGATAAAATTCTGGTGCAAGTCAGTACGGCGGTGCCCGCCGGAGGAACGCTTTCGCTCACCCCTGCGGATTTCAGCGTGGAAATCGGCGGGAGCACGGCCTCCGTGCTGGCTGCCTATCCCTCGGCGGATACCTACTTCCTGGTGGTTGCTCCGCCTACCCAGTCCGGGGCGGCCTATTACGATTTGTCGGTTACGCTAAGCGGGGTCGGCACCGATAGCGAGACAAATGCCGTCTACTACCTGGCAAATGCTCCCGATGACGAGGTCGTTGTTCTGGACCGTTCCGGCAGCATGGGCTACGACGGCAAGATGAGCGCCGCCCAGAACGCGGGCAGCGCCTTCGTGGATTTTCTCAACGATGGCGATGCCGTAGGCGTGGTCAGTTTTGCCGACAGCGCCTCCAGCGACTACCCCCTCACCACCATCACATCCGGCGGCACGGAACGGGCGGAGGCAATCAACGCCATTGACGGCCTGACAGCCTCCGGCACGACGGCCCTGGGACAGGGTGTCCAGGAAGGCTACGGCCAGTTGACCGCCTCCGGAGACCCGGAACACGATTGGTCGCTGGTGCTGCTGAGCGATGGCTGGGAGAACGTCGCTCCCTACTGGGCTGATATCGAAAGCGGCATCACCGATGCTGTGGTGCATACCGTGGCCCTGGGCGATGGCGCAGATACGGCCCTCTTGCAAAGTATCGCGGCCAGCAAACACGGCAACTACTTCTTTGTGGACATAGACCCACCCAGCGCGCTGCTCGCCGCGGATATGCCCGCTGCCTTCCCGCCGCTGGACATCCCGACCCAACTCCCCAACCGTCTGGCGGATGCCTACGTCGCCATTGGCGAACTGACCCACGGGATGCAGCGCCTGTACGAAAGAACCGGTTGGGCGCAAGAACAGCAAAACGTCGTCTTCACCGTGGACATCGGCGCGGGTATCCCCGAAGCCGTCTTCACCGTCAACTGGGATTCTCCCGGCGGGTTTATTACAATCCGCCTGACCGACCCGTCCGGCACATCCGTCACCCCCGATGCCGAATATCGGGATGACA
Organism: Anaerolineales bacterium; assembly: GCA_034435695.1. Taxonomy (GTDB): domain Bacteria; phylum Chloroflexota; class Anaerolineae; order Anaerolineales; family DRKV01; genus DRKV01. Next base: position 1,264 of record DAOTWV010000430.1, on the reverse strand, counting down.
CACATCATCAGGTGCGGGTGCGCGCTCCCCAAAGCGGACAGTGGGAAGTCACTCTCCAGATTCTGAAACCCACAACCGAGTACCATTTCATGCTTTCCGGCAAGAGCGAGACAACCTTGCTGGCTGCCGTGGGCGGCGGCCCCGAGGAGCATATCCCCTGGGAGAACGTGCCCATTTACGGCATCCTCAGCGATTACAAGCCCATCACCGGGGAAATGGCCGATGTCTATGCCCTGGTGGCCGGCCCCGGCCTGCCCCGCATGAACAGCACATCCACAATCCAACTCTTCGACGACGGAGCGCACGGCGACGGACAGGCGAATGATGGCGTGTTTGGCGGGGTTGTCCCCGGCCCGGCAGAACCGGGCGGCTTTACCGTCAAACTGGTGGCCTGGGGCACGAATAACAGCGGCGAGACATTCACCCGCTACGCCAGCACCGGCTTCAACGTGCTACCCCGCGCCGCGTACCTGTGGAACGAAGACATTGATACCGCCCTGGAATACAAGTCTCTGCTGGAAGACCACGGCTGGGCGGTAGACCTCCTTACCCTGGATGAAGTGCCAGGGACGAATTTTAGCCGTTACTCGCTGATTGTGGTCGGTCCGGAGACAGGGAAATACTACACCTTTGACGACCCCGACGCTGCCGTGGCCCTGGCGCAGTGGCAAACCCCCATCCTGGGGCTGGGCGAAGGCGGCGCGGCGCTCTTTGCCGAACTCGATTTGTTCATCGACTACGGACAAACGTGGTACTCGAACAATAACACGGTTTATGCCGTAGACCCCGTCTCCGACTTTTGGAATGAGCCGTTCCAGGTTGAGATGGACCCCAAGACCTCGCTTGCGATTCTCTATCCCAACGCATTGACCGAATTGGGCATTTACATTCCCACCCCGGTTAGCGGTGTAACGCCCATCGCTCGTGAGCAAGCCAGCGCGACCCATTATTCTGTAGCGTTAGAAATACGGAACGGCCGAGCGTACATCCTGTGGGGCTACAACCTTGGTCCTGACGGGATGACTGACGATGGACGCAATCTGTTTCTCAACTTGAGTGCCTACCTGGGAAGGTAGGGGGCACTGGTGCGCAGGGTACTTGCCTACTGGTACCCTGCGCATCTTTCCTCTGTTTGCAACGCTTACTGGGGAGGGTAGAGTGATACTATCCCCTTGAGGGTCTCCGGATGGTTGCTCAGAGTGTTTTTGATGATGGTGTAAATTGGGACGCGTTGGGTGTTGGACATGAACACGGGCGTCCTCGT
>DAOTWV010000429.1:0-2023 GCA_034435695.1 Anaerolineales bacterium | reverse complement strand
AAGGTGATTGACATGTGCCCCAATTATAGCGGAAAAGCACCAGATTTGGGCATTGCGCTTTCGTGAGGGAGAAAGGTTGCTGGTACTACCTGGCGGCTGGAAACCGCGGCTACGGCTGCCAAACCTGCCTGCGCAGGTTGATTTCCAGCCGCCGGAGGGCGACTTTGCAACTGTAGGTGCAGATTCATCTGCCGCCTGGCGGTTGGAAACCGCGGCTACGGTTGCCAAGCCTGCCTGCGCAGTCGCCGGAGGGCGACTTTGCAACTGTAGGTGCAGTTTCATCTGCGCCTGGCGGTTGGAAACCGCGGCTACGGCTGCCAAACCTGCCTGCGCAGGTTGATTGCCAGCCGCCGGAGGGCGACTTTGCAACTGTAGGTGCAGTTTCATCTGCCGCCTGGCGGTTGGAAACCGCGGCTACGGCTGCCAAACCTCCCTGCGCAGGTTGATTTCCAGCCGCCGGAGGGCGACTTTGCAACTGTAGGTGCAGTTTCATCTGCCACTCTGCGACATCTGCGGATGAATTGTTGGAATTGCTGAGTCGCCGCACGCTTCCTACCCATCTCCCCGGTTTTCGGATACAATACCCCCTTGGGCAAACCGCCCACCCAGAAGGCTCATCTTCCCCGCAATTCCGCGGGAATCCCATCTCCTCGCCGGTGGGGCCTTCCCGGTGAGAATATCCCTTTTCAGGAGGTTCTCACACCATGAGTCGTATCCGTACTCTTATCATGGGCGCCGCAGGGCGCGATTTCCACAACTTCAATGTCTTCTACCGCAACAACCCGGACTATGAAGTGGTGGCCTTTACCGCTACGCAGATTCCCAACATCGAAGGCCGTTTGTATCCCCCCGAACTGTCCGGTGAACTCTACCCTGAAGGCATCCCGATTTACCCTGAAAGCGAACTGACCAGTCTCATCCAAAAAGAAAAAATCGACCAGGTGGTCTTCGCTTACTCCGACGTGCCGCACGAATACGTGATGCACAAAGCCTCCCAGGTACTGGCCGCCGGCGCCGACTTCCGCCTGATGGGGCTGCACACCACCCAAATCAAGTCCACCAAACCGGTGGTTTCCGTGTGTGCCGTGCGCACCGGCTCCGGCAAAAGCCAGACCACCCGGCGCGTCTCCCTCATCCTGCGCGAGATGGGCTACAAAGTGGCCGCCATCCGCCACCCCATGCCCTACGGCGACCTGGCAAAGCAGGCCGTGCAGCGCTTCGCCGATTACAGCGACCTCGACAAGCACGAATGCACCATCGAAGAGCGCGAAGAATACGAACCGCATATCGACAACGGCGTGATTGTGTACGCCGGTGTGGATTACGAAGCCATCCTGCGCCAGGCCGAGCAGGAAGTGGACATCATCCTGTGGGACGGCGGCAACAACGACCTGCCCTTCTACGTCTCCGATTTCCACATTGTGGTGGCCGACCCGCACCGCCCCGGCCACGAGGTGACCTACCACCCCGGCGAGGCCAACGCCCGCATGGCCGATGTCTTCGTCATCAACAAGGTGGATACCGCCGCCCCCGAAGACGTGATTGCCGTGCGCGACAACCTGCACGCCATCAACCCCGATGCGCTCTTCATCGAAGGCGCTTCCCCGCTCTTCGTGGATGACCCCGATGCCATCCGCGGCAAGCGCGTCCTGGTCATCGAAGACGGCCCCACCCTGACGCACGGCGAAATGGCCTACGGTGCCGGCTGGGTGGCCGCCCGCCGCTTCGGCGCAGCCGAAATCGTGGACCCGCGTCCCTTCGCAGTTGGCTCCATCAAGGCCACCTATGAGAAGTACCCCACCACCGGGGACGTGCTGCCCGCCATGGGCTACGGCGATGCCCAAATCCGCGAACTGGAGGAAACCATCCGCAACGCGGACGTAGACCTGGTCATCGTGGGTACGCCCATCGACCTGGGACGCATCCTGAAAATCGAACAGCCCTCCCAGCGCGTGCGCTACGAGTTGCAGGAGATTGGCCAGCCTACGCTGGCAGACCTGCTGAAAGAAAAATTCGGCAAATA
>DAOTWV010000428.1:0-2120 GCA_034435695.1 Anaerolineales bacterium | reverse complement strand
CGTGAGCGGAAGATTCGGGTTATGCGTGCGCCTGGAAATACGCCTCCGACAGGCGCTGCATGGCAATCAGGTAGCCTTCGCCCTGGCGTTGGTGGCCGCGCCAGATTTCGGGAATCATCGTGCCGCGGTAATCGCCCAACGTGCGGAAGAATTTCACCCAGTCAATCAGTCCTTCACCGATTTGCAGCCCCTCGCCATCCAGGCCGGCGCCATCGGCCAGGTGCAGGTGCCGGATGTAGGGCAGCAACACCCTGACCTGCTCGTAGAAATCCACGTGCGCCCAGTTGCAGTACAACTTGTTGTGCGAAGTATCGAAGCACATGTTCAGTCCCATGCTTTCGATGAAGTCACGGATTTCATAGGCATCCATGAAGGCATTGGTGAGCCATTGCCCGCCAAAGTACCAGGGATGCGGCGGCAGGTTTTCCAGCAAGAGTTCCACACCTTCGTAATCGAGTTCCTGCACGGAGCGGCGCAGGTTGTCGTACAACGCCCGCGTGTCCTCGATGGGGTGGTCGAGCGACATAGCGCCGGGATGCACGATGACTTTGGGGGTGCCGACAAAGTGTGGAGCCATGCGGCGTGTCAGGTCGATGGCTTTTTGCATCAATGCCACCGAATCACGGCGCTGGTCTTCATTCAGGGAGCACAAATCCACCAGGGTACGGTCCCAAAATTCCGGAGCATGTACCACCAGTTGTACGGGCAGGTCGCCGCCGGGATACTCTTCATCCAGGTCCTTATCGGTGAAGTGGAATTCCAGCATGTGGGGCTTGTACGCCATCATCATTTCGTAATCAATGAAACGTACCGTGAACCCCCAGTCCATTGGCAGGGTGTGTTCGGCATCCAGGGTGATGACGTGTCCCAGGTCGCGCTCCAGGAAAGGTTCATCCTCTTCGATAATGCGCTCAGCGGTACGGCCAATCAGGTCGTCGTAGCATTGTGGAGAAATCCCCAAAGCCGGGCCTTTGACAGCCACCATGTCAGGAGTGATTTTTTCCCCAGGTTCGATGCGGCGGCGCGCTACCAGCGATTTGCCCAACACCTCACGGTTGAGAATTTCCCCGCGCGACATGAATTTCTCTTCGCCCGTACCCAGGGCCGCCTCGATGTTGCGGATATCGCGCACCATCTTGCGGAAGCCATGCGGCTCCAGGCTGGCCGCATGGTCAGGGCCGTCCATGGTGCGGTCGAGGGTGATATGCCGCTCGATGATGGTCGCACCAAGCGCCACAGCGACGGTAGAAACGGCGATGCCGCGCTCGTGCCCGGAATAGCCCACCGGCACATCAAATTCCTTCAGCCGGTGCATGAATCGCAGGTTGATATCTTCGAAGGCAGCAGGATAGGTGCTGTTACAGTGCAGCAGCGCAAATTCCACGCCGCGTTTCTTCAAAAAATTAACCGTAAATTCCACCTCTTCCATGCGGGACATACCCGTGGAAAGAATGAGCGGTTTGCCCTTCTTCGCCAGGTGGTCCAGAAGAGGCAGATTGGTCAGGTCGGCGGAGGCCACCTTGTAGGCCGGCACCCCCAGAGAATCGATGAAATCAGCACTTTCGGGGTCGAAGGCAGAACAGAGGAAGGTTACGCCCCTCTTTTCACAGTAGTCTACCAGTTTGTAGTAGGCCTCATCGGGCAATTCCACCTTCTGCAGGATGGGCAGCAGGTAGCGCAGGGTCTTCTCACCGGCATTGGCGTTATCCAGATATTTCCGGGGATACAAACTGTCCAGATTGCGTTTCTGGAATTTGACGGCATCCGCGCCCGCAGCGACAGCCGCGTCGATGAGTTCAAATGCCAGGTCGAGAATACCGTTATGGTTGACGCCAATTTCAGCGATGATGTACGCCGGCTGGCCCTCGCCAATCAGGCGGTCTCCGATTCGGATAGTGGGGGAAGAAGTTTCAGGATGGTTCATTTGTCGGGAAGTGGGAAAGTTGGGATACGGGGTACGAAGTACGGAGTACAGGGTACGGTGTACGGTGTCGTCAGGCCTCCGTCGGCCACCCAAACCCCAGGTCATCAGGGGTAATCACACCGGAGCGCACCAGGTTTTCGGCGCGCGCCCAGTCTTCAGGGGTATCCAGGTCAATCCAGTCATCAGGGGAAAGCAC
>DAOTWV010000427.1:0-4428 GCA_034435695.1 Anaerolineales bacterium | reverse complement strand
TGGGGACGCTACACCCAACTGGCCGGGCAGGTCATCCTGCCAGTAGCACTGTTTTTCACCTGGGAGTGGCTCGACCGCGGCGCGCCGCTGCGCCGGCGCGACCTGATTACGGGGGCGGTGCTGTGGGCCGGGCTGGGGTTGACGCACTACCGCGTGCTCATCATGGGAATGCTGGGACTGCTGGCCTACCTGCTCGTCCACTGGCAGGGGTGGCGTAACTGGCTGCCGGGGCTGGCCGCGGTAGGCCTCGCTGCCGGGCTGCTTGCCATCCCCTGGTTGATACACGCCTTTGGCGGCAAATTGGTGACCATGTTCAGCGCCCAATTACGTGATTTGCCGGCCGCGGGAAACGCCGCACCCGCCTCCCCATCCATTCCTGGTGCGCTGGCGGATTATCTGTCCCCCTGGATGTGGATGCTGATGCTCTTTGGGCTGGGAGCGCTTCTGAAAAAGCGAGCATCCTGGGGAGATTCCTTTGCCCTGTGGGGGCTGCTCCTCATCCCGGCAGCATACCCACACTGGCTGGGATTGCCCGGCGCGGGCATCGTCAGTAATTTCACCGTGCTGATTGCCACTTACGTTTTTGCAGGGATTGCCCTGGGATGTCTCTTACCCACCCTCCAGCATGCCCCATTATGGAAGGAAGGGGCGCTGACCACCCTTGTGGTAGCCGCCGCGCTCTGGGGAGGGCGCGCCCGCCTGGGGGATATCCGCCCGGCGGGACACGCCATGCTTACCCGTCCCGATGTACGCGCCGCCGCCTGGGTACGGGAAAACACCGCCCCCGAAGCGCGTTTTCTGATTGAGAACTTCACCGCCTACCACGATACCGCCGCCGTCGGAGCGGATGGCGGCTGGTGGCTGCCCGTCCTGAGCAAACGCGCCGCCAGCCACCCGCCGCTGCTCTACACCTTCGAGGCCGACCCTTTTCCCGGATTCCGTCAAGGTGTGCTGGATTTGAGCCATGCAGTGCGGCAAAACGGCGTAGATGCACCCGAAACGCTGACCTTGCTGCAAGCACGCGGCATCACACATGCCTACGTGGGGCAGCAGCAGGGCAGCGTCAATTCACCGCGCCCCATCCTGCCACCCGCTGACCTGCTCGTCAGCCCCCATTACCGTCCCGTGTACCACCATGACCGGGTGTGGATTTTCGAGGTGATACCGTGAGCGAGAAGCCTTTGCGCGTGTGCTATTTTGGGACGTACCGGGCTGAATACAGCCGCAACACATCCATGATTGCCGCACTACGCACCCAGGGCGTAGAGGTGATAGAATGCCACGTTCCCCTATGGCATGGTATCGAAGACCGGGTGCAGGCTGCCAGCGGCGGATGGCGCTCCCCGACTTTTTGGGCACGCGTGCTGCGCACCTACCTCCGCCTGCTGCGCCGCTATCGCGCCTGCAAGACCTACGACGTGCTCATGGTCGGCTATCCCGGCCAGTTCGATGTCTTCCTTGCCTGGATGCTTGCCCGCTTACGAGGCAAACCGCTGGTGTGGGATGTGTTCATGTCGGTGTACCTGGTGGCGCTGGAACGCGGATTGGATGCCAGAAGCAAGTTCACCATCGGTCTGCTGCGACGCATAGAGCGCCTGGCGCTGCGCTTACCGGATTTGCTTATCCAGGATACCGCCGCGTATGTGGATTGGCTGCACAAGACTCACGGCATCCCCAAGGAAAGGTTTCGGCTGGTGCCCACCGGGGCGGATGACCGGATTTTCCGGGCGCAGCACCCCCCCCAAAGGGAGTCGGGGTTCCTGGTGCTGTACTACGGGACGTTCATCCCAAATCACGGGGTACGGCACATCATCGAGGCGGCGCGTCATCTGCAATCCCATCCCGAAATCCATTTTGAACTCATTGGGCAAGGGCCTGAACAGCCCATGGCATGTCAACTGGGACGGGAATACGGCCTGGAAAATGTAACCTTCATTGACTGGATGGAAAAGCCGGCGCTGGTGGAACGCATTGCGGCGGCAGATGTATGCCTGGGCGCGTTTGGTACCACGCCACAATCGCTGATGACTGTGCAAAACAAGATTTACGAAGGGCTTGCCATGGCAAAGCCGGTGCTGACTGGCGACGGGCCGGCAGTGCGGGATGCCTTGCAACACGGGGTACACGTCTATCTGGTGCCCAGGGAGGACGGCGCTGCACTTGCCGAGGGTATTCTGGCATTACAGCGTGACTCCGCCCTGCGTGCACGCTTAAGCCGTGAGGGGCATCGCATTTTCAAGGCACGCTATGGATTGGATGCACTGGGCAGACAGACGCTGGCACACCTGCAGGAGGTGATGCATGGACGCTGATGCCCCGCTGGTGTATGTGGTAACCGTGAACTGGAACAATGCGCCAGATACGTTGGCCTGTCTGGAAACGCTCAGCCGATTGAGTTACCCGAATTACCGTCTGCTGGAGGTCGAAAACGGTTCGACGGATGATTCCCCGGAACGCATCGCCGAGGCTTTTCCGCAAGTCGAGCAAGTGCGCATCCCTGAGAATACGGGATTTGCGGGTGGGTTCAATGCCGGAATTCGGCATGCGCTGGAGAAGGGTGCGGAATACGTTTTCATTGTGAACAACGACACCCTGGCCGACGCCGGTATGCTGGAGCCATTGGTCGAGGCGGCTGCACCACCTGACGTAGGAGCAGTTGCCCCTTTGATTTTTTATGCCACTGAGCCGGAGCGTATCTGGTCTGCGGGTGCTGGGCGTAGCCGCTGGACACTGGAACTGACCGGCAATCACGGGCGCGAGATGAGCATACCAGCGGCAAGGAAACCCGTGGAACGGGAATTTTTGTCTGGATGTGCACTGCTTTTAAAAAGGAACGTTCTGGAAAATCTTGGGTTGTTAGACGAAGGTTTTTTTCTGTACTACGAAGACTCGGATTACAGTTTGCGCCTGCGACAGGCCGGTTACCGCTTACTTCTCGTGCCACAGGCCAGGCTGTGGCACAAAGTCAGCCGCTCCAGCCTGGGCAGCGATTCTCCCGGCGAGCGGTACTGGATGGCACGCTCCAGCGTGCGCTTTTTTCGCAAGCACGTGCGCGGTTGGCGTTGGCTGGTGGTCATCCCCTGGCGTTTAGGCAGCGCGAGCAAAACCACGCTGCGGCTGGTTTCGCATGGCAATTTTCGCGCCGCGCGGTACTACTGGCGCGGTCTGTGGGAAGGTTTATGGAACGAACACCCATGAAAAATTCTTCGGTTTCTCTACTGTGTCCCTCTTGTAAAGGTATCTTGCCAACAGCGCCACATGCCAGTCACCTGACTTGCACGCATTGCGGTGCAACGTACCCGCAAACACTGGGTATCCCTGACCTGCGTTACCCGCGTCCCAAGCCCGACCCGGCCGGGCAAGTTGTGGTAGAGCAATTATTGGATGCCTATGAGCGACTGAGTTATCCTGACCTGGTAGCGTTACGTTTACGGCTGGAACCCGGCTCCCAGGCGGCATCTGAAGCATTGATGACGCACATTACCAAGTATGTGCTTACCCAACCAGAGAGAGGCCGCCGCATGGTGCAAATGTATCTGAAGGAACTGCGGCGTCATTTTCCCCTCGCATCATCCACGCTGGCCCTTGACCTGGGGTGCGGCAGCGGAGCGAGTTTGTTCGCCCTGGCAGAGATGTTCGAGCATGTTGTCGGGGTGGAACCCAGCCTGGCAAGTTTGCTGCTGGCACGCAAGGCGCTGGAAACGCAGGGCATACAAAACGTCACGCTGGTACAGGCTTACGGGCAGTATTTGCCTTTTCCTGCGGAGACCTTCGATTACGCCAACGCGCTCAATGTGTTGGAACATGTCTTCGAAGTAGAGGCCGTGTTGAAGGAGGTACAGCGAGTATTACGCCCTGGCGGGTGTTTTGCGGCCGATTCTCGTAACCGCTTCGACTTGTTTCTGCCAGAACCACACGTGCAGGTTCGCTGGGTAGGGCTTTTGCCACGCCGTTGGGCAGCCGCTTACGTGTACTGGCGTACCGGCTTGAAGTATGACCACACTCGTTTGCTCTCATACGGTGACTTGCACAAGGCCCTGTCTCAGGCCTTCGATGCAAACTTCCACATCACTTTTGCATACCCCAGTGCGTATGGCAGTTCTTCACGCGCCGATACCTGGGTAGAAAAACTGGGCAGGATTCCGGTGCTTGGGAGACTGGCTTTACAGGTTTACCCTTCTCATCTGGCAGTGGCCCAAAAATAAGATGCGCGTATTGATGCTGGTACACAACCGGGCTTACGTTGGCGGGGGCACCTTTTACCGCGCCCTGCATCTGGGTGAGGAACTCGCACGTCATGGGATGGAGGTCACCCTGGTTGCCAGCAGTCCACGAATGGGCACGAATGGGTCCACGAATAGCACGAATGTCACGAATGGGTCCACGAATAGCACGAATGTCACGAATGGGTCCACGAATAGCACGAAT
>DAOTWV010000426.1:0-2059 GCA_034435695.1 Anaerolineales bacterium | reverse complement strand
TGATACTTCTTTATGACCACCAATCCCTACCTTTCCGCCAACCGCAAACTGTGGGACGAATGGGCTGAATTGCACATTCGTTCCGAATTTTATGATGTCGAAGGCTTCAAAGCCGGAAAAACCTCGCTGCGTCCCCTGGAAATTGCCGAACTGGGGGACGTGCGCGGCAAGCGCCTGCTGCACCTGCAATGCCATTTCGGCATGGATTCCCTCTCCTGGGCGCGGCGCGGGGCGCAGGTCACGGGCGTGGATTTTTCGGAGCGCGCTATCGCCCTGGCGCGTCAACTGGCTGCCGAAACCGGATTGACGGCGCGTTTCGTGTGCGCTGATGTGTACGAGACGCCGCGCTTGCTGGATGAGCAATTCGATATCGTGTTCACCTCCTACGGGGTGCTGGCCTGGCTGCCCGACCTGCCGCATTGGGGCGAAGTCATCGCCCACATGCTCGCGCCGGGCGGCGTGTTTTACATGGCCGAAATTCACCCCTTTGCCAACACCTTCGACGACGAGAGCAAAACCCCCGAACTGCGCCTGCACTACGACTATTTCCACCGCCCACAGCCGGAAGAATTTTCCGCCGATGGCTCTTACGCCGACCCACAGGCGACCTTGCAGCACAAGACGCACTACGAATGGGCGCATAGCCTGAGCGATGTCTTCAACGCCCTGACGGGGGCCGGACTGCGGGTGGAATTCATCCACGAATTCCCCTTCAGCGTGTACCAGGCCCTGCCCTTTTTGGAGCAAGGCCCCGATGGCTGGTGGTACCCCCCGAAAGACCTGCCTGCCGCCCCCTTCACCTTCTCTCTCAAAGCCCGCAAACCGGAGGAAGCATAACCTGGTGCGTTACCTGCTCCCTCACCCTATCCCTCTCCCTAAGGGAGAGGGGACACGTGCAAACTTGCCCCCTTGCTTATGAACCCTTTCCTTGAACTACTCGAATCCTCCTCTGCCCCTATCCTGGCCGATGGCGCTATGGGCACCATGATTCACGCCCAGGGCATCGATTTCAAAGAGTGCTTCGACGCGCTCAACCTGTCCAACCCGGCCATGATAGCCGATATTCACCGCGCCTACATCGAGGCCGGCGCGCAAATCATCCTGACCAACACCTTTGGCGCCAATCGCTATCGGTTGGCCGACCACGGGCTGGAAGACCAGGTGGCAGAAATCAACCGTGCCGGGGTAGAACTGGCCCGTCGGGTGGTGCTGGCCTCCTTCAAGGAGGTGCTGATTGCCGGGGACGTCGGCCCCCTGGGGGTGCGTCTGGTCCCCTTTGGGCGCGTCACCCGCGAGCAGGCGCGGGAGGCTTTTCGGGAACAAATCCAGGCGCTGGCGGAGGCCGGCGTCGACCTGATTGTCATCGAGACGATGAGCGACCTGTACGAGGTGGAGGAGGCTATTCTGGCTGCCCGCGAGGTGGACGCCGCGCTCCCGGTGGTGGCCTCCCTGACCTTTACGCGGGATGACCGTACCCTGTTGGGCGATACCCCCCAGAAGGTGGCGCGCGTACTCTCCGAGGCCGGCGCGGATGTGATTGGCGTCAACTGTTCGGGCGGGCCAGCGCAATTGCTGCGCGTGCTGCACCGCATGCGTCAGGTGGCTCCCGAGGCGCGTTACTGGGTCAAACCCAATGCCGGGTGGCCGGAGCAGGTCGGGGGGCGCATCATGTACCCTGCCGGGCCGGAGTACTTTGGCGAGTACGCACAGGCCTTTCGGCAGGCAGGGGCGGTTTTGATTGGCGGTTGCTGCGGCACCACGCCGGAGCATATCGCCGCCATGCGGCAGGCGCTGGACCAGCCTGCCCCGGTGCTGGAATTGAATAATTTGCCGGTTGCTTCCACTGCCGAGCGTCCCGTGGCCACCCAGGAACCCACGCACCTGGCGCAAACACTGCAGTCCGGCGGTTTTGCCGTTGCCGTTGAAATGGACCCGCCGCGCGGGTTGGCGACCAACAAATTGCTGGCTGGTGCCAGTCTGCTGGCCGAAGCCGGTGCGGATGTCATCAACGTGGCCGATAGCCCCATGGCGCGTATGCGCATGTCCCCCTGGGCGGTGT
>DAOTWV010000425.1:0-2048 GCA_034435695.1 Anaerolineales bacterium | reverse complement strand
TGCGGGCGATGACATCCACTTCGGGGCCGGGCATCAGCCTGATGACGGAGTTCGTCGGGCTGGCATACGCGGCCGAAATCCCGGTGGTGCTGTGGAATGTCTCCCGTGTGGGTCCCAGCACCGGCTTACCCACCCGCACCGGTCAGGGTGACCTGACGATGACTTACTTCCTGGGGCATGGCGACACCGATAACATCATCTTCCTGCCGGCCAACCCCACGGAGGCCTTCGAGTTTGGGTGGAAGGCTTTCGATATCGCCGAGCAATTGCAGACTCCGGTTTTCGTGCTCAGCGACCTGGATTTGGGGATGAACCAGTGGATGACAAAGCCTTTCGAGTATCCCGACCAGCCGATGCAGCGCGGGAAGGTGCTGTGGGAAGAAGACCTGGAGAAATTCAAGGAGAAGTTCGGCGTGGAATGGGGCCGGTATCTGGATGTGGATGGGGACGGCGTGCCCTACCGCACGGTGCCGGGCAACCGCAAGCCGGGCAGCGCGTACTTTACGCGTGGTACCGGGCACGATGAGTATGCCCGCTACAGTGAAGACCCGGAGAATTGGGAGCGCATGCAGGCGCGTATCAAGCAGAAGTTCGAGACAGCGCGCGGTATGCTGCCCGCTCCGGTTATCGAGAAGGCGGAAGGCGAGGCAAAAATCGGGTTGATTGGTTTTGGTACGACCGATGACGCCATCCGTGAGGCGCGTGACCAGTTGGCAGCGGCCGGCATTCCGGCGGATTATCTGCGGGTGCGCGCTATCCCGTTTGCCGAAGAAGTGTACGATTTCATCCGCTCGCACGAGCGTGTGTATGTGGTGGAATTGAACCGTGATGGGCAGTTGCACCAGTTGTTGACGATTAACCTGCCGGAGGAAACCGGTAAGATGGTTTCGGTAGCCCATCTGGACGGGTTGCCGATGACGGCTCGCTGGGTGCGCGAGCAGATTATGGAGCGGGAGGCGAAATAAGATGGCTACGAAAGTGAACCGCGCTGGATTGACGAAGAAGGAATATCGCGGCGCGCCGACGACGCTGTGCCAGGGGTGTGGGCACAATTCCATTGCCAGCCAGATTATCGCGGCGGCGTATGAACTGGACCTCGTTCCTGAGGATGTGGTGAAGTTCAGCGGGATTGGGTGTTCGAGCAAAAGCCCGACGTATTTCCTGAGCCGCTCTTTTGGTTTCAACAGTTTGCACGGACGTATGCCGGCGATTGCCACCGGTACGCTGTTTGCGGATGTGACTTTGAAGGGAATCGGCATCAGCGGCGATGGGGATACGGCCAGCATCGGGATGGGGCAGTTCAAGCACGTGCTGCGCCGCAACCTGAACATGGTGTACATCGTGGAGAACAACGGGGTGTACGGTCTGACGAAGGGGCAGTTCTCGGCTACGGCGGAGAAGGGGCTGCGCCTGAAAAAGCAGGGTGTCAACCCGTACATGCCGGTGGATATCTGCATGGAGGCGTTGATTGGCGGGGCGTCTTTTGTGGCGCGCACCTTTGCCGGTGACCCGAAACAGGTGAAGGAGTTGCTGAAGGCGGCTATCCGCCACAACGGCCTGGCCATCATCGATATCATCAGCCCGTGTGTGAGTTTCAACAACCAGGATGAGAGTTATCACTCGTATGGCTGGGCGAAGGACCACGAGGCGCCGCTGCACGATATTTCCTTCATCCCGTACATGGACGAAATCATGATTGAGGATGATTTCGAGCCTGGGGATGTGAAGGAAGTGACGATGCACGACGGGTCGCGCATCATGCTGAAGAAACTGGAGCGTGAGTATGACCCCACCAGCCGGGTGGAGGCCATCCGGGTGCTGGATGAGAACTACCGCAATAACTGGCTGGTGACGGGGTTGATTTACATCAACCCGGAGCATACGCCGCTTGCGGAGGTGCACAATTTGCCAGAGACGCCGCTCAATCGGCTGGAGGAGGCGCAGTTGCGGCCTTCGCGTGAATCGCTGGATGAAATCAACGCACAGATGTTTTGAGTGCGGCATGGAAAAAGCGGACAGGCCAAATAGCCTGTCCGCTTTTTTTTTGG
>DAOTWV010000424.1:0-8789 GCA_034435695.1 Anaerolineales bacterium | reverse complement strand
AGACCCACGCTACGCCCTGGTACTGGCCATCTTTCCGGCCATTATCTTCGGCCTGGAGGGATTGGTACGCGCACAGGCATACGCCCCTTACGTCATTCTGATAACCAGTCTGTTCGTGCCGCTCAGTCTGCCTACCGGCACCGCCAGCCGTCTGGTTTTCAGCCTGGTGTTTACCATCCTGTTCGTGGGATTGTGGGTTCTGCGCATGGCACTTATCGAACGGGAATGGCAACTGCCACAAACGCCGGTCACCCATCCGCTGTTGTGGTTCGTCGGGTGTGTCCTGGTCTCCTGGGGCTGGAGCATCGCCTTTCGGGACCCGCTGGTACACATCTGGAAATCATTTCCTTTCGTGCAGGCAGCCTCAGCGATTGTGATGATGATGCTGCCGGCACTCATGCTGCTGGTAACGCGCGACATTCACACAGAACGCGGCCTGAAAATCCTGGTGGAAATCATGCTGGTGGGGGGACTCCTGGGGTTGCTTCGTCGATATCGCATACTGCCGCACTTCCCAGTCAATACCGGGGGCATGTTCAACCTGTGGGTGGTCGCCCTTGCCTTTGGTCAGGCCATCTACAATCAAAAACTCTCTCCCTGGTTACGCGGCGCGCTGCTGGCGCTGTGCGCCGCTTATATGTACTGGGGATTCTTCCTGCACATCAGTTGGCTGGCGGGGTGGCTGCCAGTGTATTTTGCGGTCGGGTTACTGGTCTTCCAACGCTCGAAAAAAGCAACTCTGGCGCTGGTGCTGCTCGCCATCCTGGTTGCCGTAATCAAATCCGATTATCTGCTGACCGCCATGCAACAGGAAAGCGTGAGCAGCGGGGAAACCCGCCTCGCTGCCTGGGGCGTCAACTGGCTGGTAACGAAGGAACACTGGCTGTTCGGCACCGGCCCCGCCGGGTACGCGGCCTACTACATGTCGTACTATCCCGACCGGGGCGTGGCAACCCACAGCAATTACGTCGACATCTTTTCGCAGTTGGGCGTCGTGGGCATGGGCATCATCCTGTGGCTGTTCGGCGCCATCCTGTGGACGGGCTACCGCCTGACCAAACGATTACGCGGCCGGGGCGATTTTTCCGAGGGACTGGCAAATGCGGCTACCGCCGGCACGCTGGCCTGTATGCTCATCATGGGTTTCGGCGATTGGCTGTTTCCCTTTGCCTACACCCAGACCATCATGGGCTACGACTACGCGGCCTACAATTGGATTTTTATGGGCACCCTCATGGTTCTGGACAGACTATACCCGGAGGATGCCTCCAGCCCACAAGGGATAACCCGTCGAGAGTAGAACCCGCCCCATGACAAACATCCACATTCCCCCCCACCTCGATATTTCCGTCATCATCGTCAATTGGAACACGCGTCAGTTACTGGCGCAGGCCATCCGTTCAGTGCAGCAAACTTTTGGGAAGTTATCCGTTGAAATCATCGTGGTAGATAACGGCTCCACCGACGGCAGTCAGGATATGCTGCGTTCACACTTTCCACTGGTGAAAGTGGTACAAAACACGGAAAACGTTGGCTTTGCACGCGCCAACAACCAGGGGGCGCGCCTGGCGCGCGGAGAATTCCTGTTGCTGCTCAACAGCGATGCTGAACTGTACCCCAACGCCATGCAAAGCATGCTCGAAGTAATGCGCGCCCATCCCAAAGCCGGCATCGTAGGTGCCAACCTGCGCAACCCGGGCGGCAGTTTCCAGGCTTCACACACCCCTTTCCCGACGCTCACCCAGGAATTTCTCATTCTGAGCGGATTGGGACGCGCCCTGTACGGGGCGCACTATCCCAGCCGCGGCCCGGAAGAGGACATCGGCCCTCAGCGCGTGGATTACATCGAGGGCGCCTGCATGCTCATCCGCCGCGAACCCTACCTGGAAGTGGGCGGCATGGACGAAGGGTACTTCATGTACGCCGAGGAAGTAGACCTGTGCTACACCTTCGTCCAGCACGGCTGGGAGGTGTGGTATCAACCTGCAGCACGGGTGCTGCATCACGGGGGCGGCAGCAGCCGTAACCGCCGCGCCGCCCGCGAGGGAGACCTGTACCAGAGCCGGGTACGCTTCTTCCGCAAATGGCGCGGCAGCATGCAAGCCGAGGCGCTCAAGGCGCTCATCTATCTGCTCACATTCGTCAAGTGGGGCATCCACAACGCCCTGCGCATCCTCAGCCACGGGCGACGCGGCCGAACGGTCATTTCGCCCTCAGCCCTGCACCAAAAATTGAAAACAGCGTAATCATGGCATCTTTACTGCAAAATTTTCACAAACTGCAACGCTATCTCGACATCACGGGCCTGGTACCGCCGGAAGAATCTCCCATCTCCCCAGGGGAACATGCCCGCGCCGTCGCCCGAAAAATACGGGGCGAAAACCGTCCCCCGGCGTTATTCCTGATTGGCATAACCAAACGCAGCGGCACCGTTCATTTGGGGGACATGCTGGAAATGCACCCGGAAGTAGCCTACTATCCAAACAAGATCTGGGAAATCCCTTTTCTGGAAGCCTCGCCTGCGCTGGATACCTTCTGGCAGCGCTTTTTGTGGTTGTATCAGGACAATAGAGAAAAAATCGGGGGGCAGGATTATGCGCCGCTGTTCGGGGCCGCTTTTTTGCGCTACCTGCACGAGTATGTTCCCCCCGACAAACGTATGCTGCTGAAAAACCCCGGCGTAGCCTTCCTGAATCGCTTCTACGATTATTTTCCACACGAACACCTGCTCATTCTGGTACGGGACGGGCGTGATGTGGTGGAATCGACCCGCAAGACCTGGAAAATTCCCTTTGTTGCCGCCTGCCGCCGTTGGAAATGGAGCGCCCGCACAGTGTTGGCCTTCCACGCACAACACAAACACCGCCAAACTGGTTACGCATTGGTGCGTTTCGAGGATGTCATCACCGCACCTCAAGCCACCATACAGGATATTTGCCAGCGGTACGGTCTGTCCGCCGAGATGTACCCCTACGAGCGCATTGCAAAGTTACCAATTCAGGGGTCATCCCAAATGCGAGACCACACCGGAAAGGTCGCCTACTGGGTCAAACGGGAATCCAAATCCGATTTTTCCCCTATCGGCCGCTGGCACACCTGGAAACTCTGGGAGGTCGCCTTGTTCAAGGCCATTTGCGGACAGGAGTTGATTGCATTGCAATATGCAGCCGATATGAGGTGGAAAACGCCATGAATATTCTGCTGCTCACCCAGGTGCTGCCTTATCCACCAGATAGCGGCCCGAAAATCAAAACCTGGCATCTCATCAATTACCTCAGCCAGCATCATCAGGTCACGCTGGTTTCGTTCGTGCGCGGCGACGAACGCGCCGGCATTGAAGCCCTGCGCAAGGTGTGCCGGGCGGTGTACACCGTCCCCATGCAGCGCGCCGTGTGGCGGGACGCGCTGGCGCTGGGGCATTCACTACTCACCCGTCAGCCCTGGACGATGGTGCGCGATGCCCGCGCCGAGATGCGCGCCCTGTTGCTGCGCCTGCTAGACGAGCAGCACTTCGACATCCTGCACGCCGACCAGTTGAACATGGCGCAATACGCCGCGCTGGGCAACGGTACGCCCAAAATTCTGGATGCGCACAACGCTTTGTGGGTGCTGTACAAACGACTGGCGGAAACCCTGCCGGCGCGCAACCCGCTCAAGTGGCTGTACGCCCGTGATTGGAAATTGCTCAAGCACTATGAGGGGGAAATCTGCCGCACCTTCGATGGGGTGCTGACGGTCAGTCAGGAGGACGCGCTGGCCCTGAGGGAGGCTGCCCAGGCCCCTGCCCCCTTCCAGGTGGTACCGATTGCCATCGATGCGGACTCCACCCCGCCGGTGCCGCGCACCCCCGACGCCGACCACATCCTGCACATCGGCACCATGTTCTGGCCCCCCAACGTGGATGGGGTCTTGTGGTTTTTGCACGAAGTCTTTCCCCTTATCCAAAAAGCCAAACCTGAGGTACAATGCGACCTCGTCGGCAGCCGCCCGCCGGCCGAAATTCTGGCCTGGAACGGGGCGCACGTACACGTCACCGGCTATGTGCCAGACCCGACCCCCTACCTGCAACGCGCTGGGGTGATGATTGTGCCTCTGCGCGCCGGCGGCGGGATGCGCGTCAAGATTTTGAATGCCCTCTCTCAGGAGTTGCCGCTGGTGAGCACCACCATCGGAGCCGAGGGCATCGCCCTGGAAGACGGAGTCCACGCCCTGATTGCCGATACCCCGGAAGATTTCGCCGCCGCCGTGCTGCGTCTGCTGGAGGACCGTGCCTTCGCCCGTGAGTTGGGACGCAACGGCCGCCGCCTGGTACTGAAAAAATACGATTACCGCCGCGCCTGCGCCCCCGTAGATGACCTGTATCGCATGGTGACAGCAAACCACGGACGACGGGTGACTGACCACAGACAACAGACGACAGACGATCGACCAACAGCCACGGAAAGACACGGAATTGTACAGACTAAAAGACCAGCCGACTAACAGACCAGTAGACTAACAGACCACGCGACTAACTGACCACGCGACTACGCGACCAACAGCCACGGAAAGACACGGAATCGCACAGACTAAAAGACCAGGCGACTAACTGACCAACCGACTAAAAGACCAACCGACTACCTCATGTCCCGACAAACCCTGTGGAATCTACTCAAAATCATCATCAGCGCCGGGCTGATAGGCTACCTGCTGCTCTTTCAGGTGGACGTGCGCGAACTGGCCGCCACGCTGAACGCGGTGCGCTGGCCGTATGTCCTTGCCGCCACGCTGGTGATGATTTTCGGCACCGCACTGCGCGGCCTGCGCTGGCAAGTGCTGCTCGAAGCGCTCGATATCCGCGTGCCATTGCGTACGCTGGTACACCTGTACTTCGTGGGAGCCTTTTTCAACATGTTCCTGCCCTCTGGCTTTGGTGGGGATGCCGTCAAAATGGCAAAACTGGCACAGGAAACCGGCCAGGCGCCTGAATCGATTGGTACCACACTGGTAGAGCGCGCCACCGGCCTGTGGGTACTCTTCCTGATGGCGTTGATTGCTCTGCCTTTCAGCCGTCACCTGCTCCCCGCCGCATGGACTCTGCCCATCCTGGCGCTCACGCTGGGCGGCGTTGTGGGCGGCTTCGTGGTGATGGGAACCCCCTTGCTGCCCTGGCTGGGTGGTAAAATTCACCTCCCCGCGCAGGACAAACTGGAACGCTTTTACCGTTCCGTGGCACAACTGGGGTACCCGGCCCTGCTGAAGGCCTGCGGCGTCTCACTCGTCTTCGACCTGCTGCTCATCCTGTTCACCTGGCTGCTGGCCGAAGGGGTGGACGTGCATCAGCCATTGGGCGTGTATCTGCTCTTCACGCCAATCATCTCCTTCTCACTGGCGCTGCCCATCTCGATTGGCGGCCTGGGCGTGCGAGAACAAACCTTCGTCACCCTGTTCGCCGCAGTCGGAGTGGGCGCCGCCCCGGCCACAACCATGTCCCTGCTCAATTACGTCATCACCTACCTGGTCGTCGGCCTGATGGGCGGGCTGTTCTTCATGGCCGAAGGACTGGGACGGACAGCAGACCACGGACGATGGACAACGGACGACAGACCGTAGACCGTAGACCAGCCGACTAACAGACCAGGCGACTACCAGACCAACAGACCAGGCGACCCCCAGACTAACAGACCAGCCGACTACCAGACCAACAGACCAGCCGACTACCAGACCAACAGACCAGCCGACTACCAGACTAACTGACCACCAGACTAACAGACTAACTGACCACCAGACTAACAGACTAACTGACCAGCCGACTACCTCCCCATGCTCTCCATTGTCATCCCCGTTTACAACGAATCCCCCAATCTGGAACCCCTGCACCGCGAACTATGTGCCACGCTGAACGCGCTGGGCAAGCCCTATGAAATCCTGTTCGTGGATGACGGCTCTACAGACGACAGTTTTACCGTGCTCAAAGACCTGAGCGCCGCCGACCCGCATGTGCGCGTCATCCGTTTTCGGCGCAATTTCGGGCAGACCGCCGCCTTCGCCGCGGGCTTTGACTATGCGCGGGGCGAAATCATCATCACCATGGATGCCGACGGACAGAACGACCCTGCCGATATCCCCGCTCTGCTGGAAAAACTGGAATCCGGTGATTACGACGTGGTTACCGGCTGGCGCGTAGAGCGAAAGGAAGGCTTTGCCCGCCGCTTTCTCTCCAAAGTCGCCAACCGCTTGATTAGCAACAGCACCCAGATTACCGTCCACGACCGGGGGTGTTCGCTCAAGGCTTTCCGCAGCGAGGTGGCCAAGCAGATGCGGCTATACGGACAGTTGCATCGCTTCTTGCCCGAACTGGCTGCCATCGTCGGCGCGCGAGTCGCCGAAGTGCCTGTCAACGACCGGGCGCGGCGTGCCGGGAAATCCAAGTATGGCGCTATCAGCCGTACGCCGCGCGTCCTCCTCGACCTGTTGACGGTCTTTTTCATGCTGACCTTCTTCACCAGTCCCATGCGCCTGTTTGGGGGTATGGGGCTCATCAGCACCGCGTTGGGACTGTTCACTGGCGGCTATCTGACGCTGGCGAAACTCTATCACGGGTTGGCAGGCGGCTGGGCTGGTTTCCGTGCCTACGAGATTGGCAACCGTCCCATGCTGCTGCTCGCCGTGCTGCTGGTCATCGTGGGCATTCAGTTTCTGATGATGGGGCTCATTGGCGAAATGCTGGTGCGCGTCTACCACGAATCGCAAAACAAGCCAATTTACACTGTGCGCGAGGTCATTGGGGGCCAGGGCTAACGATTCCGCAATCTATGCAGGGGCTTGCACAAGGTACACTGTACCTTGTACGAGACCCTGCCTATGAAACGAAACCTCTTCCTTTTCCTGTTGCTGTTTTTCATCTACGCGTACACTTTCCCGCGCTGGGCCAGTTGGAGCCAGAATTCCCGCCTGGACCTGACAATGGCTCTGGTGGATGAGGGTTCGCTTTCCATTGACCATTACTACACCAACACGGGGGATTACGCCGAATTTGAAGGACGATTCTACACCGACAAAGCCCCCGGCGTGTCCTTTTTGGGTGTTCCCGTTTACGCTGCCTACCGGATGGTTGCATCCCTGCCGCCGGTGACGCACCTGATGGAGAAAATCGCCCGCAGCCCGGCCTTTGCGGCCACGCTCAACCCCGAAGGGACGGGGGTAGCCGTGGACAAGGTGTACTTCATGGGCGCGCTATACGCCGTCACGATGACCACCATCGCCATCCCCGCAGCGTTACTGGGCGTGCTGTTGTACGTTTCCCTGGGACGCGTCCTGTCCGATGAACGCCTGCGCCTGGGAACGGTGCTGGTGTATGCCCTGGCGACGCCCGCTTTCGCCTATGGGGGGATGCTTTTCAGCCACCAGTTGACGGCGTGCCTGTTGTTTGCCGGATTCTCTCTGGTCACGGCATCCGCACAAAGGGAGTCCGCCGCGCCGCACCTGGTGGGGGCAGGCTTCCTCCTGGGGTGGGCAGTCATCAGCGAGTATCCAACCATCCTGATTGTCATCGGCATTGGCCTGTACGCCCTGTGGATTCGCCGCCGCTGGCAGACGGCGCTCTGGCTCATCCTGGGGGCGCTGCCGCCTGCGCTGCTGCTGATGGCTTACGACTATGCCATTTTCCACACCATCCTGCCGGTGGGGTACAAATATTCGGTCAACTACCATGACCTGCATGACCAGGGGTTCATTAGCCTGACGGGGCCAAATCTGCCGGCGTTGTGGGGCATCACTTTTGGTACGCTGCGCGGCCTGTTCTTCCTTTCGCCGGTGCTGCTGCTGGCAATCCCCGGATTTTGGTGGTGGCGGCGCAGCGGGGAGCAGATGCCTGAATGGGGGCTGAGCCTGTGGGCAGTGGGCAGTTTCTTGCTTTTCAACGGTTCCTCGATTATGTGGCAGGGTGGCTATGCCGTCGGGCCGCGTTATCTCCTGCCCATGCTGCCCTTCCTGATGCTGGCCTTTGCGCACGGGCTGCGCCGGGTATGGCGTCATCCCGCAGGGCGTATTTTGACCGGTGCGCTGCTTGGATGGTCATTCTTCGCCGTGTGGGTAGAGACACTTGGTGGACAATCTTTCCCCGATTGGACTCCCAATCCGTTGTTCAACTACTCCCTCCCCTACTGGCGGGAGGGCAATATCGCCCGCAACCTGGGAATGGCGCTCGGATTGAAGGGCATCTCCAGCCTGCTGCCCTTGCTGGTGATACTGGCCGGAGGAATATGGCTGGTGGACGACAGACGACGGATGACGGACGACGGACGACGGACGGCAGACCGCAGGCTACCGACCAACCGACCAACAGCCACGGAAAATACGGAACTGCACGGACTACCCGACTAACAGACTAACAGACGAACAGGCCAATTCTCCATGCGACGACTCCCCCCGCTCTTCTTCCTCCTCGGCGTCCTGACCCGGCTGCCATTCCGCTCGCAGATTCTCAACCATTGGGATTCGGTCAATTTTGCGCTGGCGTTGCGGCATTTCGATATCACCCTGCACCAGCCGCACCCGCCGGGAACCTTCATGCTCTACCTGGGGCTGGGAAAACTCTTCACCCTGCTCATCCCGGACGAAAACGCCGCGCTGGTATGGCTGGGAGTGCTGCTCAGCGGCCTGGGGGTGATGGGAATGTACCTGCTTGGAGAGGCCCTCTTTGGCCGCCGGACGGGGATTCTGGCCGCTGCGTTCAGCCTGACCAGTCCGCTGGTGTGGTACCACGGGGAAGTGGCGCTTTCCTACATCCTGGAATACGCCTGGGTGCC
>DAOTWV010000423.1:0-5304 GCA_034435695.1 Anaerolineales bacterium | reverse complement strand
CTTCGGCTCGGCGAGGACTTTCAGCCAGCGGGAAAGTTGTTCCAGGTCGGGTTCGGGGGGATAGTTCAACATGGGTTGAATTATATGCCGGGGTGGGCAGGCTGTCAAACGGTGGGGGAGGGGAGGGCGGAACACAAAAAGCGGGGTCGAGCCACCGCAATCCAAAGCGGCAACTCCAAATTTGCCTGCATGGTATCCACAGATTACGCCGCGGATTTTTTCTGTTCTACCGGCGTAATCTGCGACATCTGCGGGGGGCGGCAATCCAGTGCGAGGTCAAGACGCCGCAGGCCGAAGCAGGGGCTGCGGCCGGAAATGGCTCAAACTGCGCCACAGCCATTCCAGCGGGCCGTAGCGGAAGCGGCGCAGCCACCAGGGCGCCAGCGCAAGTTGCAGCGCCCAGATTCCGGCGATGAAGCCCATCAGGGCCAGCCGGTCAAAGCGGGCGAACAGGCCCAGCCCCCAGCCGTAGAACAGGAAGGTCCCCAGCAGGGATTGGCCGATGTAGTTGCTCAGGGCGGTGCGCCCAACGGCGACCAGCCGTTCCTGCATCCCGCGCCCGCGTGTGGAGCGGCTCCACAACATCACCAGGGCGATGTAGCCGCTGGCAATCAGCGGGGTTGCCAGGTGATTTGGGATTCGCCCGATGAAGAGGCTGTAGGTCGCTTCCCAGTGGTGAGCGTAGTACTGGAACAGTCCCCACCCGACCAGTGGCAGCCCCAGCCCAAAACCCCAGGCGGCCATCCGGCGGTAGAAGCGGGCATCCCGCTGCGCGCTGAGGATGCCCCAGCGGTAAAAGGCCATCCCGACCAGCATCATCCCCAGGGCGCGGCCGGTCAACGGCCGAAAACCGTCCGGTAGACCGTTTGTGGTAAACTGACATCCTGCCGCGGGTAAGGATTGTCCTTGCGGCGGCGTCTCAGTCCGTGTATTTCCCTGCGTCTGTGCAGGTATAGTTATGAAAGGTATGTCCATGAAGAAAAACGAAAAACTCTCTGGGTGGCAGGTAACCGAAACCACCGAAGCGATTTATCGCAGTGCAGATTTGTTTCCTCCCGTTCCCATGAATCAAGATGCCATTCGGGCTGCAGTACGCCAGATTTTGCTGGCTACGGGAGAAGACCCTGACCGCGAGGGTTTACAGCGTACCCCTGACCGGGTAGCGCGCGCCTATGACGAACTGCTCTCCGGCTACCGCACCGACCCGGTTGCGCTGGTCAACGATGCCATTTTCGAGGAACACTACGATGAAATGGTGCTGGTGCGGGATATCGAGTTCTATAGTTTGTGCGAGCACCACATGCTGCCGTTCATTGGGCGGGCGCATGTGGCGTACATTCCCAATGGGCGCGTGATTGGGCTCTCCAAGATTCCGCGCATCGTGGATATGTTTGCTCGCCGCCTGCAGGTACAGGAGCGCCTTACTCGTCAGGTGGCTGAATTTTTGCAAACCCTGCTCCAACCGCGCGGGGTTGCGGTTATCATGGAAGGGGTGCATATGTGCTCGATGATGCGTGGAGTCAAGAAGCATGACAGCCGTATGACGACCTCTACCATGTTGGGCAGTTTTCGAGAAAATCTGGCTACCAGGCAAGAATTTCTGGATAATATTTCACGCGGGGCACAACCCCTGGCGTTTTAGCCTGTGTGGTAACGCACTGTACGAAAGCGGACGGTATGAAACGTCCGCTTTTGTTTTTGTAACCTCAGTTGCGGATAACGCTTGTTTGTTTCATGGCAAGACTCACAAAGCCCGTCATATGTCATGCTGAGCGACTGAAAGGAGCGAAGAATCTCCCCCACAATAGAGGGAGACGCTGTACATTGTCCCCCTCTCCGCCAGGTCTTGCCAAGGCACTCGATACAAAGTCTTCTTATCCGCAACTCAGGTTGCAGTATGTATTCGATTGGATAATCCCGGAGGAAACCAGGCAAAACACAGATTTTGTAAAGAATTCGTAATGTTTTTTTGCGATGGTTGTCAAAAAACATGCTATAAACAAAGGGGAGGGTAGTAATCACAACGCAAAGCAAGAAATCGTTCCCTGGCAAGGATATCTGTTCACACGAAACAAGATTTTTCAGGGACAAGGAAATGACGAAGAGCACATATCGCTTTCTCATAGTAGATGATAGCCCTACGATTTGCAATCTGGTAGCCAGCGAACTGCGACAACGTTACCCGGCTTGTGAAATCGTTACGGTTTCTTCCCCGGATGAACTCACCAAGGCGTTGTTACTGGGGCCGTATACGGTGGCAATAGCCGACTATCAGTTGCACTGGAGCAATGGGATTGAGATTGCCAAAGAACTCAAAGCACGCTACCCCGGCAACCCGGTCATCATGTATACCGGTAGTGGTAGCGAGGAGGTCGCCGTACAGGCATTACGCACCTATCTCGATGACTACATTTTGAAAACCGCCCAATCTCTGACGCATTTGATGACCGCAGTACAGCGTTTGATTGATAACCTGACAATTCGGCGGGCGGTGGAAGAAACAGAAGTGCGCTATCGGCATTTATTCGAGAACTTGCCGATAGGGGTATATCGCATTACGCCGGATGGGTTTATTCTGGATGCCAATCGAAAACTGATTGAGATGTTGCGTTGTCCCAACCGGGAGTCCATCCTGGCTGCTAATGCCAGTGACATACTCTTCGGTTCCCAGGACCGCAGACTGCTTTCCAACCTGGATTTTGAGAAGCAGAGGGTTTATCACATTGAAACCGAAATCCGTCGTTATGATGGCGCGCCATTATGGGTACATCATTACTTGCACGCGGTCTACAATGGTGCAGGGGACGTGGTGTATTTTCAGGGGGCAGTGGAGGACATCACCTCCCGGAAGCAGGCTGAACTGGCTTTCAAGGAAAGCCTGCACCTTATCCAGCGAGCGAAACAGGAATGGGAGGCGACAGTAGACTCGCTGCCTCAGGTAGTGGCTTTGTTGGATGTGGATGGGCGTGTGTTGCGCGTCAACCGCACTGCAACCCAGTGGAAATTGGGGCATATTCGTTCCTTTTCCGGCAGGCACCTGCATGAAGTCTTGCACCCTCATTGCGAGGAAGAAGAATGTTATCTGGATGCTTTTTTGCCAGATGCATTTCAAAGATTGCTGGATGACCGCCCCAGTGAATTGGAAGTGCACGACCGGCAATTGAAACGGTATCTGCACCTGCATGTGCACCCTATCAACGTAGAAACCCTGCGGAACGAGGTCCCCAACAGCAGTTTTGCCGCGCTTATCATTACGGATATTACCCACTCAAAACAGAGCGAAGCCAGTTTGCGACGCTACATTGAGCGCCTGGATATCCTGCACCAAATCGACCGCTCCATCTTGTCTGCCCGTTCTCCAGAGCGTATTGCAGCGAATGCCTTGCGCTGGGTGCAACGCGTTGTTCCTTTCGATATTGCCAGTGTCATCGAACTGATGGCTGGGGAAGAACAGGCAATGGAATTGGCGCATCTCGCAGAAGGAGATGTGTATATCAATCACCCCACGCGGTTGACAGGGCAGGCGGAAACCATCATGCACTTTTTTGAGCGTCAGGAGGTGTTTGAGGTACGTCATGCTCTGGGGATGGAGTCTCCGCCGCATCTGGTTGCCAGCCTGGAAGGGAAAAAACTGGGAATGTATGTTTATTTCCCTCTGGTAGCGCGGGATGAATTGATTGGTGGATTGCTGATTGGGCGAAAATCTGTCAGCCCCTTGAATCTGGAAGAACGAGAGACCATCACCCAGGTAGCCAACCAGATAGCGGTAGCCATTCGTAGCGCGCGCTTGTTTGAGCGAGTCAATCAGGCGCGTGCCCGCTTGCAGCGTCTCTCGCAAAGCCTGGTAGACGCCCAGGAGAAAGAACGGCACTTCATTGCAGGAGAACTGCATGACGAAATTGGGCAGGCGTTGACTGCGGCAAAACTGCAAATTCAGGCTGGTATGGCTCAGCAAAATGAAGCGGAAATCACCAGGCACCTGACCCAGGCGCTGGAAATCGTAGACCAGACTCTGCAAACGGTGCGTACCATGTCCCTCAACCTGCGGCCTCCCATGCTGGATGATTTGGGCCTGGTGGCAGCCCTGCGCTGGTTTGTAGACCAACAGAACAAGCAAGGCGGATTGGAAGTCACGCTCCAGGTAGAGCCACCTGACCTTAGCCTTCCCGACGACCTGGAAATTACCTGTTTCCGTCTGGTGCAGGAAGCCATTACCAATACCAGACGGCATGCCGAGGCTACTCGTTCTGTTGTGCATCTGCAACGCAATGCCAACGAGGTGATTTTGCATATCCAGGATAATGGAAAGGGCATGGATGTAGAGGCTGCATTGAAAAGCACTGGTAAAACCAGTTTGGGGCTGCTCAATATGCAGGAGAGGGTGTACCTGATGGGCGGGAAAATTCATTTTGTATCCCGTCCTGATAAAGGACTGGAAATTCTGGCGCGCTTCCCTGTTGAACGCGGCAAAACCAGCCTGCCGCAAACCGATACACTCAAGCCCCCGCGCTGGAAAGTTCAGACGTTAGAAACCAAAGATACAGGTGACTTCACATGAAAACAGTACGGGTTTTGCTTGCTGACGACCATGAATTGGTACGCGCCGGGTTTCGTGCTCTCATGGAAAGCATCCCCAACGTTTCGGTGGTCGGGGAGGCCAGTAATGGGCGCGAAGCCTTGAAGGCTACTGAATCCCTGCGTCCCGATATCGTTTTCCTGGATATTTCCATGCCGGGACTGAATGGCCTGGATACAGTGGAGCAAATCTCTCAGAACTATCCAGGCACACGCGTGGTTATGCTTTCGATGCACGCCAATGAAGAATACGTATGGAGGGCATTGCGCGCTGGTGCATCCGGATACCTTTTGAAGTCTTCGGGGAGGGACGAACTGCAAATGGCCATTGAGGCTGTAGCCCAGGGAAATGTGTACCTCAGTCCTCAGGTGTCCAAATACGTCATTGCAGACTACATCCGACGGGTAGGAAACGAGCCTCGTACCGAGACCAAACTGACCACACGCCAGCGCGAAGTATTACAACTGATTGCTGAGGGGTACTCTACCCAGGAAATTGCTCAAATTCTGGGCGTGAGTACGAAAACCGTGGAGACGCATCGCTCGCAAATTATGAAACAATTGGGAGCACGTAACGTGGCCAACCTGGTGCATATCGCCATTCAGATGGGGCTGCTTCTCACACAGGAGTGATTCGATGCCTTGATTTTCACAGAAATCAGGGTTTTTCCCCCCGCCGCCTCAGGGTTTTCCCCATAGCAGGCGGCGGTTTTTTGTTGTATGCTGAAG
>DAOTWV010000422.1:0-2409 GCA_034435695.1 Anaerolineales bacterium | reverse complement strand
GACAGGACGCCCACGGTTGGCCTGCAGCGAACGCACACCAGCACGAATCGCATTCAGGGTCAGCGGGGTGTTCACCTGAGCGCGGGCCGTGCCATTGGTATAGCCGACGTTCGTGCCGGCGCGCAGCGCGCCCCACGTCACAAGCTCCAGCGTTTCGGCAGCCTGCTCGCCGGACAGCATGGCAGCATCCTTCAGCACGGGGTCTTCCGCCATATCGGCAACCTTGTCCGTGATTTCGGTCACCTGACCATACTGGGCCAGCTGCACGGTCACATCCGTGTAGGTGAGCGCCTGACTAGTCGGCGTGACGCCTTCGGTCAGCGGAGTGGTGCTCACCGGGAACGGATTGGGACGCCGGAACTTGACGGTATCCGCCTTGTTCTTCGGCAGCGGCTTGCTCTGTCCGAACTTGGACAACACAATGACAGGCTCGGCATGAGCCAGCATCTCAGTCGCAGCCCAAGCAAGCGTGCGCTGAGACAGACTAGGATAAGTTGTAGCAGGCATGATTTACCTCCTTAGTTAGAATTGGCTTTTTTGCTTGCGTAGTAGGCAAAGGCGGCGTCGTAGTCATCGTCTGCAAGCGGAGTGCTCGAACTGGAGCCTCGGCTTGGAACAGACGTTGCACTCTCCAACTGCCTTTTGCGCTTCTCCGCAATCCCGCTTGCTGCTGGCCGCTCCTGCGGCTGCTGCGCACGGGTTTGAGTTTTGAAAGCGCTCAGCACAAAGGACACATCACTTGCATAGTCGCTTGCGGCCATCTGCTGCACCGATTGCGGCTGGCTCGAAAGCCACTCGGAAAATTCCGGTGAAACCGCAACTTCCTGCCAGTCTGGGTGCTGCGCTTCGAGGGCGGCAATTTCTGCGGCCACTGTCTGCTGCGTAATCACCTGCTGGACAGGCGCGAGGCTTTGCTGAACCTCCTGCTCTACGGCAGCAATGCGACGCTGCAACTCAGCGTCCATGAGCTTTTGCATCGCCTGATAAATATCAGGGTAATCTTCCTTGAACTCGGCCAATTCCGGCGGAAGTTCATCATCATTGTCATCAGCGGCGGCTTTTGCCTGCGGCTGCTCCAACGACCTAGATTGCAGCGCTGCCTCTAGCTCGTTGATCTTTCTCTGAAGCGCGCCAACACGGCCCGCGTCAGAATAAAACTTATGCTTCCACTGCTCGATTTCCTGTTCCAACTGGCGCGCACGTTCCGCCCAGTCCACATCTTCATCGGCAGCCTCGCCCTCGGCCTCATCTACTTCCTCTACCGGGGCTTCCTCGCCTTCGTCCGTCTGCTCATCAGCCGACGGCTCTTCGGCAACATCCTCTACCGGCTCTCCGTCCTTCTCGAACTCAACAGCCGGCTCTTCCTCTTTCCTCTCGCCAGTAGCGAACTCCGCAAAGGCTTCGGAAAACTCTTTCTCTTGTTCTTCCATTTTCAGGCTCCTGCGGCGCTATCACAGCGCGGCAAAATATGTCACGCGGACTGACACTCAGTCGGCGTTCGGCAACTCCAGAATTGACCGGAGCGCCTGAATCTCCCCGCGAAGGATCAGCGTTTGCTGTTCCGTGCAACAAACCGATTCCAAGCGCAATCGCTTTTCCTCGATCTGCTCCTCAATGAACTTGCGAATCGTCAACCACGTTTCGCCGTTTTCATTGATACGGGAAGCATTCATGTTTTGATAATAACAATCGGCGCGAAGCTTTTGCCAAAATCACCTATCGGTGACCTGAATTAGCGCCGTTCGCTCATCAGTTCGTCCTGCAGCGGTAGTAATTCGACAGGAAACCTTATACACCTGCCCCACCGTGCCGCCGGACAGCCACACGGTCACAGTTGTGGTGTCATTGGTTTGCAGGTCAAGATTTAGCCCCGGATCAACCGTCACAACAGGCGTGCCGGTAATCGTGTCTCCAGCAAGCCAAGCGCTCCAGTCAAACACATAATCCATGCGTGCGTTTGCATCCTTGATCCAATCAGCCATCAGAACACCATCCTGCGATTTTCAGCCGGAATCACCTTTGTCCGGTTTTCTGCCGGGACTGCGTAAACCCGGCTCTCAGCCTGTATCTTGAATATACGCGAAACATCAGCAGGAATTGCCAAAACCCTATTTTCAGCGGGGATCGCAAACGTATTGATTGGCAACGGAGCAGACTGAACGCCAGACCATCCATCCGCCGATGCAGACATGCCGCCAAGCAATGCAGCTGCCAGTCCAGTGCGGCTATATGACGCATAAGTTCCAGAACCCGAAACTGCAAACGATGGAACGGATACGGCAATCTCACCCGTCGCAATGAACGGCCTGAACGTGCCTTGCCCTTGCGCTCCTATGCCTCCAATCGCAACGCTTGCCGTCCCTGATCTTGCGTGGGGTGAATATCCGCCAACCCCGGAAACCGTCATGG
>DAOTWV010000421.1:0-2699 GCA_034435695.1 Anaerolineales bacterium | reverse complement strand
CTTCGTCCGGGTAAACGCGCCAGCCGAGGGCTTCCAGGTCAGTTTCGGCCAGGGTGTCTTCGGGGACGTTCATGAGCAATGCTGTGGCCTCGGCCAGCAGCCTGCCATCGGGATGATAGACGCCGCCCCAGGCAGTAGCGGTGCGCGTTTTGACGGTCAGCGCCTTGCCAACCAGGCGCAGCGGCACACCCAGGGGGACGTTGTACCGATATTTTACTTCGATTTTGGCCGTGTACATGAAGCGCGGGTTCTCACCCGTCCCCATGAGGGCGCGGCCGGTGATTTCATCCAGGATGGTGGCAACGATGCCGCCGTGGAGCACGCCGGGGTAGCCCTGGAAATGTTCCGGCGCGGTGTAGGTGCTCTCGACTTCACCGGGCGCGGTTTCGTAAAAATGCAAATGCAGCCCGAAAGGATTTTCCAGGCCGCAGACAAAACACATGCGGGAGTTGGGTTGTTTGGTAGGCATGAGGCAAGTGGGCAAGTAGGCAAGTGGGCAAGTGGGCAAGGAGGCAAGGGGGCAAGGAGGGCATTATACCCGTTCAGCAAGCCAGTGGTGGATGTGTTGCAGGGCTTCGGCGCCGGAGGGTTCCATCATAATGTTGTGTCCCGCACCGGCGGCGACATAGAAATCTGCCCCGTAGTGGGCTGCCGAGCGGCGCATGGCCTCCACGCTGAAGAAGGCATCGGCTTCTCCGGCCAGCCAGAGCATAGGGGTGCGGATGCGCTCCGGCGGTCTCCAGAAGGGCGGGTTGTGCTGCAGCAACACCAGCGCCGATTCAGGCGTCAAACGGGCATACAGGGCTTCGGGGCTGAGGAGGGCCTGTCGGCTTATCAGCGCGCGGGCGGCAACCTGGGGCGTGCGTACCATCGGCGCGGCATCCCAGTGGATGAGCATCAACAGCAACCCGACGGGGTCCAGGCGCAGGTAACGCAGCAAGTTATCTGCCAGCATGGCATGCGAAACCCAGGAAGCGACCATCACGACCGCCGGCAAGTCATCGCCGACGTAGCGCAGGTACCACTGGGTCAACGCGCCGCCCATGCTGTGCCCGACCAGTACGGGCTTGTGCGGCAAACGGGCGATTTCGGCTCGCAGGAAGTTCAGGTAGTAGTCCAGCGTGCAAAACTGGATGGAACGCTGTGCCGGGGAGTGGCCGTGTCCCGGCAAACTTATCGCATGGCTTTCCCAGCCCCAGGCCGCCAGTTGTTTTTGCCACGCTTCCCAGCACCAGGCACCGTGCCACATGCCATGCTGGAAGAAAATGGGAGTCGCGAAGCGCTGTTCCGCGGGCTGGCAGGTGACGTGCTCAATGCCGTTTTCCACCACGCGGCGCAATACGCCGTGCGCAAAAGGCTCTTCACATTCCCAGGTGATGCCCATCGGGCGGCGGTTGGCATTCGTTTGCAGGGTTGCTTCGGGGTTGGCGCGTCGCAGGTGATAGAGCACCCATCCACCCAGCACCCCCAGGTACCCGAGGGGCAGGCTCAAAAAAGGGGAGAGCCGCTTTTTCATGGGGAACCTCCATTTACGGGTACACAAAGCCGCGGGAACACCAGAACAGATAGAAAAACCGTGTATCCCGCGGCGCTGTGGGTGATTCGGGAAGCACCTGTCAACCCAGCGGGCTGAAGGTGTCAATCAGCAATTTGAAATCGCCGCCAACGGGGTAGAGAATGGGGCAGGTTGCGCCGCGGTCAAGGTATTCCTTCACTTTGGCGCGCGCTTCGTCCGGGGTGCCGCTGGCCGTGATGCGGTGGACGAGTTCATCGGGCACCAGGTGTTTGGCCTTGTTGATTTGCTCTTTGGTGGCCGGCCAGCCCAGAATGGACTGGATTTCGTGCACCACCTCATCGCTCACGCCGCTGGCCTTGGCGATATGCGGCTGCTGGGCAAGGTACTGGCACAACAACATCTTGGTCGTCTCGATGGCCTTGTCGTGGTCGTGGTCTACCGAGCAAACGATGAGTTGCGGACGGTCGAGGTCGTACACGCTGCGGCCGGCCTTGCGAGCGCCCTTGTCGAGCAATTCCATTGCCCGGTCGTTGTATTCCGGCGGTACGCAGTAGTTGAGCACCGCGCCATCGGCAATCTCGCCGGTGAGTTCCATCATCTTCGGGCCGGTGGCGCCAATCATGATGGGCACGTTACGCGGCTCACGGCGTCCGTGCACCACATCCAGTTCGATGCCGTCCACATGGTGGAATTCGCCGTGGAAAGTCACGCGCTCCATGTTGAGCAATTTGCGCAGCACCGTAACGGTCTCGCGCATGGCCTTGAGGGGCTTGCGGCGCTGAATGCCGACATTGCGCGCCAGCGGGTCCCACCACGCGCCGATGCCGCAAATCACCCGATTGGGGGCCAGGTCATCCAGCGTCAGGAAGGTAGCCGCCAGCAGGCCGATGTTGCGCGTCCAGTTGTTGATGACGCCAGAGCCGACCTTGATGCGCTCGGTCACCGCGGCATAGGCGGCCATAGGGACGATGGCATCGCGCACCAGGCGGCTTTCGGCCTGCCAGATGGCCTCGAAGCCCTTCTCTTCGGCGTAGCGGGCGTAATCCAGGCCGTCACGCAGGTCGTGGGAATCTTGCAGGTAGAGGGCAACGCGTTCAAACATGAAAATGCTCCTTTTCACAGTATGGGAATCGTGCAAATGTCATTCCGATGGCGGGGAAATCGGTACGCTCCAGCCATCCAG
>DAOTWV010000420.1:0-5147 GCA_034435695.1 Anaerolineales bacterium | reverse complement strand
CGCCCGAAGCAATCTCCCCACCGGCAAGCGCAAGGCAACAGTTCCCTTTCACCATCCGTAGGGGAGATGGCTTACCCCTGCGGGGCACAGGTCGCCGCCCTGGCGGGCGCTTGCCATGACACAAACAGGGGTACGGGAAAACAGCAATTCCAAATTTGCCGCGTAGTATCCGCAGATTACGCAGATTGCACGGATTTTTTTCTGCTTTCCTCTGCGCCATCTGCGGATGAATTGGCCCATACTTGGTCAGTGCATCCAGTCGTTTCCCGCTTCCCCTGTGTTGTGGTATCCTCCCAGTATGCCTGAAAACACGATTGGAAACCTGATTTTATTTGGCTCTGGCGAAGCCTTGCCGGCGGCAGGCAAGATACACGAAGCCGTTGCCCAGGCGCTGGGCGAGCGCCCGGAAATTGCGGTGCTGGAAACCCCCGCTGGTTTCGAACTCAACAGCGCGCGCGTCGCCGGCCGGATTGCGGAATTCTTGCAGCGCCGACTGCAAAACTACGCCCCGCAAGTGCATCTGGTAGCAGCGCGTAAGCGCGGCACCCCGCACAGCCCCGACGCGCCTGAAATCGTTGCGCCTTTGCTGCGCGCCAACTGGATTTTCCTCGGCCCTGGCAGCCCAACCTACGCCGTTCGTCAATTGCGGGATTCCCTGGCCTGGCATTACCTGACGGCGCGTCATCGTCTGGGCGCGACTCTCATGTTGGCCAGCGCGGCTACCCTGGCATTCAGCACCTACACCCTGCCCGTGTATGAAATTTACAAAGTGGGTGAAGATTTGCATTGGAAGCCCGGCCTGGATTTCCTGGGCAGGTATGGCATGCCGCTTGTTTTCATCCCCCACTGGAACAATACCGATGGCGGCGCAGAACTGGATACCAGCCGCTGTTTCATGGGGCGAGGGCGTTTCGAGACGTTACGCGCCATGCTGCCTTCCCATCTGCCCATTGTGGGAATCGACGAAAACACCGCCCTGTGGCTGGATTTTTCCGCTGGGGAAGGGCGCGTCATGGGGAAAGGCAGCGTGACTTTGCTGCGCGGCCAGCAAGAGGACAGGTACCCCCAGGGGAGCACCTTCCCCCTGCATGCTCTGGGGACGTTTACCCCTTCCGAGGGGGGCATCCCCCCCGAAATCTGGCAGCAAGCCCTGGAGGTACACCGCCAGACGCAAGCCCCTCAGGTGGATACCCCTCCCGAAGATGTCCTTGCCCTGGTGGAAGCGCGCCAGACCGCCCGCGCCCAACGCGACTGGGCTACCGCAGACGCATTGCGGGAAAAAATTGCGGCGTTGGGCTGGGATGTGCGCGATACCCCCTCCGGGCCACAGGTGACACGGCGGTTATAGCCCCAACATTTCAAGCAATGTGACGGTGATGCGTGCCGTTGCCCCCCAGATGATTTCCCCTTCGTAGGGTTGGAAGTAAATTACCGGAATGCGGCGGCCATCGGGCAACTGGCGCTGACGTACCTCGCGATGGGCGGGGTCTGCCAGCCAGGCCAGCGGCACGGTGAACACGCGGCTGACTTCCTGGGGAGAGGTGTGTACCGCAAAAGGCCAGGGGATATGTGCCACGATGGGCGTGACCAGGTAATTGCTGATGGTGCGGAAGCGCGGCAGCGCGCCCAACACCTGGGTCTGGGTGCGGGGCAGCCCGATTTCTTCCCAGGCCTCGCGCAGCGCGGTTTCTGCCGGAGACTGGTCTCCAGGCTCGCTGCCGCCGCCTGGGAAGGCTACCTGTCCGCTGTGCATGTCGCCTTCGACATGTGAGCGGCGGATGTAAAGCACATGCCACGTGCCGGCGTGCTGCAAAAAAGGAATCAGCACTGCGGCAGGGCGGGCTGCGCCGCGCAGGATGCCGGTGGGGTAGGGGTTGATTTCATCTCGCGGGGGGGCGTTGTTGTGCAGGCGAGAGGCGATGAATGCCGGAGTAATGGTGTTTGGGGTGGAGAACATGCTGTCATCCAAGGGAAATGAGCGAGCCGCAATACGCGCACTCCGCGGTGCGGGCATCCAGGCGCATTTCGGCCTGCAGGCTGGCGCCACATTGCGGACAGGTGAGGGCGCGGATTTCTGCGCCAGATTGTGGTGCGCTGTCCTCCGCGGGGAGAAGCGCTTGCAGGGCGTCGGCTTCCTGCGTGTAGCCCAGTTCTCGCAGCCGGGGCAGAGCGCGTGCGGCGATACGTTGCAGGGCAACGCGGTCGCCGGTCTGGTCTGCGAGGTGTAACGCCTGACGGGCGTGTTGCATCCCCTGGGCAGGGTTGCCAGCCTCAAACCAGGCGCGGGCCGCCTGGAAGTGCAGGTGGGCGGCCCGGCGGGGACGGTTGTGAGCCTGGGCGGCGTGTGCCAGTTCTGCAAAGCGGGGTGCGGCCTGGGCAAAGCGCCCCTCAGCCAATAAGCGGTTGGCCTCCTGCATGGCAAGCATGTAGCGGCGGCGGATGGGGCCGCCAGGGAGAGGTCGGCGAAAAGCGCGGCGTCTAAACATGGGTACTTTCCTCCTGTGCAGTTTCAGGTTGCGCCGGCGGAGGCATTTTGATGACCGGGCGGGCGAAAACCAGAAAACCAGTGTGTGCCACCATGCGGTCTTTGGGGCGCAAACGGTCGGGGACGGGTTTGTAGTAGCGTAGCAGGACTTCACATACGGTGATGAAATCGAAATCATGCGCCTGCAGGGCGCGTAACAGCGCGCTGACCTGGTTGGTGGTGGGAATCAAACTGCCAAAGAAGCCGCCGGGTTTGAGCGCCTGTCGTACTTGTGGAATGTAGGCTTCCGGGGTGCGAACATCCAGGAACAGGGCATCAACGTTGCGCTCCTCGAAGCCATTGGCGATATCGCCCAACTTGAAGGTCACGTTTTCTGCCAGGCCGACACGTTCCAGGTTCTTGCGCGCCAGGTTTTGCATGGGTTCGCGCGCCTCATACGTGGTGACGCGTCCCTGGGGGCCGACAGCCCAGGCCAGGGCGGTGGTCAGCGAGCCGGAGCCAGTACCGGCCTCCAGCACGTGCTGCCCGGCACCGATGTTCATGTTCAACAGAATGAAGCCGATATCCTTGGGGTACATGATGGTGGTGTTGCGCCGCGTCTTGAGGAGCAGGTCGTTCAGGCTGGGTTCCACCATCAGGAAAGGGTGCCCCATGTGGGTGTATACCTGTGCTCCAAGAGGCTTGTCCAGCAAATCGTCGTGTCGGATGACGCCCCGGTGGGTGTGCAATTGCTCTCCGGGTTTGAGTCGGAAGATGAAATCTTTTCCTTTGGGGTCAATCAATTGGATGAGGGCATTTGGTTGAGGCATAGTTCTTTCATCGTGTAACGGGTTTCTTTTCACTGCTCAGCCAGTGGCCAAGCAGGAGGAATATCAGGCTGGTCAGGGTTGCCATCCCCAGGTTGACCGGGCCGACTCGCCAGAAAGTCCAGCCGAGCATTGCGCCGGCCGCGTGTCCAATCCAGAAGCCGCTCCAGGCCAGCAACAGGTAGAGCAGTAGAAGGCCGGCATTTCCACCGCGCCACAGGTGGAAGAGCGCGCCGTACAGCAGGCCCAGCAGAGAGAAGAAGAGGAAAGCAGGGAGAGTCATGGCATCGGGGTTAGTGGTAATCTTTCCTGCGTTTGGGGAGGCGTTTTTTCTTTTCTCGCTTTTTTTTGCGATTGAACTCGTGCTGCTTTTCCGGGGGGATTTCTGTAGCAAGTGGCTTCACTCTCAGGGCGCGCAAAATGCCCACTATGCTGATGACACCCAGTACCCCAAGCATGGGCAGATACAGGGAATCCTTCTCCACAAAGAAATAGACGTAACTCATGAAGAAAAAAGCAGGCACAATTATCAGGACTTGAAACAACTCCAGGAGCCACCTGCCCATCGAGCGCTTTGGAGGAAATTCGGGGGTGAAGCGATTTACCCAATACCCGGGGTTGTACTGGTGTTCCTGCCACTCCTGAAGTTCCTCGATAGGGTCATTCCTTTTGGCCGACATGCTTGCCTCGCGCTGATTTTGTCTGGTCTTACGCGTTGTCACCCAGGATGATACCACCACCCAGACAGGTCTCGCCATCGTAGAAGACGGCCGCCTGGCCGGGGGTGATGTCGCGCAAAGGTTCGTCGAAGCGCACATGGACGCGTCCGTCTTCCAGCGGGGTGACGGTTCCCCAGGTGTCGCGTGCTTTGTAGCGAATTTTGACCTGCGCACGGATGGGGGCAGCGGGGGGCTGGCCGTCTATCCAGTTTACTGCGCCGGCGTAGAGTTCGTCACGTCCCAATTCGGCGCGCGTGCCCACAATCAGGGCGTTGTTTTGCGGGTCTTTGCGCAGCACGTAGAGCGGTTCGTGCCAGGCAATGCCTAATCCCTTGCGCTGGCCGATGGTGTAGTGCGGCAGGCCGGTGTGTTCGCCAAGCACCTCGCCCTGCGTGTTCACGATGGGGCCTGGAACGCTCAGGTGCGGCGCGTGGCGCTGCAGAAAGTTGCGGTAGTCATCGCCGGCCAGGAAGCACAAATCCTGGCTATCGGGGCGGCTGGCGACTGGCAGGTTATACCGCTGCGCCAGGGCGCGTACTTCGCTCTTGGGGATGCCGCCGACAGGGAACAAGGCGTGGCGCAATTGCTCCTGCGTCAACACGTGCAGGACATAGGACTGGTCTTTGTGTTCGTCCACGCCGCGTAGCAGGCGGGTGTGACCGTTTGGGGCGCGTTCCAGGCGGGCGTAGTGACCGGTAGCAAGGTAGTCGGCACCCAACGCCAGGGCATGTTGCAGCAGCAGCCCAAAACGGATGTGGCGGTTGCATTGCAGGCAGGGGTTCGGCGTGATGCCTTGCGCATAGCCATCAAGAAAAGTACCCTGGACGATGCGCTCGTGGAAGACCTGTCGAGCGTCCACGGCATAAAACGGGATACCCAACTGCCCGGCGATGTAGCGCGCCGTGTTCATGGCGTCTATGGTGCAGCAACGGTTTTCGTTCTCTTTGCCCGGCTCGCTCCACAGGCGCAACATCATACCGATAACGTTGTACCCCTGTTCCTTAAGCAATGCGGCGCTGACGGAACTATCCACGCCGCCAGACATGGCGATTACAACGGTTGAAGAGGTCATAAGGTGTCGTGTACCGCGAATGAAAAGTATACCGCGGATGAAAGAGATAGAAAGGATGGTGTACC
>DAOTWV010000419.1:0-7043 GCA_034435695.1 Anaerolineales bacterium | reverse complement strand
CATCCCGGCTTGCTCGTGCTCGTCGCGCTGGCGGCGTTCGTGCTGGCGCTGGGGGATAACACGCCGATTTTCCCGTGGCTGTACTGGCATGTGCCGACTTTCGACATGTTCCAGGCACCGACGCGCTGGAATCTCTGGCTGGAGTTTGCGCTGGCGTTTCTGGCTGCGCTGGCGGTGACGCGCTGGCGGCGTCCGACGGGACGTGCGCTGTACTGGACGCGCCTGGGGACGGCGGGGGCGTTTGCCGTCACGCTGGGCGCGGGGTTGGGGTGGCTGCTGTTACGCGGCCAGGCCGACCTGGAACGGCTGGCGACGATGGTGCGCGCCTTTGCCTGGATGGGGCTGTGGGGGCTGGGCTGCGGTCTGCTCACGCTGGTGCATCCGCGCGGCGCGGAGAAACCCAATCCGCGCTGGGAGCGCGCTTTTGGGTGGCTGGCGGCGGGCTGGCTGGCGCTCGACCTGCTGCACGCGGCCTGGGGGCTGGCGCCATCGGTGCCGCTGGCCTTTTACCGTCAGCCGGCGGGCAGCGCGGCACAGGTGCGCGCCCTGCAGGGCGATTCCGGCGGCCGGCTGTACCTGTCCGCCGAGGAGGAGTACACCTTGAAGTTCGAGCGCTTTCTGCGCTTCGATTCGTTCCTGCCGCTGGAAGACTGGCACGCCATGCGCGAGGCACTTCTGCCCAACCTGTTCCTGCCGGAGGGCATCGCCAGCGCCAACAATTTCGACCCGCTGCTGCCGGGGAACTATGCCGCCTGGATGGACGTTCTGGCGCAGTCCCCGCGGCAGGTGCAGACCTGGATGCTGAACCAGATGAGCGTTGCAGCGGTAGAAAAGGTGCGCGCCGACGCACCTGCAGGGGTACGTTTCGAGGCCTGGGAGGGCCTGCCGCGCTGGCACTGGACGGCCTGCGGGGAGGTGGTTCCCGAAGGGCAGCCGCTGGAAGCCACGGTAGAGTCCCTGGCCGGAAGGGGAACGGAACCCCCTGGGGGCGTGGTCGCCCTGCAGGGTGCGGAAGCCCCCGCAAAGGGCGCGTGTTTTCCGCCGGGGGAGGTGGATATCCAGCGGGAAACGGAAACGCCTCAGGCGCTGCGCTTCCACATCCAGGCGGAATCCCCCGGCTGGTTCGTCCTGGGCGATGTGTGGTATCCGCAATGGCAGGCGTATCTGGACGGGGAACGCGTGACAGTGTGGCGGGCGAATGGGCTGTTTCGAGCGGTGGAGGTGCCCGCCGGCGCGCATGCCCTGGTTTTTGTGTATCGTCCCTGGTGGCGCTGGACGGTGCTGCTCTCGCTGGCGGCGCTGTGGGCGCTTTTTCGCAAACCCGTTGAACAGGAGTGATGTATGAGCCTTGTGCAGGATTTTGCCCAAAAGTTGATTGCAAACATCGAGAACGTCATCGTCGGCAAGCACGAGACGGTGGAGATGGCCGTCATCGGCCTGCTGTGCGAGGGGCATTTGCTCATCGAGGATGTGCCGGGGGTGGGGAAGACCATGCTGGCACGCAGTCTGGCAAAATCGTTGGGGTGTACGTTCCGGCGCATTCAGTTCACGCCCGATATGCTGCCCAGCGATGTGACCGGTGTTTCGATTTTCAATCAGGTGAGCCGGGAGTTCGAGTTTCGTCCGGGGCCGGTGATGGCGCAGGTGGTGCTGGCGGACGAAATCAACCGCGCCACACCCAAGACGCAGGCCGCGCTGCTGGAGGCGATGGAGGAGCGGCAGGTGACGGTGGACGGGGTGACGCATGACCTGCCGATGCCGTTCCTGGTGCTGGCGACACAAAACCCCATCGAGTACGAGGGCACTTTCCCGCTGCCGGAGGCGCAACTGGACCGCTTTTTGCTGCGGCTGAGCCTGGGGTACCCGGATACGCGCGAGGAAATTCGGGTGATGGAGGAGCAGCAGCGTCAGCATCCCATCCAGACGTTGGGGGCGGTGGTAACGGAGGCGGAAATCGGGGCGGCGCAACAGGCCGTGCGGGAGGTGTTCGTTTCGGATGCGGTGAAGCAGTACATCGTGGCGCTGGTGCAGGCGACGCGCAGCCATCAGGAGGTGTACCTGGGGGCAAGTCCGCGTGGTTCGCTGGCGCTGTACCGCGGCGGGCAGGCGCGGGCGGCCATTCAGGGGCGCGAGTTCGTGCTGCCGGATGACGTCAAGGCGCTGGCGCAGGCCGCGCTGGCGCACCGCATCATTTTGACGCCCGCGGCACGCCTGGGCGATGTCACGCCGCAGCAGGTGGTGGCCGAGATTGTGAACAGTACGCCCGTGCCGGGCGGTGATTTTGCCGCATGAAGACGATGACGAGCGGTTTGCGGGTGCTGCTGGTGCTGCTGGCGCTCAGTTTGTTCAGCGCGGCGGTGACGGGGGCGGAAATTTACTTCCGGGCAACGTACCTGTGGGTGGTTTTTCTGGCCTTCAACTGGGTGTGGGCGCGCCTGTCGCTGTGGGGGCTGAGGGTACACCGGCAGGCACGCGTGCAACGCGCCGAGATGGGGCAGGTCTTCGAGGAGCGCTTTACGCTACAAAATCCGCGCGGAATGCGCCGGTTGTGGGTGGAAGTGCGGGATGATTCCCCCTTGCCCGGTGCATCTGGCTCTCAGGTTTTCAGCAATGTGGGCAAATTCGAAGAGCGTTCTTACATCTCGCGCGTGCGGCTGCTGCAACGCGGGGTATTCCCACTTGGCCCCACAGTGCTGGCCTCCAGCGACCTGTTTGGCATTTTCCCCGTGGAGCAGGCATATGCCCCTTCGCAGCACCTGACAGTGTACCCGTTGATGGTGCACTTGCGGGCTTTTCCTGAACCAGCGGGGATGCTTCCAGGCGGGGAGGCGCTGCGCCGTCGCACGCTGCAAACCACACCCAACGCAGCGGGGGTACGCGAGTACGCGCCCGGCGACCCGCTCAACCGCATCCACTGGCCGACCACCGCCCGCCGGGAGCGGTTGATGGTGAAGGAGTTCGAACTGGACCCGCAGGCGGAGGTGTGGCTGTTTCTGGATGGCGAGGCCGCCGTCCACGCGCGCCAGCCCTGGGAGGCGCACTTCGACCCCAGGGATTTGTGGGTTGCCCATGAGAAGACGCCCCTCCCCCCCGACACAGCAGAGTACGCGGCCAGTATTGCTGCCTCGCTAACACGGTATTACCTGGAGCAA
This sequence comes from Anaerolineales bacterium, assembly GCA_034435695.1. Classification (GTDB taxonomy): domain Bacteria; phylum Chloroflexota; class Anaerolineae; order Anaerolineales; family DRKV01; genus DRKV01. The sequence goes on along the minus strand of DAOTWV010000419.1, from coordinate 3,891 downwards.
CGACGTTCCGTTGGGCTGGTGTCCCATGGGCGCGAGGCGTTGGTGCTTCCTGCGGAGCAAGGCAGCCGCCAATTGTTGAAAGTGCTGGATACGCTGGCATTGTGGCAGCCACAAGGCACACTGCCCCTCGCCGGGATGGTGGAGGCACAGGCCACGCACCTGCCACGCGGCAGTACGGCGGTGCTCATCACGCCTTCGCCGCGTATGGATGTGGCATTGGCGGTTGGGTATTTGCAGGCGCGCGGCTTACGTCCCGTGGTAGTGTTGCTGCAAGCGGATACCTTTGGAGGGGCACAGGGGAGCGACATGCTGGCAAGACGGCTGGCCGGCATGCAGGTTTCCGTGCGACAGGTCGCCTGCGGAGACGATTTACAGCGGGCGCTGGAATACCATTGATTTGGTACAGAGAGCCATCTACGCGGGCCGGAGATTCCTGGCCGGTATGAATGGGCTGGAAAGCCCCCGCCCGCAGCGCGGGGGAGGAGAGGTGGAAATTCTTCTTGCTTTTCTGTGTCATCTGGCGTGCAAAAGGAAAGTATAATTGCTCTCTGGAATCGGTTTCTCCCTCCGGGGCAAGAACCGAGACAAACCACATCCGTGTTGCAAAAAAGCGAAGGAGCAACTTTCATGAGCATCAGTCAACTTGCGCGAGAGATTCGCACCTCGCCAACACTGGCCTTGAACGAACGCGCACGCATTTTGCGCGCACAGGGGCAGCCGGTCATCCACCTGGGCATTGGCGAACCCAAGAACAAAGCCCCCATCACCGCTGTGTTAGGGTCTGCGGCCAAACTCAAAGCCGGGGAAATCAAGTACACGCCAACCGATGGTACCCCCGGCCTGAAGAAGGCCATCATCCGCTATACCGAGGAAAATTATGGCCGCCTGGTAGCCCCGGAAAACGTAATTGTCTCCAATGGGGCCAAGCAATCCCTGTTCAATGTGCTGTATTCCCTCATCAACCCACAGGATGAGGTCATCATCCTGGCTCCGCACTGGGTGAGTTACCCAGAAATGGTGAAGATGTGCTACGGCGTGCCGGTGGTGGTCGCGCCAGAGGATGGCACGTTCCATCCGCGTATGGAGGACATCCGGGAGGCGGTCACATCCTATACCCGCGCCATCATCGTCAACAGCCCCAACAACCCCTCGGGGCAACTCTTCTCCGCGGATTTCATTGGGGAAATCGTGGAATTTTGCGAGGAGAAGGGCATCTACCTGATTATGGACGACATTTACCATAAACTGGTATTCGATGGCAAGCGCGCCCCGTCTCCCTTCCAGTTCACGAACAAGGACATGGAAAGTACGCATGTCATCGTCGTGAATGGGGTGTCCAAACTCTACGGCATGACGGGATATCGCATCGGGTGGACAATCACCAGCCGCCGGCGGGTAGAGGTGTTGACCAACATTCAATCCCAGACGACTTCCTGTCCCTCGGTGCTGGTACAGGCAGCCGCCGAGGCGGCCCTCAACGGCATGCAAAGCGTGGTAGAAAATTTGCGCCTGACCATTCAGAACAACCGCGATATCGTGATGCAGGAATTACGCGGCTTCCGGGGGGTGCGCACCATCAAGCCCGATGGTACTTTCTACGTCCTGCCCGATTTCCGCGCTTATTCCAACGATTCGGTACAACTGGCGAATTTTTTGCTGGAAAAAGCGCTGGTGGTCACCGTCCCAGGGCGAGAGTTCGGCATGGAAGGCCATCTGCGCCTGAGTTTTGCCGGCAGCGCCAAGGACATCATCGAGGGAATCACCCGCATGAAGTGGGCGCTCGACCCGCAATCACCCAACGAAATTTACATCGGCGACCGCAAACTGGTGCGGGACTGGCTATGACCGTGGGAAAATTCCAAGTGTGCAAGTGAGTGAGGCTCCAGGAGAGCGCGGCTTATGAATAACATTTTGAATATCAAAACACCGGCAGAGGACGTTGCCGAGGCATTGAAAAGCGAATACGGGCTGGAAAACCACGGCCTGAGCAATCTGCGCAAGGTCTACTGGAATCTGTCGCCGGAGGCCTTGTACGAGGAAATTGTGTTTCGCGGCGAGGGGCGCATTGTCAACAGCGGGGCAATGCGCGTGACCTCAGGAAAACATACGGCACGCGCCGCACAGGACAAGTACATCATGCGCGACGCCGAAACGGAAGGCCATATCTGGTGGGGAGAATACAACCGCCCCCTGGGCACCGAGAAATTCGAGGAACTCTTTGAACGCATGCAGGGCTTTGCCCAGGGACGCGACCTGTTCGTACAGGATTGCTATGCAGGTGCCGACCCCGCGTACCGGCTGCCAGTGCGGGTCATCACCGAATATGCCTGGCACAGCCTGTTTGCTCGAAACATGTTCGTGCTGCCCGAAAGCGCCGAGGAGTACAAGTACTTCGTACCTGAATTCACCATCCTGGCGCTCCCCTCTTTCAAGGCTTTCCCCCAAATCGACGGCACACGCGGAAAAACGGTCATTGCCCTCAGTTTTGCCTACAACCTGGCGCTGATTGGTAATTCTGGCTACAGTGGCGAAATCAAAAAATCCGTGTTTACCGTGCTGAACTACCTCAATCCGCTGCGTGGTGTGATGTCCATGCATTGCTCGGCCAACGTGGGGAAAGATGGAGACGTGGCACTGTTCTTCGGCCTCTCTGGCACCGGCAAAACCACCCTTTCAGCCGACCCGGAACGCGGGCTGATTGGTGATGATGAACACGGGTGGAGTGACGAGGGGGTTTTCAACTACGAAGGCGGATGCTACGCCAAGGTCATTCAACTCTCCGCATCTGCAGAGCCGCAAATCTACGCCACTACACACCGCTTTGGTACCATCCTGGAAAATGTGGTGTACGACCCGGTGACCCGTAAAATCGACCTGGATGACGATGAAATCACCGAGAACACTCGCGCATCGTACCCCCTGCACTTCATCAAGAACGCTATTCCCGAAAAACGCGCCGGACACCCCAGGAATGTCATCTTCCTGACGTGCGACGCGCAAGGCGTGATGCCCCCCATTGCCCGGTTGACGCCGGAACAGGCCATGTACCATTTCATTTCCGGTTACACATCCAAGGTAGGCGGTACGGAAGTGGGCCTGGGCGAGGAGCCAGAAATCACCTTCAGCGCATGTTTTGGGGCACCTTTCATGGTACACCACCCCATGTACTATGCCGACCTGCTGGCGCGGAAAATGGCGCGCTATGGTGCGACTGCCTGGCTGGTCAACACCGGGTGGGTAGGCGGGCCATACGGCGTTGGCAAGCGCATCAGCATCCGCTACACGCGCGCTTTGCTCAACGCGGCCTTGAACGGCGAACTGGATGACGTGGCATTCTACCAGGACCCGGTTTTCGGGTTTTACGTCCCCAAAACCTGCCCCAACGTCCCCGAAAGCGTGCTTTACCCGGCACAATCCTGGCCCAAAGAAGACGAGTATTGGCGGAAGTACCGTCAACTGGCAGCCCGTTTCGTAGAGAATTTCCGCAAATTCGAGCCGGATTGTCCCCCCGAAGTGGTGGCTGCAGGCCCGAAAATCTGAGTTTGCTACCTCCCCCATCTTGTTGCCCTGTTCCCCGAGTGGACAGGTGTAAGCAAATGTCGGGGGAAGCCCCCCTTTCTGGTCTTCCCCCGACGAGGGCAGGGACAGCCCTTCGTCATAACAGGCACCAGCCTCCCCCTATGCAACATCGAGAGACGACCTGGAAAGCCCATCCCACAAGTAAGCCGGACATTCCTGTCCGGCAAAGACTTGTGGGACAAGGCTGAGCCTCCCCCTACGCAACATCGAGAGACGGGCTGGAAAGCCCGTCCCACAGTAGGCCGGACATTCCTGTCCGGCAAAAACTTGCAGGACAAGGCTGAGCCTCCCCCTACGCAACATCGAGAGACG
>DAOTWV010000418.1:0-1515 GCA_034435695.1 Anaerolineales bacterium | reverse complement strand
CAGGCGGCTTGCAGTTGCTGCATCACATAGCCGGTTTGCCAGCGGGCCAGGTTGGAGGGGCGGGTAGCGAAAGTTAGTCGCATGGTCGGTTAGTCAATTGGTCGGTTGGTCGTTTGGTCTGTTGGTCGGTTGGTCGGGTAGTCGTTTGGTCGCCTGGTTGGGTGGTACATGGTACGTTGTACGTGGTACATGGTACGTGTACGTGGTACGTGATGCTCAATCCGCGGCGACGGGCACAAGCACGATGCGGCGTTCAGCGTCCACGGGACAGGGCTTGCCGGAGAAGGAGCACAAGGAGCCGCCCTCGTCCAGGCAAAAGAGCGTACGCGCCACGGTGGCATATTCCGGGGCATGGACGCAGCCGGCTTCGGCCCGCAGGCGCTGGATAGCCGGAGCGAGCAGTTTCTTGACCATCGCCTGGGTCATCTTCTCCAGGCGCTTACGCTCGGCCGCGCTCAGGTCGGGCATCTTGCGCAGGGTCTTCTCCAGTTCGGCCTGGCGAATGCCCTCTGCCCAGGCGCTCAACTCGCCAATCAGCGGGAGCATGTCCAGCGAGCGCAGGTACTCATCGAAAGCGGTCAGTTCTTCTTCCAGGATGGCTTCCACCTGCGGCACTTCGCGGCGGCGTTCTTCCAGCGCATCCTGCAACTGGCTGTCCAGGCCGTCCATGTCGTAGACGCGCACGCCGGGCAGGTCATTGGCCGCGGGGTCGATATCGCGCGGCACGGCGATGTCAATCATCACCAGCGGGCGGCCATTCCGGTGCGGCAAGATTTCGGCCACCGCTTCGGCCTGGATGAGGGTGTGCGGCGCGCCCGTGGACGAAATCAGGATGTCGGCACGCGTCAGGGCGTCTTCCAGGCGCTCGAAGGTGGCGATTTCAGCGTTCCAGCGTTCAGCCAGCGGACGGGCGCGCTGCAAGGTGCGGTTGACCACGAGAATGCGCTCCGCGCCGCGCTTGCGCAGGGCTTCGACTGCCAGTTCGGCCATTTCGCCCGCCCCCAGCACCACGATTTGCGCCTTGCGCACGTCGTGGACGGCGCGCTCGGCCAGGGTGGCGGCCAGGGTGGCTACCGAAGCCGGGTTACGGCTGATAGCCGTCTCGGTGCGGGCGCGCTTGCCGGCGTGGATGGCGGCCTGGAACAGACGGTTGAGCAGCGCCCCGGCGGCGTTCTGGCCGCGTGAAAGTTCCAGCGCCCGCACCACCTGCCCCAAAATCTGCGGCTCGCCAATTACCAGCGAATCCAGCCCGGCGGCGACGCGGAACAGGTGGCGCACGGCTTCCGCGTCCAGCCAGCGGTAGATATGGGCGCGCAGGTCATCCATCGCCACGCCGCGCGTCTCGGCCAGGAAAGCCAGCAGCGTCTCCGGGTCATCGTGATTGACCACGGCGTACAATTCCACCCGGTTGCAGGTGGAGAGAATAGCCATCTCCTGAATGCCATCGTACCCGGCGCCACAGCCCAGGCGCGCCAATGCGGCCTGCACCTCTTCGGCGCTGAAGGCCAGTTTTTC
>DAOTWV010000417.1:0-5586 GCA_034435695.1 Anaerolineales bacterium | reverse complement strand
CCCACGCCAGTACGGCATCCACGGTGGCCTGCGGGTCTTCGATGGGGAAGATGTGTCCCGTGCCGGGCAGGATGCGCACCTGGGCATGCGGGATTTTCTGAGCGAAGAGGTCGGCGTTACCGGGCGGGACCACGCGGTCGTGCTCGCCAAACAGCACCAGGACGGGCATCTTTAGCGCGGCCATACGCTCCGCCACCTGTTCATCGGTCAGGTAGGCCATCCCCGCGCCGGCCATCACCTGGGCGTTGTACTGCTCCGGGGGGACGGGGTTGGTAAAGCGGTAGGCCATCAGCGCCTCGACGGTTTCCGGCTGCCGCTCCATGAAGCCAGGTGCAGCCGCGATAGCGATGCCGCGCCGCACCAGTTCCACCGGGTCACCCGTGCGGTTGGTGAGCACCTCCAGCGCCTCCGGCGTAATCGGCACGACCTTCATCCCGCCGTGGTTGGTACTCGCCAGAATCAGCCGCCCCACCAGGTCGGGGCGCGTCACGGCCAGTTCCTGGGCGATGAAACCACCCAGCGAGTGTCCCAGCACCGTTGCGCCGCGCACCCCCAGCGCATCCAGCAGACCGGCGGTATCGGCGGCCATCTGCGCCACGGTGTACGGCCCGGCTGGTTTGTCGCTCTCCCCGGCACCGCGGTTGTCGAAAGTGATGACTTGAAAGTGCTCCGCCAGGGCGGGGACAACCCGGTGCCAGAACCACGCACCGTAGCCCACCCCGGAAATCAGGAGCAGCGGCTCGCCCTGCCCCTGGGTTTCATACGCAATGTGAATGTCGTTGACTTTGACGCGTTCCATCGAAGAACCTCCGTTTTGAACTGCAGCGGCGCGTCGCCGCTTCAAGAGCGGGTAGCGCAACTGCTTGCCAGTTGCGTGGAGTGCCAACTGATGAGTAATCGGTAGCGCAACTGCTTGCCAGTTGCGAGGAGTGCCAACCGATGAGCAATCGGTAGCACAACTGCTTGCCAGTTGCGTGGAGTGCCAACCGATGAGCAATCGGTAGCGCAACTGCCTGCCAGTCGCGAGGAGTGCCAACTGACGAGCAGTTGGCCTACAGGCAACGCACGGCGCTTGCCAACTGATGAACAGTTGGCCTACAGGCGCGCCTGAATAGCGCGCTTGTCCACTTTGTTGGCGCCCGTCTTGGGCAGCGCATCCCAAAACAGGAAACACCGCGGGATTTTGTAGCGCGCCAGTTTCTCAGCACAAAAGGCGCGCAATGCCTCCTCATCCGCCTGCATACCGGGACGCAACACCACTACCGCCCAGGGCACCTCTCCCCACCGGGGGTCGGAGACGCCAACGACGGCGGCCTCCGCCACAGCCGGGTGCGCGTGCAACACCGATTCGATTTCCGAGGGGTAAACGTTCTCCCCGCCGGAGATGAGCATATCCTTGCTGCGCCCCATGATGGTATAACACCCATCCGCATCGCGCCTCGCCAGGTCGCCGGTGTGCAGCCAGCCGCCGCGCAGCGCCTCGGCAGTGGCCTGCGGATTGTTCCAGTAGCCCGAAAACAGGTGCGGGCCGCGGATGAGCAGTTCCCCCACTTCGCCAGGGGCTGCCTCCCCACCGCCATCGCCACCACCTTTGGCTATGCGCAACTCGATGTGCATCAACGGGTAGCCCACCGCACCCGGTTTGGCCTGTACCTGCGCCGCCGGAAGCCAGAACGTGTTCGGGCCGGCCTCTGTCAACCCGTAGCCGGTCTTGAAATCCACACCCTTCGCCCAAAACCGCTCGAATACGGGCAGCGGACAGGGCGCGCCGCCGCTGATGACGAATTTCAGGCGGCTGAAATCGGCCTGCGCCCAACGCGGGTGATTCTGCATCATGATGAACATGGTCGGCACGCCAAAAAAGACAGTCACCCCGCCATCGGCCAGCAGGTCGAAAGTCTGTTCCACGTCGAAAGTGCGGCACACGATGCTCGTCCCCCCCAGGTACACCAGCGGCAGCGTAAAGACGTTCAGCCCGCCGGTGTGAAAGAGCGGCGCGTTCAGGATGGTGACATCTTCGGGAGAAAGCCCCCACGAGACGATGGTGTTGACCGCATTGGCGAGCATACTGCGGTAGGAGAGAATCGCCCCCTTGGGAAGGCCGGTGGTTCCCCCGGTGTAGCAAATCACCCAGGGGTCTTCCGCGTCCAGAGAGGGGGCGGACGGGGCTTCCGAGGGGTACCGCTCCCGCAGGGAGAAGGCCGCATCCCCAGGGGAGAGCGGCTCCCCCAGCGAGACGAAGCGCATCCCCTCAGGCAGCGGCATCTCCCGCAGGCGCGTCAGCGTCTCATCGAAAGCGGGGTCATAGACCAGCACGCGGGGCGCGGCATCCACAATCAGACCGTGCAACTCCGCAGCGGTCAGCCGCCAGTTCAGGTTTTGCAAAATGCCGCCCAGTTTGTTGAGCGCAAACCACACATCCAGGTAATCGAAGCCGTTTTGCGCCAGGATGGCGACGCGTTCCCCCTTGCGCACGCCCAAATCGGCCAGGAAGTGCGCCGTGCGGTTGGCGTGTGCGTTCCATTCCGCATAAGTGCGGCGGAGGCCGTTATCGGCATCCACCAACGCTACCCTGTCGGGAGAAAGCAGAGCGCGCCGCGCCAGCAGGTCGGGGACACGCCCGGCATGGATGGCTTGCTGCAGGGCTTGCATCGCTCAGGTCCCCACCACCATACCGCCATCCACCGAGAGCACATGCCCGGTAATGAAGGCGGCCTCGTCGCTTGCCAGGAACAGGTAGGCATTGGCGATGTCTTCGGGCTGGCCGATGCGCCCCAGGGGGGTGTGCTGCACCATGTGCGCCAGCACCTTCTCCGGCATCTGGCGGGTCATATCGGTCTCGATGAAACCGGGAGCCACGGCGTTGACGGTGATACCGTAGCGTCCCAGTTCGCGCGCCCAGGTTTTGGTCATGCCAATCACGCCGGCCTTGGCGGCCACGTAGTTGGTCTGGCCGAAATTGCCGTACAGGCCAACTACGGAGGATGCGTTCAGGATGCGCCCGTAACGGCGGGCAATCATGTGGGGCACCACGGCGCGCGTACACACGAAGACGCCGCGCAGGTTGACGCGGATGACGGCGTCGAAATCGGCGTCCTCCATGCGGCGCTGCACAGCGCCATCCTTGAACTTGACCAGTTGGGCATCACGCAGGATGCCGGCGTTGTTGACCAGGATGTCCACGCCGCCCCACGCATCGACCACCTGCGACACGGCGGCTTCCACAGCGGCGCTATCGGAGACATCCACATGCTGGTAGAGGGCTTCTCCGCCAGCGGACTGGATTTCGGCGCGCAGGGCTTCCCCGGCCTGGTCGGCCAGGTCCCAGATGGCGAGGCGCGCCCCTTCGGCAGCAAAGCGCAGGGCGGTGGCACGGCCAATGCCGTTGGCGCCGCCGGTGATGATGGCAATACGGTTTTGAAGTTTCATGGCTGATTGGTTGGGTCGTTTGTCCACGGTCTACTGTCCACGGTCTACTGTCCACGGTCTACGGTCTACTGTCCACCGTCCACAGTCCACCGTCCACGGTCTATTTGACACCACGGTAGCACGCGCGGGTAACGCCGGGGTTACAAATGTGTTATTGCAGCAGACGCATTTTTGCGCTACACTTTCCGCAGCGTTCCCAAAAAACTGATGCGCCACGCAAAGCCGTTGGGATGTTATGGATTTATAGCGGGGAAAATGGAAGCATGCGGCCGGGTACACAGCAGTCCAGGGAGAACCATTTTCAAACTTTTGGGTTCACGCCGCCAAAGTGCGGGGTGGGTTTCGATATGCCAACCCCACTTTTCGGATTGGCATCAACCGATGGCGTAATTTGCACGCCTCCATCGTTTTACCTGATAATGACCTTGTTCTTTCAGGGCAAGGGCTTTTGTCATACTCAGGCAGTTAGCATACAGGTTTCTTGAGTGTTTGCGTAGGAAGTGTTCTAAAGTTCATCCACAGATTACGCCGATTTTCTTGCTTCTTTCGTGAAAAGTCGTGTGACTTCGTGGACAACGTTTTGAGCGCCTTGCGAAATCTCAAAGAGCCACCACACAAAGGAGAGAAACAGATGTCTACGAAGTTTGTGCGCTTCACAGTAGTATGGCTTGTCGTATTCAACCTGATTGGGTTTGCAGGAAAAGCCCGCGCCAACGCGAATCACGACGTCTCGTTGGCGAGTTCACTGCGAGTGCAATTCGTCCACGTTGCAACGGCGGACAACATCAATTCATTTTGGACAACCATCGACCACCCCCTGACGAACGGCAACCCCAACGCGATTATCCTGGTCACGCAGAACTGGAATCCCGGTGCTTCCTGTGCATGTGTGTACGATGACCACCCCATTGGCGTGTGGTACACCGGAGGAAAGTGGGCAATCTTCAACATGGATGGGGCCGCGATGCCGCCCAATGCCACGTTCAATGTCATCGTCCCTACTGCCGGCTCGAATGCTTTCGTTCACAAGGCAGCCTCAGGAAACATCTACGGTGACAACACCGTGATAGACAATTCCCTGACGAACAACAACCCCAATGCCATTGTCATGGTCACACCAAACTATAACCCCGGAGGGGTGGGGGGAACGGACAATATCCACAATATCGGAGTGTTCTACAACGGCGGCAAATGGGCAATCTTCAACCAGGATTCTGCATCAATGCCGGTCGATGCGGCTTTCAACGTGCTGGTACTTGCAGAGGATACGGGCGTCTTCGTCCACAAGGCAACATCGGGAAATATCACCTTCAATTCCACGGTAATCGACAATCCCCTGTTGAACGACTACCCGAATGCCCTGGTGTTCGTCACCCCGAACTGGAATCCGGGCGGAAGCGGCGGGACATACCTGGATAAATCCATCGGGGTGTGGTACACCGGCACCAAATGGGCAGTCTTCACCCAGGACGGAACCTCGATGCCGGTCGATGCGGCCTTCAATATCCTGGTACTGGCTCCTAAGTTTGACGATTTCGTCCATACAGCCACATCGGCCAACACCGTTACCCACTCCACCAAAATCGATAACGCCCTGACAAACGGCAACCCAAATGCAATTGTCTTCGCCACCCCAAACTGGAATCCGGGAGGAAGTAGCGGAACTTACCTCAATCACAACTTTGGCATGTGGTACACCAGCAGCAGCGGTGGCCAGTGGAGGATTTTCAATCAGGATATCGCGGACATGCCAATAGGTGCGGCTTTCAATGTGTTCGTTCCCAACCCCGATGCGAGCGTCTTCGTCCACAAGGCCACCGCAAGCAACACTTTCGCCAACCAGACGACTATCGACTACCCTTTGACCAACGGAGACCCGAATGCCATCATCTTCGTTACGCCAAGTTATAACCCCGGCGATACTTGCCCGTGCGCTTATGAAGACCACCCTATCGGTGTGTATTATGCCAGCGGAAAGTGGAGGGTGTTCAATGAAGACCTTGCGAGCATGCTAACCAATGCAGCCTTCAATGTTTTCGTCCCACCGGCCGGTTCAAACGTCTTTGTTCACACAACGACCTCGGGAAATAGTGCGGGCAATCTCACCGTAATTGACAACCCCTTGATAAACGGCAACCCGAATGCAAAGATACTGGT
>DAOTWV010000416.1:0-7394 GCA_034435695.1 Anaerolineales bacterium | reverse complement strand
CATTCAGCTTGGGAAGCTGACGTTCTACCACTGAACTACGCCCGCGTCATGCGAGCGGTATTATAGTCAGGAGAGGGGGTTGTGTCAAGATTGTCTGGCAAAAGCCAGGAAGGTCTCGATGTCGTCGGACAAAAGATATGGCAGCGCTTCTACGATACGTTCGCGAGGCCAATTCCACCAGCCTGTTTTTTCCAGGGCTGCAATTTGTTCTGTGGTAAAGCGAGAACGCAAGATACGGGCAGGGTTACCTCCTGCGATGGCGTATGGAGGCACATTGCTGGTAACAACACTACGGGCCGCGATTACGGCACCATTACCCACGGTAACTCCAGAAAGAATCAGGCTATCTCGACCAATCCACACATCATGACCGATGACAACGTCGCCTTTGGTTTTTGGATGCCCGGTGAATTGTCTGGCTTCTGGAAACAGCACATTGAAGGGGTATGTGGTCACCCAATCTACACGATGTTCCCCACCCAAAAGGATAACTACTCCTGGGGCAATGGAGCAAAACTTCCCTATTCGCAGGGTTGCCCCTTCTCCCCAAGAGTAGACTTTTGGAATACCGTAGGTGTATTCCCCGATGTCAAAGGCGCGAAAACCCGGATGGGTACGTGTCAATCGAGGCCGGTGACGACGCGCCCACATACGGCGAAGTAAATCCAAAAGCATCCTTACTTCCCTTCTGGTACACCGGGGATGGCATCGTAGACCAAATTCCCCAGGTCAAGCACCTCCCCCGCGGTAGCGGTAAAGATGAAATCCCCTCCGGTATCCGGGTCATTGAGCAGAAATGCATCGGAGATGCGGTCAACAATCAGGCCGTATTGCCCTGGGGGAATATCTTTGAAGACAAAGCGCCCGTTGACATCTGTCAGTGTATGTGGCGCTTCTTCCCTGTTGAAACGCGCTACCATAGGCTGCCCGTCTGGGCCAGGGATGATTTTGGCCAGGGCCAGAAGTACCGTGCTTGAGGGGGCTGTTGGGTTTGCCTTGTTCTCTAGCAGGTAGCCTGTGATAATCCCCGAATCGCTTTTTGGGGTTGGCAGGGTTGTAATGATGTATTCTGTAGGACGCGGAGGCGCGGGGTAGGCGGTGGGTTCTGCCGCTGGGGCTGTGCCTCCACCGCATGCGCTCAGCAAAGTCAGTGTGACACAAGTCAGGTAGAACAGGATACGTTTCATACGCAGTATTGGGGCATAGAAAACTCGAGGGGCCATGCGCGGCCCCTCGAGTTTTTGTTTTTTAGCGCAGGCAAAGGCTTAGTAGTTGATGCCTTCGCTCACCAAAAGGCCGTCTTCAACGGGGATGACGCTGCCGTTGTTCAATTGGTTGACCACGGCGGCAATGGGTTCGCCAGTGGAGGTGCAGGTGGCAGAACCAACATAGCCATCCGCAATTTTACCGAGTTGTACATCGGTGAGCGCCTCACCCGGTTGCACGTTGGTGGCCGACGCAGTGTAAGAGGTGCCAGAGAAGGTGCAGGTGATGTCTGTGGCAGCCGTACCAACATTGGCCACGGAGAAGCCAGTGAAGAGGCCATAGTTGTTATCCATAATCAGCGGCAGGCTGACCTGGGTGGTAGCATCCGCCGAGTTGAAGGCGCCGTAGGCTGCAGCGTTGGATGTACCGGTGGTCACCTGGTTGACAATGGCGACCAGGTTTTGGCTGGCGGTATTGGCCGTCACCTGAGCAGACCCCACGAAGGCCGCGGAGCCGGCACTGCCAGCATCGGTGTAGCAAGAACTGGGCAGGGTGGGGAAGCCAAAGGTTACCGAGTTCCCGGCGGGGATGGTTTTCTGTTCGGTGCAGGTATTGCCGGGGAAGCCAGCGCTGGGTGTGTAGGTCACGGTGACGTCGGTGTCTACGGTGCCGGTGTTTTGAATCTGGATACCAGTGCCGGAGTTGTAATAACCGCTGGAGACGAGGGGCATCACAGGAGCAGTGGAGGCTGTGGTGAAGCCGTTGTAGGCCAACAGGTTAGGCATCAGGCCCTGGGAATCAGAGGTGACTTGCATCACGACTACCGCTACGGGCTGGTCGCTGGTTACGGTGGCGGCGCCCACATAGCCACTGCTCAGGCAGGAATCGGTTGCCTGGTCAAATGTGGCGGAAGCGTTTGGTGCCACGGTGGCGCTACCGGTGCAGGAACTGCCAGCAAAAGTCACGTTCACTGTAGCGTTGGCGCTACCCGTGTTCTGGACATTGAACCACGTGCTGATGCCGTAGTTGTCTTTCATCACCAGTGGCAAGTTTACAGTGGTGGCACCCTGGGAGAAACCAATGTAGGAAGCGCCGTAAGCGCCATTATTCCCCAATACGTTTGCAATGGCAGCCACTTGCTGGTCGGAGGAAACGACTACGGAGCCATTGAAGCCCGAGGTAACTGCCGACAGCGGGTAGTACGTGTTGCTGCCGTTGGCTGTAATGGTGTCGCTGACGGAGGCCGCCTGTGTACCATCCTGGTTGTAGAAAGTGATGGTGACGTTAGCGGTGGAAGCGGTCAGATTTTGCAATTGGAAACCTGAGGTATAGGATGTCACGTTGGCAAAAGCCAGGGCAGGGATGAGCAATGCTACCAGGATGGCGATGCCAACCAGTAATTTGAAGCGTTTCATGGGCTAAAACTCCTTTCGTGTAGAGAAGCGGTTGTCCGATGGCTATAATTTACCGTATACCCTGGTAAAAAGTAAATACTCCATATGGAGTATTTACCCCATTTGTACGTTAGAACGGGCTGGATTCCTGGATTTTTGCGCTTATCCAGGCTATTCCGGCCAACAGGAGCAGGGACCCCAAACTCCACAGGCGTACTAAAACGACAAAACCCAGAGCGATTGATGTTGGAATGTGATTTGTCAGGATAAGTAGCAGGGCGCCATCCCTCAAAATGGGGCTACCTGGCATCCAGAAGAACAAATTTCCCGCCGCTGACGCGGCTGCCCAGGCGGTAATGAGAGGCAGGAGCAATTCCAGAGAGGCGGATGTCAGACTATTGAGGAGCGTGAACAACGCTCCTCCCCCAATGGCAACGACACCCATTTCCAACACCATCCAGGCAAGCAGGTTGGGGAGGGTGTATTGCACCTTTGCTGTGTCTTTTCCCTGACGGCGTTGTAAATACATCACCAGCGTGCCCAATACCCTGGGATGAATGAGCATCAGCGTTATCAAGGTGGCCAGGATGCCCCATAGCGGCTTTGCCAGAATATCCAGGCGTGGAGATAATAACGTCCCCAGGGCGTAAAGTCCCATGGATGCCGTTCCCACAACCAGAGTTTCAGTCAAACTGGCGGTGGCTGCTATGGTGAGGTTATCTCCCCTGCTATCGTACAATGTGCTTCTGCTAACGATTTTCCAAACCCCACCGGGGAGAAGGTCTCCCAGGGCACTATAGCAATACACGCGCACGTGTTCTCCAAAAGTGTGCTTGCTTCCCCCGAGCGCACTCAGCATTTGCTGCCACACCCATACCGCCAGGAGTAACCCTGCAGCAGCAATGCAAAAGGAGAGCAGAAGTGCACCCCAGCGCAGATGCAAATTGTGCAAATATGTGCGGGTATCATCTCGTGCCGCCACATAGGCGGCTGTCATCAATACCAGGGGAAGCAACAAAACATTGAACCACCGAAAAAAGCCCCGCACGATACGGCGCAAGGAGTAGGAACGAGTTTCACTCATGCTTTTTTGCAGAAAAACACGAAGCAAAACGCCAGGTTAAGCGGGATAAACGGTGAGGCCAACAAACGGGCCAGTTCCTTTGGGTGGTGCAGATAATAGTTCCAATCTGCGCGTTGGCGCGGCCAGGCGCGCTCGTACTTGATGGTTTTGTATACCTGCAGGCCGTTTTGTTCCAACAGGCGGTGCCAGTCGGCGCGTGCCGCGTAACGTTGAATAGGCTGGTCATCGATGGATGTCTCCCCTGTTCGGAGGGCATGCCAGATGTTTGTGCTCAGGCTAAAGGTATTGGGTACCAGAACAAAAGCACGTCCGTCTGATTTCAGCACTCGCGCCATTTCTCGTACCCCTTGGGCAGGTTCCAGAAAATGTTCCAAACTGCCCACATTCGTCAGGTAATCAAAACTCTCACTGGCGTAGGGCAGCGTCTCCCCCGCCCCAGTGCAGATGTACCCTGCGTTTCGGGCGCGGTGTGCGGCATGGTAAGAGATGTCTATACCGTGGGCTTCCAGTCCTCGCTGGCGCGCAAGTGCCACCACTTCGCCTGAGCCACAGGATACATCCAGCAGGCGACCACTATGGCCCAACTCCAGACTATCCAAAAACCAAATGTAAAACGAAGGCAACTGAGAAAGCCCTTCATCGGCATAAATGTCGTTGTATGCGGCCCTGCTGTCTTTTTCTGGGGGGGTGATGCGTATTTCAAGGAAAAAAGGAGGTTTATCGTTCACGAGACACTCACACTTTCCGCGCAAAAACGCTGATGATACCACTGCGCTTGCGCCGGTTGGTTATTGCAAAATATGGCTCGAACAAAAAGCGTACGCCGGGGATACGTAATACCCGGCTGATGACTTTCCCCGCCTGCGGGGAGCGTACTGCCAACCAACGTTCAATGCTGATGACGAAAGCAAAATACGGTGTGATGGGGGTTTCCCAGGACAAAATCTCAAAACCGCTTTCCCGCAACAGCGTTTCCAGTGCCGTATGTGGAAAAACATACAGATGTCGCGGGGGGTCGTAGCCTATCCACTGTGCTCCGAAAAGTTTGCGTTCATAACTTTCCCAGTTGGGGATGTTGATGGCTACGATGCCGCCTGGTCGGAGGAGCGCCGCACTGCGTTCCAGCGTGCGGCGTGGAGAGAAGGTGTGTTCCAATACATCCCAAAATGTGATGGCATCGAATGTGCCTTCCGCATAAGGGGCTTCCTCCAATTGTCCTTCGTACACCTCCAGCCCAAAGCGTTCCCGGGCGTACCGCGCTGCGCTGGTGGTTAACTCCACGCCTCTGGCATCCCATCCCGCCTGCGCCATTTCATGAAGAAAAATTCCGGTCGCACAGCCTACATCCAGGATGCGCCCCTGTGTAAGTCCCGTGTGGCGCTCCACCGCCTTGCGCAAACGCGCCACCTTGCGACGGCGCATCCAGCGCATAAGCGCCCGCGGTTCATCTTCAATTGCCGGGCGAAAGGGCGCATAATCCTGTGGGTAGAAGGCGCCGATGGCCTGAGGGGTAGGCCGCGGGTTGAGATAAATCAGCCCGCATTGGGTGCACTGCACCAGGGCGAAGGCATCCAGACCGGGGAGTTTCCAGTCGGCGTTGGTGTAGAGAACGCGATTTTCTGTGGCCTTGCATAGGTCACAGGCGACAGTGGTGGATGCAGGGGAAGGTAACGCAGACATTCTGGCGTCTTTGTAGGGCTGGTTCATTTGAAGTCCAGATATTGAAGCCCCGGCCAATCCGCCCGCACGAAAAATAAGTCCAACTGCCAGAGCGTATCATCGTATGGGCGGAATAGGGGGTCTGCTAAATCAACAACGCGAAAGCCCAGCGAATGTAGATGGGCGACCATCTCATGGAAAAGCAGGCTTTCCGATGAAATGGGGTAGTTATAACATTCCATGATGATGATTTCCGTGTTTTTGAGCGTTTCGCTGGCACCTTCCAGGATAGGCAATTCAAATCCGTGGGTATCCAATTTCAGCAGGTACGGCCCCCGCAATTGTCGCTTGCGAATCTCTTCATCCACCGTGGTCATCGGGACGCGCGTCTTGTGGCGGGACGTCGCGGTGCGGGATGCCTGTCCTCCCAACGGCGTTGAATCGTCGAAGTAGACTTCTCCGGTTGTATTACCGGCTGCTGCAAGGCTGTATTGGCTGTTGGAATGTTCTTGACAAAATGCCTGTAGTGCCGGTTCGTGAACGGGCTGTGCCTCGATAAGCAGGTATTGGCTGTTGGGGTAGAACCGCATGAACTCTCGCGACCACCGCCCGTCTGATGCCCCGATGTCCACGACCGTTGCAATGGGATGTCCGCGGGTGGCAATTGCCTTGCAGGCTTCCTCCATCGTATCCCGACCTGGCGTCAGCCGCGTTAGCCGCAACCCCTGGGTAGCCAGAATTTTTTTGATGAATTTGTTGTAGATGAACATGTTCATAGCATAGGATGAGGGGACTTCCAAGATTTATTGGGTGAGATGCCCCTCCGGAGCGGCTCTCGTTGAAATCTCGGAAGTCTTTACCCCAGTCTTCAGGCGTGTAGGATGTACTCGTAAAATTCTACCAGTTGTCCTCCAATGTGTTCCCAATGGAAAACTGTCTCTGCGGCGCGTCGGGCTGCTGCGCCCATTTCCCGGCGCAGGGCGGCGTCCCGCAGCAGGGTGGCCAGCCCCTCGGCCAGCGCCTCGGCGGTGGGGCGCGTCGCCACCCCAGCCTCTGTTTCGCGTAGCACCGCGCCCACGTCGCCCACGTCGCAAGCCACCACTGGCCGCCCGGCAGCGAAGTAGTCGCCCAGTTTGGAGGGCCAACGGCCCTGGTTGGCAACCGTATCATTTAGCGGAAGCGCCAGCACATCACAGGCGCTGAGCCACGTACCCAGCGCATCTGACGCCACAAAACCTGCCTGGATGAGACCCCTGGCAAAAGGCAGCCGCGTTTTGGGGTCTCCGATGATGGCCAGGTGAGCATTGGGCAGGACTTTTTGCACCCGAATAAAGGCCTCCAGCAGCAACCTGGCATCACGCGGAAAGAGATTCCCAAGATAACCAATGATAGGGGTATCCAGAGCATCTAAAACAGGGAGTAATCCCAGGGCGGCGCGTGCTTCTTCAGGAGAGGCGATGTGAAACCTTTCCGGGTACACCCCGTTCCTCAGAGACAAAATTCGCCCCTTGGGGTAGCCCATCCCTTCCAGGCGTTTCCGCAGCGCCGAAGTGATGACCGTGGCCCCATCGGCCCGAAGCCGGTAGTGTTCCTCGTAAAATGTCTCCAGCGGACGCAATACGGCGCGCAACAACGGGTTTTTCCGCTCTTCTACTGCACCGCCGCGTCCAAACCAATCGCTCCAATCCAGAATGAGTTGTGCTCCTTGCTTCTGGGCAGTCAGCGCCGGGTAAATCACCGTTGGACGGCTGTCGAATGCATGCACGATATCCCAGGGTTGCTGTCGCCGCACCCAGGCCGTGCGCCGAGCCGCCTCGACAAAATCGTAGCCATACCGCCAGCGCGGCGGCAGCATCCCTGAAAACATCCTCAACTGTACAGCCTTCGTGCTATTCGTGGACCTATTCGTGACATTCGTGTTATTCGTGGACCCATTCGTGACATTTGTGCTATTCGTGGACCTATTCGTGACATTCGTGCTATTCGTGGACCCATTCGTGACATTCGTGCTATTCGTGGACCCATTCGTGACATTCGTGCTATTCGTGGAC
>DAOTWV010000415.1:0-16092 GCA_034435695.1 Anaerolineales bacterium | reverse complement strand
TTTCCCTGTCCAATGGGCACCAGTAAGGCAACGATGCGGCGCACCATGCGATACAGGAAGGCATTCCCCTGCAAAATGAAAGTCAAGCCATCAGGGGTGGGCTGCCATTCGGCGCGGAAGATGCGGCGAATGGTGCTGCCCCCGGCAACAGGCGCCCGTCCAAAGGCGGCGAAATCGTGTTCACCGAGGAGGAATTCGCCCGCGCGCTGCAACGGTTCCAGGGCTGGGGCAGGCCAGACTCTCCAGGCAAAGCGCTCCTTGAGGGGGTGCCGTACCGGGAGGCATACCAGGTGGTAGTGGTATGTGCGGGAGCGGGCATCGTAACGGGGGTGAAACGAGTCCGCTGCAGTCTGCACCTGGAGTGCCGAGACATCGGCTGGCAAGGTAGCGTTGAGGGCGTTTTGCAACGCCTGTACGCCGTGCTGCCACTCCAGGTCGAAGGCAATCACCTGTCCGCTGGCGTGCACACCGGTATCGGTGCGGCCAGCGGCAAGCAGGCTTTTGCCCTGCCAGCCCAAACGCTGTAAGGCGGCTTCTACCACGCCCTGCACGGTACGCAGTTTGGGCTGCCGCTGGAACCCGAAGAAGCGGGTGCCATCGTAAGCGAGGGTTACTTGATAACGTGCCATGCGTTAGCAACCTTGATGGGCGCTAACGAGAGGGGGTTATTCTTCCACGAGTTCGAGGATGACCATTTCGGCGCCATCCCCGAGGCGGGGTCCCAGTTTGAGCATTCGGGTGTACCCGCCGTTGCGGTCTTCATAGCGCGGGGCAATGTCATCAAACAGTTTGCGCACGCTTTCGCGGTCGGCCAGACGGGCGTTGGCCAGGCGGCGGGCATGCACCATCTTGGTGCCGCCAGCGGCGTTGCCACGCTTGGCCAGGGTAATCAGTTTTTCGGCCTCCCCACGAATGGCAAGTGCTTTGGTCTTCGTGGTGCGAATGCGTTCATGCTCAAACAGTTGCTTGATGAGATTGCGGCGCAGGGCGGCACGCGCGTCTTTGTCGCGGCTCAACTGGTATCCTGCTACTTTGTGTCGCATGGTTCACTACTCCGCATTGAGAGATTCTTCTTCGTCCTGAAGATAGCCGCGCTCACGCAGTTTGACCTGCAATTCGGTAAGGCTCTTCTCACCGAAATTGCGGATGGAGAGCAGGGCATCATCGCCTTTTTCCAGCAGTTCCAGCACTTCACCCACGGTGGTGATACCGGTGCGCTTGAGGGAATTGAAAACCCGCACGGAGAGGTCCAGGTTTTCGATGGGCACGTCGATGACCTCGGTGGAGGTACGTGCCGCTTCCTCGTCTTCTTCGAGCACGGAGAGCAGCGTTTCTTCGCTCACTCCGGCCAGGTAGCGCAGGTGCTCAATCATGTAGCGAGCGCTGGTGCTGAGGGCTTCTTCAGGTTTGATAGTTCCGTCAGTCCAGATTTCCATTACCAGCCGATCGTAATTGGTGCTCTGCCCGACACGGGCATGCCCTACTTCCCAGTTGACTTTGTACACCGGGTTGTAGATGGCATCCACAGGCAGTTCCCCAATCGGCAAGGTGCCGCTGCGGTCTTCCGCAGGAGAGTAACCGCGGCCACGCCCAACCGTCATCTCGATTTCCAGATTGGTGTCCGGGTCGTCCACCGTAAACAGGTACAAATCGGGATTGACGATTTCCACTTCAGGCGGAGCGATGATATCGGCTGCGGTGATGACGCCACTGCCGCGCACTTCGAGGTGCAGATGGGCAATATCCACATCGTACAACTTGAGGCGCAGTTTTTTGACATTCAACATCACGCGCAACACATCCTCGCGCACGCCGGGGATATCGGTAAATTCGTGAGCGATATCCGAAATGCGGATGGAGGTTACAGCCGCGCCCTCCAGGGAGGAAAGCAGAATACGGCGCAAAGCATTTCCAATGGTGACACCATAGCCGCGTTCCAGCGGGCTGATAACGAATTTGCCGTAATTGCGTGCTTCGGCTTCCAATTCAATCTTTGGGGTCACCATATTACTCATGCCGATAATCACAGTTCACCTCTTCCCCAGATACTCAGGCCCTTCCAGGTTTGGCAGTGCAGGCCACCGGGCAGCCAGCGCCGCCCGATGGCCGGGTTTATCTCGCATTAGCGCGAGTAGTATTCCACGATAAGTTGTTCGTTCAGGTTTCCGTCAATTTCGGCACGTTCCGGCAGGCGCAAGACAGAACCGGACAGGTTGTTCAGGTCGCGGCTCAACCAGGCGGGAACAGAGCGCGTTTCGGCAATGGCAGCCAGGTCTTTGAAATACTTACGTTTGCGGGAGCCTTCGCGAACTTCAACCACATCGCCGTCCTTGAGCAGCATGGAAGGCACATCGGTGCGGCGGCCATTGACGTTGAAGTGGCCATGAGTCACCAACTGACGGGCCTCAGCACGGCTGGCGGCATATCCAAGGCGGTACACCACGTTATCCAGGCGCGATTCGAGGATTTGGAGCAGGTTCTCACCCGTCAGGCCACGGCGCTGCAAGGCGGTTTCGTAATAGCGGCGGAACTGGCGTTCCAGCACACCATACACGCGGCGGGCACGCTGTTTGGCGCGCAACTGGCGTGCGAAATCGGATTCCCGGCGGCGGCGGAACATGGCGCTGCGGCCATGCTGCCCCGGGGCGTAGTTACGGCGCTCGAAAGAGCACTTGGGCGAAAAGCAGCGCGTCCCTTTGAGGAACAACTTCTCGCCTTCCCGTCGGCACAATTTGCAAACTGGCCCACGATATCTTGCCATAGAATTTTTACCTCTCTTTGTTCAGGATACTCGTTTACAGGGCTGGCAATGCCCCTTCTCATCCGAGTAAGTTGCCCGCCTGCCGACTAGACGCGGCGTTTCTTGGGGGGGCGGCAACCATTGTGCGGCACGGGGGTAATGTCGGTGATGGAGGTCACCTTGATACCCAGGGCCTGCACAGCACGAATAGCAGCCTCACGGCCAGGGCCGGGGCCTTTGACGAACACAGCGGCTTCCTTCATGCCCATGGACTGTGCAGCCTTGATGGCCTGCTCAGTCGCCAGACGGGCCGCGAAGGGGGTGCTCTTGCGGGAGCCTTTGAAGCCCGCCGAACCGGCGCTGCCCCAGGCCACCGTGTTACCCTGATTGTCCGTCACGGTCACAATGGTATTGTTGAAACTCGCAAAAATGTGCACCTGACCGGAGGACAGGGTGCGCTTCACTTTGCGAGCAGAACCGCGACGCGAAGAACGTACGCTTCTGGCCATATCACCTCACTTGTGTTTCTTAAAGGTATCCGCCAAAATACGGATTATTTCTTGGCACCGCGGCGGCGACCACGACCGGCGACGGTTTTGCGGGGGCCTTTGCGCGTGCGCGCATTGGTGCGCGTCCGCTGCCCGCGAACCGGCAGCCCACGGCGATGCCGCAAACCACGATACGAGCCAATTTCCATCAGACGCTTGATGTGCATCTGCACCTCACGGCGCAGGTCACCTTCCAACTGAAAACCCTGCGAGGAAATGTAATCACGCAGTGCATTCACCTGTTCATCCGTCAGGTCTTTGACGCGGATGTCGGGGCTGATTTGCGTGGCTTCCAGAATCTGGCGAGCACGAGTGCGCCCGATGCCATAAATGTATGTCAGACCAATTTCAATGCGCTTATTGCGCGGCAGGTCAACGCCTTCAATACGAGCCATTTTCTTTACCCTTGTCGCTGTTTATGTCGAGGATTTTCGCAAATGACGTACAGACGACCTTTGCGCTTGACGATTTTGCACTTGGAACAGCGCTTGCGGATGGACGCCGAAACCTTCATGATACTTTTCTCCTTATTGCGTAAGAAGCCCAGCCAAAGCCATGATTATACCTGCATCTGGGCGTTCCGTCCAGTATTTGCCTATTGCCATGCGGTCAGAATTTCCGGTTCGCCTTCGGTCACCAGGACGGTGTGTTCAAAGTGGGCAGTGAGTGAACCATCAGCGGAAGCCACCGTCCACTGGTCGGGCAGCACACGCGTACGCGGGGTGCCCACCAACACCATAGGCTCCAGGGCGATTGTCATACCAGCCCGCAGCCGCAGGCCGCGTCCCGGACGCCCGTAGTTGGGAACCATGGGGCCTTCGTGCATTTCGCGCCCCACACCGTGGCCGGTGTATTCCCGCGTGACGTGATAGCCGCGGCTTTCCACATATCGCTGCACAGCAGAGGAGACATCCCCTACCCGGTTGCCTGCACGCATTTTGGCAATACCGGCGTACAGCGATTGTTCGGTCACCTCCAGCAGCCGCAAGGCTTCTTCGCTGGCAGGTTCCACCACCATGCTGAAGGCCGAATCGGCCACGAATCCTTTGTAGATGGTACCGCAGTCAATCGAAACCACATCACCAGGGCGGATGACCCGCTTGCCGGGGATGCCATGCACCAGTTCATCGTTGATGCTCACAGTAAGCGTGGCGGGGTATGGATACGGGCCGGGGTAATCCTTGAAAGCCGGGATAGCCCCATGCCCACGGATGACCTTCTCGGCTGCCGCATCCAGTTCCGCCGTGGTGATGCCGGGGCGAACCATTTGCTGCACCGTTTGCAATGCTTCGGCATTGATTCGCCCAGCCACCCGCATGATGGCGATGTCATCAGCCGTTTTGATGACGATGTTCCGATGCCAGGCCATGCTGTTTACCGCACCAGCAATTTCTCATCGTAGCCGTGCAGTTTCAACTCGGCTTCGATGGTGAAGAACACGTCGC
The DNA here is from genome assembly GCA_034435695.1 of Anaerolineales bacterium. GTDB lineage: Bacteria > Chloroflexota > Anaerolineae > Anaerolineales > DRKV01 > DRKV01. The sequence goes on along the minus strand of DAOTWV010000415.1, from coordinate 11,359 downwards.
GTACCACACCGACCACGATGAGCAGCCCCGCAGAGGAGACCAGCAGCAGGCCGGTGTTGGTGCCCAGCGGCAGGATGAGGCCGACAAACCAGGGCAGGATGGCAACCACACCCAGGAAGAGTGCACCTGGCAGGGTGATGCGGCGCAGCACCTTCGTCAGGTAACGCTGGGTGGGCGCACCGGGGCTGACGCCAGGGATGCGCGCCCCAGAGCGTTTCAGGTTCTCACCGTAGTTCTGCTGGGCAAAGAGCACATCCGTGTAGAAGAACGTGAACGCCACGACCATCAGGAAGTACATCACCCAGTAGAAGTTGCCCTGTCCGCCAAACGCGCTTTGCGCCGAAATAGCCAGGTTCTTTATCCATTCCACCTTGGACTGCACGAAGAAACTCGCCAGAATGGAGGGGAAGGTGAGAATGGATTGCGCAAAGATGAGCGGAATCATGCCCGCCATGTTGACCATCAGAGGCAGAGTGCCCTTGACCGGCATGGACATGCGGTTGCCAATGCGGCGCCCAGGGTACATCACGGGGATGTTGCGCTGCCCTTGCTGCACGAAGACGATGGCGATGATGGTCAGCACGGTGATAACCAGCATGAAGGCCAGGATGAACCAGCGATTTTGCTGGTCTTGCATCAGGCGGGCGAAGTTGGTTGGAATGCGAGCCACGATACCGGCAAAGATGATGAGCGAAAGGCCCTGATTGCGGATACCATACTCGGAAATCAATTCACCCAGCCAGATGGCGAACATCGTCCCGGCAGTCATCACGATGATGATGGTCAGCGAAGGCAGCAGATTGGCCCCGGAGAAGCCAAAATTGGGGATGATTTTGGCTTGCCCGAGGGAGGAAAAGATGTTGATTTGCCCGATGGCCTGCAGAGCGGCCATGGGGATGGACAGGATGTAGGTCCACTTTTCCATCCAGCGCTGTCCTTCACGCGGGTCTTCTTCCATGCGCTGCTGCAGAGCCGGGATGATGGGCACCAGCAATTGCAGGATAATCTGTGCTGTGATGTAGGGGTACACGCCCATCGCCAGCACAGAGAAGTTGGAGACGGTGCCACCAGAAAGCAGGTCAAACAATCCTAAAAGCGTACCTGCCGCGCCGCCGCCGGAAAGCAGGCCAGCCAGGGCCTGCCGGTCTACCCCAGGGACGGGGACATGAGCCGCCACGCGGTAGAGCACCAGTAGCGCCAGCGTGATGAGCAGTTTTCGGCGGATATCTTGGGCATACCACAGGTAACGCCAGCCAGACCGCTGTTTCATAAGACAGGCTCCTTAGTGGGCTTTACTCGATGATTTCTACGACGCCGCCCGCAGCCTCAATCTGGGCACGCGCCCCTTTGGAGATGCGATGCACGCGCACTTTGAGCGCGTGCGGCACCGGTTCGTTGCCAATCACTACCACGGGGTTTTCCGGCTTGCGCAGCATGCCAGATTCGCCCAGCACCTCAGGGGTGATTTCAGCATTGGCCGGGAAACGTTCAGCCAGAGCACTCAGGCGGACTTCATTCCATTCCACGCGGTTGGGAGGGGTAAAACCACGTTTGAAGGGCAGGCGGCGGAAGAACGGCAGGTTACCGCCCTGGTGGTACAGGCGGGTGCCGCCCCCAGAGCGGGCGCCTTGCCCTTTGGTGCCGCGGCCAGCGGTTTTGCCTTGCCCGGCAGAAATACCGCGCCCAACGCGTTTGCGGGCCTTTTTGGAGCCAGGATTGGGGGTCAGGTCATGTAGTTTCATTACCCTTCACCTTCTTCCACTTTGACGAGATGCGTGACTTTGGCAATCATGCCGCGAATCACGGGAGTATCTTCTTGCACCACGGTCTGGTGCATACGGCGCAGCCCCAGGGCGCGCACGGTGCCTTTTTGGCGCTTGGAATAGCCAATCGGGCTTTTCACCAGCGTGATGCGCAGGGTTTTCTTGGTTTCTTTAGCCATTTTACTTGCGCTCCCAGAAAGGCTGTAACTCATCCACGGGTTTGCCGCGGCGGGCAGCCTCTTCCTCAGGAGATTTGAGCGATTCCAACGCTTTCATGGTGGCGTAGGCCACATTGAGCACGTTGTTGCTGCCCAGGGATTTGGAGAGGATGTCGGAAACACCCGCCGCTTCGAGCACGGCACGCGCGCTACCACCGGCAATCACGCCAGTACCCTCGGAGGCCGGTTTGAGCAACACGCGGGCCCCAGCCACCTTGGTGGTTACTTCGTGAGGGATGGTGGTCTTGTACAGGTTGATGCGCTTCATATTGCGACGAGCACGCTCGCTGGCCTTGCGAATGGCATCGGTCACGGTGTTGGCTTTACCAGTACCCAAACCGACTTTCCCTTTCCGGTCGCCCACCACAACGGTGACGCGGAAGGAAAAGCGCCGACCACCCTTGACCACTTTAGCGACGCGCTTGATGTCAATCATGCGCTCGTCGAGTTCTTGTTCAAGTTCCGGTTGGAAGTTGGTCATGTTCTTCTCCTAACTGTGCCAGCCTTAGAACTCCAGGCCACCTTCACGGGCGCCTTCGGCCAGCGCTTTGACGCGGCCCATATACCGGAAACCGCCGCGGTCGAACACCACACGGGTGATGCCCTTTTCTTTGGCACGCTCAGCCAGCCGCTGCCCCACCAGACGGGCCTGTTCGGTTTTGTTCAGGCCATTCATCTCAGCACGCAAGGCGCTATCGATGGTGGAGGCCGAAACCAGCGTGCGACCGGCTTCATCGTCAATCACTTGGGCGTAAATCCCGGTCAGGCTGCGGAAAACAGCCAGGCGGGGGCGCTCCGGCGTGCCGTGGACGTGTTTACGAATGCGCTTGTGCCGCATGATGCGGGCTGCTGCACGAGTCTTTTTCTTAGCCATACGTCACACCTACTTCCCAGATTTACCGGCCTTGCGGCGGATAACTTCGTCAAGATACTTGATGCCCTTGCCCTTGTAGGGTTCCGGCGGGCGCACCTTGCGGATGTTGGCGGCCACCTGGCCAACCTGCTGTTTGTCGTAGCCCTTGACGAAAATCTGGCGACTGCGCGCCTCGACATCGAACTCGATGCCCGCGGGCGGTTCTACTTCCACCGGGTGGGAGTAGCCGACATGCAGAACCAGGTTCTTGCCATTCATTTCGGCGCGGTAGCCAACCCCATTGACTTCCAGCACCTTCTGGAAGCCCTGGCTGACGCCCACGACCATGTTGTTAATCAACGCACGCGCCGTACCATGCATGGCGCGCACGGTGCGTTCATCGGAAACCCGTTCAACGGTGAGGGTGTTGCCATCCAGGTGGAACTTCACCGAGGCCGGGAAGACATGTTCCAGTTCCCCTTTGGGGCCTTTGACCTTGACATAAGAGCCTTTGATGGTCACGTCCACCCCATTGGGGATTTCAATCGGTAAACGACCTACACGGGACACATTTGCCTCCTCAAGTCAGCCACCACACTCATGGTGCGGGTCGATCTGACCGGACGCGCCGGGAGAGGCGCATCCGCAGGCTGCTTTTGATTTCTGGTTACCAGACTTTGCACAGTACTTCACCGCCAACGCCCAGTTGTCGGGCACGCTGGCCGGTCATCACCCCTTTGGGGGTGGAAAGAATAGCAATGCCCATGCCGGAGAGCACCCAGGGGATGTTCTTCTTGCCCGCGTAGATGCGGCGGCCAGGGCGGCTCACGCGTTCCAAACCGGTAATCACGGGGCGGCGCTCGCGGCGTTCACCCACGTACTTCAGGTGGATGCGCAGCACCTTATGGGCAGGGGTCTTGCCTTCAACCACTTCGTAATTGCGAATGTAGCCTTCCTCTTTGAGGATTTTGGCAATCGCAACCTTCATCTTGGAACTGGGCATAGCGACCAGCGTGTGCCCGGCCATAACCGCGTTCCGGATGCGCGTCAACATATCGGCAATCGGGTCAGAAACACTCATTCTAACATCCTCCACGCGCTTACCAAGACGATTTCACCACGCCGGGGATTTTGCCCTCCAGGGCCAGTTCCCGGAAACAAATGCGGCACAAACCAAAGCGCCGCATGTAGCCACGCGGCCGACCGCAGCGTTTGCAGCGGTTCCGCACCTGCACCGCGTATTTGCGGCGCTTTTCACGATACGTCATGCACTTTTTCGCCATGTGCTACCCTTCCTTTTTGAAAGGCATGCCAAGCATGCTGAGCAACTGCCTGGCCGCGTCATCTGTCTTGGCGGAGGTCACGATGGTCACCTCCATACCGCGGATTTTATCAATTTTGTCGTAGTCAATTTCGGGGAAGACCAGTTGCTCCCGCAGGCCGAGGGTGTAGTTCCCGCGTCCATCGAAAGCGTTTGGCGAAATCCCACGGAAGTCACGCGTACGCGGCAATGCAACGTTCATCAGGCGGTCGAGGAAATGCCACATGCGCTCACCGCGCAGGGTCACCTTGGCGCCGATGAGGCGGCCTTCGCGCAACTTGAAGTTGGCGATGCTCTTGCGCGCTTTGGTCACCACGGGCTTCTGCCCGGTGATGATGGTCAGGTCACGCACAGCGGCTTCGATGGCCTTGGGGTTATCCAGGGCCTCACCCAGGCCGATGTTGACCACGACCTTCTCGATGCGCGGCACCTGCATCACATTGCTCAGGCCGAGCGATTGCATCAAGGCCGGTACGATTTCTTCTTGGTAGCGTTCTTTCAACCAATTCGCCATTTCTAATCGCTCCAGTGCCTCAGGCTATCTCACTCCCGCATTTTTTGCAGATGCGGGAAACCTGGTCGTATTCACGTTTGACGCCCACGCGGGTCGGCTCATCGCAAGAAGGGCAGACCAGCATCACGTTGGAGATGTCGATGGGGGCTTCAAATTCGATGATGCCCGGTTGCAAGTTGCGGCCCTGGGCCTGCACTTCGCTCTGGTGTTTCTTGCGGATGTTGACACCCTGCACCACCACGCGGCGTTCTTGCACCAGCACTTTGATGACTTCACCGCGCTTGAATTTATCGCGCCCGGAAATCACTTCGACAGTATCGCCTTTTCGGATTTTGACTTTCACGGCTACTGTACTCCTGTTTCTGCTCGCTTACAGCACTTCGGGGGCCAGCGAGACAATTTTCATAAAGCCTTTTTCGCGCAGTTCGCGCGCTACGGGGCCAAAAATGCGGGTGCCTTTGGGGTTCTGTCCGTCGCTATCCAGGATGACGGCCGCGTTGTCGTCGAAGGAGATGTAGGAACCATCTTCGCGGCGCCATTCTTTTGCCGTGCGCACGATAACTGCACGTACGATATCGCTCTTCTTGACAGAGCCTTGCGGGGTGGCAGATTTGACGGTCGCCACCACCACATCACCCACACGCCCATAGCGGCGCTTGGAGCCACCCAAGACATGGATGACCAGCAATTCGCGCGCGCCGGTGTTATCGGCAACTTTGAGACGAGTTTCGTGCTGAATCATGGTCAGGCCTCCACGCCGGGGTCATTGGCCCCGAGTTTCCGTTCCAGGATTTCTTCCACAACCCAGCGTTTGCGACGCGAAATCGGGCGGCTTTCCACGATGCGCACGCGGTCGCCCACCTGGCAACCCAGTTCGTCGTGGGCCATGACCTTTTTGTGCTGATGTACCACCTTCCCGTACAGCGGGTGACGGTAAGAGCGGCTGACACGCACCACCACGGTTTTCTGCATCTTGTCGCTGGTAACAGTACCTTCTAAGCGGCGACGAGTGTTCATGCTTCACCTTCCATTTGCGCTTGCCGTTCGCGCTCGGCAAGAATGGTCAGCAGGCGGGCAATCGTGCGGCGGGTTTGTTTCATCTGACTGGTATCAGTGAGTTCGCCGGTTGCCTGCTGAAAGCGCAATTTCATCAATTCTTCGCGAGCATCGTTCAAGCGAGCCTGAATTTCAGGCGTGGACATTTCGCGAATTTCAGCGGCTTTCAGTTTCATAGCCTATTCTCCTTGCTCCGGACGGGTGACGATTTTGGTACGGATGGCAAGTTTGTACGAGGCCAGACGCAGGGCTTCGCGCGCCACCTCTTCGGGCACGCCGCCAATTTCGAACAGAATGCGCCCCGGCTTGACCACCGCGACCCAAAATTCGACACTGCCTTTCCCTTTACCCATACGGGATTCGGCGGCGCGCTTGGTAATCGGCTTATCCGGGAAGATGCGAATCCACACTTTACCGCGGCGCTTCATGTTGCGCACGATGGCACGGCGTGCCGATTCAATCTGCCGGGCCGTCACCCAGCCGGGTTCCAGCGCCTGCAAGCCATATTCACCAAAATGCACTTCGGCACCCCGGCTGGCTTTGCCTTTCATCCGCCCGCGCATTTGCTTGCGGTATTTGACACGTTTTGGCATCAACATAGCGGTTTACCTCTCGTTGTATCCTCCGGCACATGCATGCTGCCGGGGGGCCTTATTTGCTGACGTACACGCCGCCTTCAGCCTTGGCAACTTCCTCTTCCTGGCGGCTGAGTACATCGCCTTTGTAAATCCAGACCTTGATGCCGATTTGGCCGTAGGTCGTGGTTGCTTCGGCGCGCGCGTAGTCGATGTCGGCGCGTAAAGTCTGGCGCGGCACGCGTCCTTCCCGTACGGCAACCGTGCGGGCCATTTCAGCACCCGAAAGACGCCCGGCGACTTCGATGCGGATGCCCTTGGCGCCCTGGCGCATGCTTTGCTGGATAGCCCGTTTGATGGCGCGCTGGAAACTGATGCGGCGTTCCAGTTGGTCGGCGATGTTGGCCGCCACCAGGTACGCATCCAGGTCGGGGTTTTTGATTTCCTTGATGTCCAGGTCCACCTTTTTATCGGGGATCATCTCACCAAGTTTGGCCCGCAGACCTTTGATGTTGTCGCCGCGGCGTCCAATCAGCACGCCCGGTTTGGCCGTGTGGGCAATGATTTTGATTTTGCCAGGGAAGCGTTCAATTTCGACACGCGAAACGCCTGCACGCGGGGTGTAGTTGCGTACCAGTTCGCGAATTTCAAAATCCTGATGCAGTTGGTTCACATACTGCTCACCTTCCGCATACCAACGCCCTTCCCAGGTCTTGTTGATTTTCAGACGAAATCCAGTAGGATGAACTTTGCGACCCATATAAACTCCTGACGTCTTACTTGGTCACGGTCTTGTGTGATACAAGCACCGGCTAACGGTTAGGCCTCCCGCTCCCGCAGGATGACGGTGATGTGAGAACTGCGGCGCAAAATCGGCTTGAAGCGGCCGCGGGCACCAAAGCGCCGCCATTTGCGGGTAGGGGCTTCATCCGCAAAAATGCGGTAGACGTACAGGTCATCGCGGCTGAGGCCAAAGTTCTCCTCCGCGTTGGCAATTGCGGAAGCAATCACCTTGGCTACCGGTTTGGCAGCCCGCTTGTTGGTGAAGCGCAGGATGTCCAGCGCTTCCTGGGCATCTTTGCCGCGCACTAAATCCACCACCAGGCGCGCTTTCTGCGCCGAAACGGGGATGTAGCGGGCAACTGCACGAACATCGGTTCCTTCCATGGCTGCTTACCTCTTCTTCTTCTTGTCTACGATGTGACCGCGGAAGGTGCGGGTAGGGGCAAATTCGCCCAGCCGATGACCGACCATGTTTTCGGTGATGTAAATCGGCACATGCCGCCGACCATCATGCACCGCAATGGTGTGCCCCACCATCTGCGGGAAGATGACGCTGGCACGGCTCCAGGTGCGAATGACCTTCTTTTCGCCGCGCGCGTTCATCTCTTCGATTTTCTTGAGCAACTTGGGGGCTACGAAAGGCCCCTTTTTCAGAGAACGTCCCATAATCTCGTCTCCAGTTTTGGCTTAGTCAACACCAGGTGCACCTTAGCGGCGCTTCTTGGAACGCCGACGCACGATGTACTTGTCGGTGCGCTTGTTGCGGCGGGTCTTGTACCCCAGAGTGGGCTTACCCCACGGGCTTTTCGGCCCGGGCATACCAATCGGCTGACGGCCTTCCCCACCACCATGCGGGTGGTCGTTGGGGTTCATGGCAGAACCACGCACGGTCGGGCGGATGCCCAGATGGCGTTTGCGGCCTGCTTTCCCCAGTTTGATATTGCTGTGCTCCACGTTGCCAACCTGTCCAATGGTGGCGTAGCACACCTGACGGATGAGGCGTACTTCCCCGGAGGGCAGGCGCACCTGGGCGTAATCGCCCTCTTTGGCCATCAATTGGGCAGAAGCACCCGCAGAGCGCACCAGTTGGCCGCCGCGGCCTTCGTACAGTTCGATGTTGTGAATCATCGTACCCACCGGGATGTTGCTGATGGGCAGGCTGTTGCCAGGGCGGATTTCCGCATTCGGGCCAGCCATGACCGTATCGCCCACGCGCAGGCCAACGGGGGCCAGGATGTAGCGTTTCTCACCATCAGCGTAGAAAAGCAGCGCCAGGCGGGCAGTGCGATTGGGGTCATATTCAATGGCGGCCACGCGAGCGGGGATGCCGCGCTTATCGCGTTTGAAGTCTACCAGGCGCAATTTGCGGCGATGACCACCGCCACGATGGCGCACGGTAACGCGGCCATAGGCGTTGCGTCCACCGCGCTTGCGCTTGGAAACGACCAGACTGCGTTCCGGTTTGCGCTTGGTAATTTCGTCGAAGGTGTAGCCGGTCATCCCGCGGAGACCAGGCGTTACCGGTTTGTACTTTTTGATACCCATTACTTCACCCCTTCGAACACATCAATGGAATCCCCGGGGGCCAGGGTTACAATGGCTTTCTTGTAGCCCTTGCGGCGCACGCGCATCCGGCGGTTGGCACGGTTACGTGTCTGCTTGGGGGCCACGTTGATGACATTCACCCGCAACACGGTGACATCGAACAACTGCTCCACGGCATCCTTGACCATGGTCTTGGTAGCATTGCGTGCTACCTCGAACACGACCTGGTTGAGTTTGCCGCTCTGGTAGTTCGATTTTTCGGTGATGATGGGGCGGCGAAGGACTTCGTAAATCGTAGACATAGTTGCCTCCACGTTATCCCAGATAACTGCTCAGAACGTCCAGCGCAGCCACGGGCAACACCAGGGTGTCGTACCCCAGCAGGTCGCGCACGTTCAGGTAAGTGGCCAACAGCGCTTTGGCGTAGGGCAGGTTCCGGGTAGAACGGGCTACCTCTTCGTAGGAGGCCGTCTTCTCGGGGATGAGCACCAGCGCCGAACGGTCGCCCACCAGGCGCTGCAAAGCCTGCGCCATAAGGCGGGTCTTGGGTTCGTCCAGGGCCAGTTCATCCACTACCACCACGCTTTTTTCCGCGGCTTTGACGCTCAACGCAGAACGCAGGGCTACGCGGCGCATCTTTTTGGGCATGCGTTTGGCGTAATCCCGCGGCTGGGGTGTGTGAATTTTGCCGCCACCCACCCAATGTGCGGCGCGGGTGGAACCTTGACGGGCGCGGCCAGTGCCTTTCTGACGCCAGGGCTTGCGGCCACCGCCAGCGACCTCACCGCGGGTCTTGGTTTTGTGTGTACCCAGACGGGCGTTCGCCATTTGGCGCACGTACGCCTGGTGCATCACATCTACATTGACAGGGGCTTCGAAGATGCTGGCGGGCAATTCCACCGTGCGCACCTTTTCCCCTTGCATGTTCAGGACATCTACTTCCATGGTTGCTTTGCTCCCAATTGCCATAAATTTCCGCATTATGGACGGGTCAGGCCTTGCGGGCTTCTTTAATCGTCACGATGCCGCCCTTAGGGCCGGGCACAGCGCCGCGCACCCCAATCAGGTTGCGCTCGCTATCGAGGAAGACGATTTGCAGGTTTTGGGCCGTCACACGGCGGTTGCCCATGTGACCGGGGCCGCGCGAACCTTTGAAAACCCGCCCGGGGGTAGAACCTGCCCCACGGGAGCCGGGCGCCCGATGGCGGTCGGATTGACCATGCGTCTTCGGCCCACCACGAAAACCGTAACGCTTCACACCGCCCTGGAAGCCTTTCCCTTTGCTGATGCCAACGACATCCACAAAGTCGCCCTGGGCAAATACGTCTACCGTCACTTTGTCGCCAGGCTGCACCTCGGGGTTCTTGGCGCTGAATTCGCGCAAAAAGCGCAGCGGGGGTAACTCGTTGCGCTTCAGGTGCCCCAACTGGCCACCCGTAAGACGGGACGGCTTGACCTCACCATACCCCAACTGCACCGCAGTGTAGCCATCACGCTCCACCGTGCGCACCTGGGTAACAAAGCAAGGCCCAGCCTCGATGATTGTCACGGGAATTGCGCGCCCGTCATCATCGAAAATCTGGGTCATGCCAATCTTCTTACCAATCAGCCCTTTCAACATTGCTTTCACAATCTCCTTTTCTTTGTGTAGACTCTTTAGCCGCGCATACCGACTACAGACACACAGAACTCACAGACGCGAGGGGAATGCCTCACGCTGTGAGCCAGGGGCCCGGTCTTGCATGTATGTACGGCAGTAAAGCATCCAGGGACTGTCAGCCTGGGCTTCGGCTGCATCATCCCGTAAGACAACACAGTCAGTTTGCCTGCCGCAAAGCAAGGACGTGGTGGTTCACGCACAGACAAACTCTTGTGCTGCCCGTTCATAGCAGGCTCGCGCCTGCCAGACACGCAAGTGTAATTTTTACCACAAAACTGCCCCAGGGGCAAGGTTTTTGTTCTTTTTTTTACAAATATCCCCGGGTAGCGGAAGGCTGCACCTTCCGCTACCCGGTTCAGGGTCAAATCTTGATTTCGATGTCAACGCCTGCTGGCAGGTTGAGGCGCATGAGCATGTCAATCGTCTTCGAATCCGGGTCAAGCACGTCAATCAGACGGTTATGGGTGCGGATTTCAAAGTGTTCGTGCGAGTCTTTATCGATAAAGGTCGAGCGGCGCACGGTGTAGCGCTCAATTTTGGTGGGCAGGGGCACCGGGCCAACAACACGGGCACCTGTGCGTTCCGCGGTATCCACGATGCGCTTGGCAGACTGGTCCAACACGCGATGGTCGTATGCTTTCAAACGGATACGAATCTTTTGCTTGGCCATGATATTCACCTTAGTCCAAAATCTTGGTGATAACACCAGCGCCGACGGTCAGACCGCCTTCGCGGATGGCGAACTTCGAACCCTGTTCCAGCGCCACAGGCACAATCAGTTCCACTTCCATGTTCACGTTGTCGCCAGGCATCACCATCTCCACGCCTTCCGGCAGTTTGATGCTGCCCGTCACGTCCATCGTGCGGATGTAGAACTGCGGACGGTAGCCGCTGAAGAACGGCTTGTGACGGCCGCCTTCTTCCTTGCGCAGCACGTATACCTCGGCCATGAAGTGCTTGTGCGGGGTGATGCTCTTCGGTTTCGCCAGTACCATACCGCGTTCCACCTCGTCACGGTCGATACCGCGCAGCAGAATGCCCGCATTGTCACCGGCCATACCTTCGTCCAGC
>DAOTWV010000414.1:0-2719 GCA_034435695.1 Anaerolineales bacterium | reverse complement strand
GCGCAACGCGGCCTGCATACGTTCCAGCGCCTCGCGCAGCACGGCGCGGCTGGTGGCGAAGTTCAGGCGCACGAACCCCTCGCCCCCCGTGCCGAACCAGCGCCCGTCGTTGAGCGCCACACGCGCCTTGCGGCGGAAGAACTCGTGCGGCAGACCTTCGATGCCGCTTTCCCGGCAATCCAGCCAGGCCAGATGCGTGCCCTGCGGCGCGTTGACCCTGATGCCCGGCAAATAATTTTGCGCATAGCCAATCAAGAAGTCGCGGTTGGCTTCCAGGTAATCCAGCAGCGCCTCCAGCCAGGCTTCGCCCTGCTCATAGGCTGCAATGGTGGCCGCCTGTCCCATCACGTTGACCCACTCTATCAGTCCGCGCCGCGCCCCCAGGAAGCGCTCCCGCAGCGCCTTGTTCGGTATGATAGCCGCCGCCGCCTGCAATCCGGCGATGTTGAAGGTCTTGCTGGGGGCTACCAGGGTGATGGTGCGTTCCGCAATCTCCGGGGACAGGCTGGCGATGGGGATGTGCCGGTTTCCGCGGTACACCAGGTCGTGATGGATTTCATCGGCGGCCAGCAGCACCCCATGCCGCAGGCAGATTTCGGCCATGCGTTCCAGTTCCGGGCGCGTGAAGACCCGCCCGGTGGGGTTTTGCGGGTTGCACAGCAAGAACAGGCGCGTCTGCGGGGTGATGGCGGCCTCGAAAGCCTCGAAATCCACCCCGTAGCGTCCCTCTGCATCCTGCACCAGCGGGGCTTCCTGCTGCTGCAGGCGCGCCTCGCGCGCCACATCGAAAAAACGCCCGTACACTGGCGGCTGCACCAGCACCGCCTCCCCCGGTTGGGCGAAGGCCTGCGCCGCCAGATGCAGGCCGGGCACCACCCCCGGCAGCAGGACGATGCTCTCCGGGGAGACCTCCCACCCGTGGCGGCGGGACATCCAGCCCGCGATGGCCTGCTGTACCTTGCGGGGCTTCGTCGGGTAGCCGAATACCCCGTGAGACAGGCGTTCCTGCAGCGCGGCGCGCACCCCCGGAGGGGCAGGGAAATCCATATCGGCCACCCACAAAGGGAGTACGTCTTCGGGGTAGGCGTTCCATTTCACGCTCTCGCTGGCGCGGCGGTCGGGGATGTGGTCGAAATCGTACATGTTCATGGCTCCCATTGCACTTCTGGATACTGTGGAGAGGGACCATCCAGCAGGGGGGATGGCTGCCCCTTGAAAACCTGGTCGAAGAAGGCCACCGAGTAGGCGCGCACAATCTGCTGGACGCGCGCCCCGTTCAAGGGGCCTTTCAACCCGATGGATGGTGCCAGCGGACTGAAGGCCGGCAGGTCGGTGAAATCGTAATGCGCCGTGCCCTGGATGTGCACCTCGTACAACGGGCCGGAGAGCGCGGCGCGCAGTTCGGCGAACAGGCGGTTGTTCTTCTCTTTCGGCCAGGCCTGACTGAACATCGCCAGGTAGGGGGCGGCAAAGCCTTCCGTGCGGGCGGCCTCCGAAACCGGGGACATGTAGGTGTCCATCCCCAGGATGGCGGCGCAGCGCGGCTCCATGTGGCAAAACTCCACGGCTGCCCCGCCGCCGGTGGAATGCCCCAGCACGCCGACGCGCCCCAAATCCACCGGCAGACCGTCCAGCGCGCCGCCCTGCAACTGGTCGAGCGCAAAGCGCATATCCTGCGCCCACTGCTGTACCAGCAGGGTATCGCGTGCATCGCCGGGCAGCGCTTCGGGGTCATGCGCCGCCAGCGTGCCATCGGGGAAGACCACGCCCACTGCGCCGTAAGTGTGGTCGAAGCCAATCACCACATAGCCGTGACTGGCAAGTTCTTCCATTTGAAAGGTGTTTTGGGCGCGGAAACCGCCCCAGCCGTGCGAAAAGAGCAGCACGGGGAAAGCCCCCTCGGCAGGTGGAGCGTCGGCGTAGGCGTGCGTACGCGCCAGATTGAGATGGTCGAGGGCGAAGGAGGGCAGCCCCAGCCATTGCGCAATCGCCGGGCCGAGCAGGTCCACGTGCGGCATCCAGGGGGCGGGCTGCGCCCCGGCGGGGATTTCTGCGGCCGGATACCACACCTGCACCATGAAACGCCGCGGCGCGTCCGGCTGCGGGCCGTACTGCATGGTACGCGCCGGGTCGCGCAGTTCCACGATGCGGGTGCCGATGGCGTAGGGGCCGGTGGGCGCGGGCAGGGTGGGGACGGGCAGCAAGGCGGCCAGCGCCGCGCCGATGACGAGCAGCAGCCCGCCGACCAGCGTCCAGGGCAGGCGCGGCGGCGTATTTCCGCTGCGCAGGGCGAAAAGCGCCAGGATGCCCAGCAGCAGCGCCAGCAGGTAGAGCGGCAGCAATTGCCAGCGGTACTTCTCCACCGCCAGTTGCAGGATGGCGGCCGCGACGCCCAGCAGCGCCAGACGGTGCATCCAGGCGGAGGAGGGGGCGAACCAGGGCCACGCCAGGCGCGCGGCCAACAGCAGAGTCAGGATGATTTCGAGTGGTCTCATAGCGATTCGGGAGATGGTGCGCCCGGCAGACGGGAAAATTCCGCCGGCCAGGGCGCGGTGAACGTGACGAATTCCCCGCTGAGGGGATGCTGCACCCCCAGAGAGAAGGCGTGCAGCCCCAGGCGGGAGAACGGCGCGCGGGTTTGGGGCGGGTTGCCGTGCCCGTAGAGCGGGTCGCCCACCAGGGGAAACCCCGCGGCGTACAGATGGGCGCGAATCTGATG
>DAOTWV010000413.1:0-7075 GCA_034435695.1 Anaerolineales bacterium | reverse complement strand
CCGACTGGGACCGCGAACGTTTCACCCTCGACGAAGGCCTCAGCCGCGCCGTGCGCGAAGCCTTCGTGCGCCTGTACGAAAAAGGGCTGATCTACCGCGGCCCGCGCCTGATTAACTGGTCTCCCGGCCTGAAGACCGCCGTCTCCGACCTGGAAGTGGAATACGTCGAACGGGACGGAAAACTATATTACTTCAAGTACATGATTGCCGACACCGACGGCGAGTACATCCCGGTAGCCACCACCCGCCCGGAGACCATCCTGGGCGACACCGCCGTGGCCGTGCATCCCGAAGACCCGCGCTACCAGAAGTACATCGGCCGCCAGGCCATCGTCCCCATGCTGGGACGGCGCATCCCGGTCATCGCCGATGAGTACGTGGACCGCGAATTCGGCACCGGCGCGCTGAAAATCACCCCGGCGCACGACCCCAACGACTACGAAATCGGCGCCCGCCACAACCTGGAATTGATTTCCGTGCTCGATGAAAACGCCCGCATCAACGAAAACGGCGGGCCCTACGCCGGCCTCGACCGCTTCGAAGCCCGCCAGAAACTGTGGGAAGACATGCGCGCCGCCGGGCTGGTCATCAAGGAAGAACCTTACCGCCACCAGGTGCCCATCTCACAGCGCGGCGGAGAAGTCATCGAGCCGATGATTTCCACCCAATGGTTCGTCAAGATGGAATCGCTGGCCAGGGCCGGCCTGGAAGCCGTCCGCAAGGGCGAAATCCGCATCGTGCCGGAACGCTTCGAGAAGGTTTACTTCAACTGGCTGGAAAACATCCAGGACTGGTGCATCAGCCGTCAGTTGTGGTGGGGGCACCGCATCCCGGTCTGGTATTGCGCCGACTGCGGCAAGGAAACCGTGGCCCGCGAAGACCCGACCGCCTGCGCCCACTGCGGCTCGGCCAACATCGAGCAGGACCCGGACGTGCTCGACACCTGGTTCTCCTCCGGTCTGTGGCCGTTCTCCACGCTGGGCTGGCCGGAAGAAACGCCCGATTACCGCTACTTCTACCCCACCAGCATCATGGAAACCGGCTACGACATCCTCTTCTTCTGGGTGGCCCGCATGATCATGATGGGGCTGGAGTTCACCGGCAAGGTGCCCTTCCATACCGTGTACCTGCATGGCCTGATCCGCGATGAACACGGCCAGAAAATGTCCAAGACCAAGGGCAACGTGATCGACCCGCTGGTGGTGATGGAAGACCTGGGCACCGACGCCCTGCGCTTCACCCTGCTGGTCGGCTCCACGCCGGGCAACGACATGAACCTCAGCCTGAGCAAGGTGGAAGCCAACCGCAACTTCACCAACAAGATCTGGAACGCCGGCCGCTTCGTGATTGCCGCTCTTACCCCCACCCCCAACCCCTCCTCCACAGGGGAAGGGGAGACCCCCACCCCCAGGAAAGGGGAGGGGGACTGGACCCTGGCCGATTCCTGGATCTGGGCGCGGCTGCAGGACCTGATCCGCAACGTCGAGCGCCTGTTCGCCAACTTCCAGTACGGTGAAGCCGGCCGCCAGATTTACGACTTCTTCTGGAGCGAATTTGCCGACTGGTACATCGAAAGCGCCAAGGCGCAGCTGGCCGAAGGCGGCGTGCGCGCCCGTGTGACCGCCGAGACGCTGGTGCGCGTGCTCGACAACGCCCTGCGCCTGCTGCACCCCTACATGCCCTTCGTCACCGAAGAAGTCTGGCAGCACCTGCGCACCGCCGTGCTCGATTCGCCGCTGGCCTCCCTGGCCGCCGACTGGCCCGATGCGCTCATCGTCGCCTCCTGGCCGGAAGAACGGGAAAAGGAAGGCTGGGAAGACGCCAAGGTGGCCGACTTCACGCTGCTGCAGGACGTGATTCGCACCATCCGCAACCTGCGCGCCGAAAAGAACATCAAGCCCGGTCAGAAACTGCCCGCCATCCTGGCTTCCGAAAAGGCCGCCCTGCTGCGCGAACAGAGCGCCATGCTGGCCCGCCTGGCTGGCCTCGACAGCGACGCGCTGCAAATCGTGGAAGCCCTGCCCGAAAAGCCGGAAGGGCACATCGCCCTGGTGGCCGGGCCGGTGGAAATCTACCTGCCGCTGGCCGGCCTGGTGGACCTGGCTGAAGAACGCGCCCGGCTGCAAAAAGACCTGGCCGAAGCGGAAAGTCACATCAACCGGCTGGAAAAACTGCTGGCCGGCCCCTTCGCCGAAAAGGCTCCCGCCCCCGTGGTACAGAAAGAGCGCGACAAACTGGCGGCCTACAAGGAAACCGCCGAGAAAATCCGCCAGCAACTGGCTGAACTCGCCGGCTAAAACGCAAAGGCAGGTGGCGACATGGTCGTCACCTGCCTTTTTTGGCGTGCCAGGTGCATCCCTTCCGCACGCCCCCTGAACCCCATGACGCAATCCTTCATTTCCTGCCCCTGGTGTACCCAGCGCAACCCTGTCGATGCGCTGACCTGCCGCTTTTGCGGCGGCCCGCTGCCCTCCGGAGACCGTTTGCCCAGCCTGCCGCCCCCGCCCCGCAAGTTACCCAAAGGCTACGCGCCCCGTCTGTTGCGCAGCCGGACAGAATTCACCATTGGGGTGGTTTTTATTGCGCTCGGACTGCCCATGTGCTTCATCTTCAGCGGCATCGGCCTGGGCACGGGGATATGGCTCTTTTTGCTCATCGGCGGCGGGCTGTCTTCCATTTTCGTCTTGCTTGGCGCAGGGTTGCTCTACTTCTCGTGGAGACCAATCTCCCGGCATTTGCGCTGTTATCGGCACGGGATGCTGGCCGCAGCCGAAATCAGCGATGTGTTCGAAGACCACAGCGTCGTGGTCAACGGGCAGTATCCCTGGGTGATTCGCTACCAGTACCGCGCCGCGGGACAGGTCTGGGAAGGCGAAGAACGCCTGGAGCGCTCTCTGCCCGAATCGATTCATGTGGGACAGAAGACTCATGCCCTTTACCTGCCTGAAGCCCCTGGAGTCAGCGTGCTGTTCCCCTCGCTGGTGTAATGTGCAAACGGGAGGCGCCATTGGCCTCCCGTTTGATTTGGGGATTTTCACCGCAGACGGGCTTCTCCCAGGGTGACGTTGAGCACTTTGTGCCGCCCATCGCGTACCACTTCTATCTCGACGGTTTCCCCCGGCTGGTGGGTGAAGAGAACGTTGACAAATGAGTGCTGCTCATCAATGCTCTGTTCGCCGATGCGCACGATGATATCGCCGCGCTGCAGGCCAGCCTGGTCGGCCGGAGTGTCGGCGAGCACATCGGAGATGTACGCGCCCCATTCCGCTCCCAGGTTGTAGCGCCGTGCCAGGGCCGGGTAGACGGCCTGCCAGCGCACGCCCAGGTAGGGGCGGGCAAAATAGCCCTTCTCGATGATTTGCTGGCTGATGAGTTGCACGGTGTTGGCAGGGATGGCGAAGCCCAAACCCTCGGCGACCACACCGCTAAAGCCGTTGCCGCGTACAATCATGGTGTTGATGCCGATGACCTCCCCGTTCAGGTTGACCAGCGGCCCGCCGGAATTGCCCTGGTTGATGGCGGCATCCGTTTGAATCAAGTCTTCCATCTGATAGCC
Source organism: Anaerolineales bacterium (assembly GCA_034435695.1). Classification (GTDB taxonomy): domain Bacteria; phylum Chloroflexota; class Anaerolineae; order Anaerolineales; family DRKV01; genus DRKV01. The sequence goes on along the minus strand of DAOTWV010000413.1, from coordinate 3,519 downwards.
CTTACCGGTATCCAGGGTGCGTCCTGTGGCGCTGACCACGCCCACGGTGACGGTGTTCTTGAATTCACCCAGCGGCGAACCAATGGCGATGACGGTTTCTCCGGCTTTGAGGGCGTCGGAGTTGCCAAAGGATGCGACCGCGGGCATTTTCCCATCGGCTTTGAGGACGGCAAGGTCAGCAAAGGGGTCGGTGTTGATGACTTCAGCGGGGAGTTTGGTGCCATCGGCCAGAATGACGCCCACTTCACTGGTGTCCTCGACTACGTGATTGTTGGTCACAATGTACCCATCGGCGGAGATAATCACGCCGCTGCCGCTCACTTGCTGGTCGGACGTACGCCCGAAAAAGGTGGGTTGTCCAGGGATGGTGCCCACCACGGTTACGACTGCTGGCCCGACCTTTTCCACGGCCTGGGTGATGGCGGTCTGCACGTCAGTGGTGTTGACTTGCAGGCGGGTGGTGGCAGATGCGGTTTCCTGGATGGGGGTGGTAACAGATTGCGGGGCATTTTTTTTCATGGTGGAGTACACCGTAACGCCGCCTACCAGTACCCCGCTCAATCCACTGATAGCAGCGATAACAACCACGAACACAGCATACACGACACGTTTCCAGTTCATAGGTTCCTCCTTGATGTTGGGGCTGCTTCGATTTTTTTCCCGTCTGCGTACTGCGGGCAATTTGCGGATTGGCTTACGTTATGGTCGTTTTCATCCGCAGATGCCGCAGACTGCGCCGATTTTTTTCCATCTGCGTAATCCGCATAATCTGCGGATGGGCTTACGGATAGCGCGCAAACTGCCCGGTGGCGGGATGTGCATTTCTGGTTGTACTCCTTTTATGTTTAGAAAATGTGAAGGAAACATAAGCGTTGCGTAAGAAAAAAACGCCCCCCTGCCAGTGCAGAGGGGCGCAAGATGACGGTCGCCGGGCTATTGCCCGTTTTTGAGTACTTCGATGGCTTTATCCAGTTGCGGGTCGACTTTGTTTTTGATATCGTCCTCGCTCAGGATGACCACCTGGTCTTCGGTGACACCAAATTGTTCCAGGTCTACGCCCTGGTCCCACTGTTCCTGGGTGAAGACGGCGATGGGCACATCGGGGGTCAGACCGATTTCGTGGATGGTGCGCTCTTTGGGGGTCAGCCAGCGGGCGATGGTGACACGTACCGCGCCCTGGTCGTTGTCGAGCGGAATCCAGTTCTGGACGGAGCCTTTCCCGAAGGTGACGGTGCCCACCAGGGGGGCGCGTCCGTAATCCTGCAGGGCGCCGGCCACGATTTCGGAGGCTGAGGCTGACCCTTCGTTGACCAGCACCACCATGGGGATGTCGGTTGCCAGCCCGCGCCCGGTGGCTTCGTAGGTCTGGCGGCTGCCGTCGCCGTACTGTTCGTACATGATGACGCCGTTGTCGATGAATTCGGAGGCCACTTCGATGGCCGTTTGCAGGTAGCCGCCGCCGTTGTTGCGCAAATCGAGAATCAGACCGTCGGGATTTTGCGCCAGCAGTTCCTTGAGCGCCTTGTGCAGGTCGGCGCTGGTATTTTGCCCAAAGTCGAAGAGTTGCACATAGGCGATGTTTTGGTCTTCAATCATGTGGTATTCCACGCTGGGCACGGTGATTTTGGCGCGCGTGATGGTGACATCGAAGGGTTTGGGGACGCCTGCACGCCGAATGGTGAGCACTACCTGGGTGCCAGCCGGGCCAAGCACGCGGCGGATGACCAGATTGCCATCGATGCCGGTCATATCCTCGCCATCCACGGCGATGATTTCATCGCCGGGTTGCAGGCCGGCTTTCTCGGCGGGCGAATCGGGCATGGGGCTGACAATCGTCAGGTATTCGGCGTTGGGGTCTACCCATGCACCGATGCCCTCGTATTCGCCGTTCAGCGGGATATTGGCCTGCTGGAACTGGTCGGGGTCCATGTAGGAGGTGTGCTGGTCGCCCAGCGATTCGAGCATGCCCCGGATGGCGCCGCGCATCATGGCGGTGTCGTCTACCGGCTGGTCTACGTACTGGTCGTGGACGATTTGCCAGGTTTCCCAGAAGGGCTGGAAAAGTTGTTCCAGGTCGGCGGGGGTGCCGGTGCTGCCGGTGGTGCCCCCACTTTGGGGCTGCGATGGGGTGTTATCCTGCGGCAGGGCAGGGTGTCCTTCGGGCAGGGTTTGGGCGGGGCTTTGGGGTTGTGAGGGTGTCTCCGGGGCGGAGACGCGCCCAACGACAAAGCCGCCGGCGCAAGCACCCATCAACAAGATGATGACGACAAAGCCCCCCAAGAGAGCGTACAGGGTTTTCGTTTGCATGAGGCCTCCTTGACGGTGTGAGTTCGCGCGCAAAGAATACCACGTTTTTATGAATATGGGATGAGCGGAATGGGTAATGGCTGAATGCTGAACGCTGAATGCTGGCCGCTGAACTCAGAATGCCGATTGGATGAAGGCGGTGAAACCTTCGGGGCTGGCGGCCTGTTCGGTGTAGCGCAGCAGGGTTTTGCCGTCCAGGGGGTACAGGGGGTAACAGGAGGTCGGCGCGGCGCCGCGCGGCGCGTGGACGATGTGGTCTACCACCGGAGCGGCCAGGTCGGCTTTCTCCAGTACGGGGACGATTTCTTCGGCGGTGAGGATGACGGTTTTGGCAGCCAGCGCCAGTTCTTCATCCAGCGCCTTGTTGCCGCCCAGCAGGGCATTGCCGTCTTCATCGGCCTGCAGGGCGTGGATGACGGTGATATCCGGCTGAATGGCGGGGAAGGCCATCAATTCCTCGCCGCTGTACGGGTCGGTGATGGTTTTGACATCCGGACGCAGGGCGGGCAGGTCGGTGTCCAGCCAGGCGCGGGCGGGCATGAAGCCGATTCCTGCCAGTTGGGCGCGCAGCCCGAAGGCCAGGCTGGCCTCGGTTTCCTCGATGATTTCGAGTTCGCCGCGGTTGGCGTAGTGGGTGAACATGGGCGCCAGGCCGAAGATTTCCAGCCCGAAGTAGCAGGTGCGCACGCGTGAGACCAGCCGCGCACCGATGAGCAGGTCGCCTTCGAAGCCGCCGGTCAGGCCGAGCAACGTCAGGTTGGATGGGACGCCGGTTGCGGCGTGGCGTTCCAGCAGGGCGCGCACGAAGGCCACCGGACGGCGGTAGAGGGTCATGCCGCCCAGGGCAAGGGTGTTGCCGTCCTGTACCAGTGCGGCGGCCTCAGGGAGGGAGATGCGTTTTGGGGTGGGGGTTGGGGGTGTCATGTGTCAGGTGCGGGGTGCGGGGTGCGGAGTACGATGTACGGAGTACGGTGTACGGCGTACGGCGTACGGGGTGCGGTCACTCCTGTGCGGTCTTCTCATCCTCCTCCAGCCCTTTTACCAGGCGGGAAAGTTCTTCCAAATCGGCGTCATCTTTGGCAAAGGGGTCACGCATGCTGCGGACGGCTTTTTGCATCAGTTCTACCTGTCCGCCGGGTTTGTGGCGTTGGGCGTAAAAATACAGCCCGATGTTGAAGAATACCACCGCAGCAATAATCAAAAATACCAGCA
>DAOTWV010000412.1:0-1748 GCA_034435695.1 Anaerolineales bacterium | reverse complement strand
CCTCCGAGAGCAGGTCTGGCAGGTATGCCGGGGTGGCCGCGCCGCAGAAACTGGCCTGGATGGGGGCGCGGTACGGGCGTTTGGGGCGCTGCCAGATTTCCGGGGGCAGGTATTTGCGCCCCACCTGCTTCAAAATCCATTTTTCCATCAGCCCGTAGATTTTCAAATCCGGCGGCAGGCGGTTGCCGAATGCCACCACGCGGTAATCCAGGAAGGGGAAGCGCCCTTCGATGGAATGCGCCATGCCGGGACGGTCGCCCTGGGAGGAGAGCAGATAGGGCGAGAGGAAGGTGGCAACTTCCAGGTATTGCGCCTGCCCCAGGGGCGGCCATTGCCGGAATCCCTTCGGGAGGGGTACCGTTTCCTCGGGTGCGGCAGCCCCCTGTGGGGGAGTCTGTGCCAGGAAGCGCAGCAAACGGGGGGCGTTCCCCCAGCGGATGCGGTGCGAGTACCAGGGGGAATCCGTCTCCGTCAATCCCTTACGGAAAAAAGCCCGCAGGTAGGCTTCGCTGTTGTCCTGCAGACGGGCGATGTTGGGGTACAGGCGGCGCAGCAGCAGGGGACGCAGTTCGGAATCGGGATTTCTGGCCCAAAAGCGGCGCACCAGGGCTTCGCGGAAGATGTTGTATCCGCCGAAGACTTCATCCGCACCCTCGCCGGTGAGCACCACTTTCAGGTTGTGTTGCTGCACCAGGGCGGAGAGCAGGAACATGGGCGCGGGGCTGGTGCGCAGGACGGGCGTCTCGGTGTGCCAGATGACTTCAGGAAAGACGCGCCCGATGTCGGCGTGGGCGGCGCGGGTGATGTGGTGCGCGGTGCCCAGTTGGGCGGCCATGCGTGCTTGAAAAGGGCTTTCATCGAATTCAGGGTCGTCGAAGGCAATCGAAAACGTCTCCAGACGGTTGCCGGTGTGTTTGCGGATGATGGCCGTGGTGAGCGAGGAATCCAGCCCGCCGCTCAGGTAGGCGCCCACAGGCACGTCGGCGCGCAGGCGGATGAGGGCGGCATCCACCAGCAGGGCTTCCAGTTCTTCGACGTACTCCTGCGGCGTGCGGCGGGACGTTGCAGGGGTGTAATCCGGCTCCCAGTAGCGGGTGATGCGGATGTTCCCCTCCCGCGCCAGCAGGTACGCGCCGGGCGGCAGGGTGGAAATGCCCTCGAAAACCGTGTCGGGCGGCTGCACGCTCCAATAGGTGAAGACCTGCGCCAGGGTTTCAGGGCGCAGGCGGGCATCCAGGGCAGGGTGCGCCAGCATGGATTTGATTTCGGAGCCGAACAGCAGGCGGCCTTCCCGTTGGGCGTAGAACAGGGGGCGGATGCCCAGGCGGTCGCGCGCCAGGAAGAGTTCCTGCTTGCGGTTATCCCAAATGGCGATGGCGAACTGCCCGTTGAGGTGCTGCAGGCAATCGGGGCCGTACTCCTCGTACAGGTGCAGGATGACTTCGGTGTCGCTGCGGGTGCGGAAGCGGTGGCCGCGGCGTTCCAGGTCGGGGCGCAATTCGATGTAGTTGAAAATCTCGCCGTTGAAGACAATCCACAGCGATTCGTCCTCGTTGCCGATGGGCTGCTGCCCGCCGCTCAGGTCGATGATGCTCAGGCGCGCGCTGCCCAGCCCGGCCTGTGCATCCAGGTATAGCCCGAATTCGTCCGGACCGCGGTGGCGCAGCATGGCGAGCATTTGCCGCAGCGTGCCTTCATCGGGCGGCGCGGCGGGGGAGAGGTTGAGGATTCCGGTGATTCCGCACATG
>DAOTWV010000411.1:0-4415 GCA_034435695.1 Anaerolineales bacterium | reverse complement strand
ATCCGGCTGGCGCCATGCAGTCGGGTTTACCCGACTTTGGTGTCCTCAGCCGGGGAATTGATTCCCCGGCGGGTGGGCTGAGCAGTTACCTGATACCTTCACTACCAGGATTTTTTTATGAAACGCATTTTCATCGCCCTCATTTACCTCACCCTGATTGCTGCCAGTTGGCAAACCGTCCAGGCGCAAACAGGCACTCCACCGACACCGGCTACGCCCACGCCTGCGACAACACCTGCTCCAGTAGAAACCCCGCAGCCCGTGCTCATTTCTGCCGAAGACCTTGTGCCCCTTTCCGTGCTGGGCATGCCCAACGACGAAGCCCTGCAAGGGCCTTATGATTCCAAACGCCTGCGTTTTGGTCTGCCGCCTGCCTGGGAATTGCAGCCGGGGGCTGTACTGTATCTCAATCTGAACACCTTTTACTCCTCCACCGGAGGCAACGGATACGCAGGCGCAAATGGCGGCACGCTGGAAGTGTCCTTCAATCAGCAACTGATAGCCACCCTGATTCTCGACTGGGTGGGGCCGCGCGAAGTACAAATTCCCATCCCTGACGAGGCCTTGGCTTCCCCGCGTGATGACGGACGGCATGAACTGTACCTGTTCCTGAATTCGGCTATTGATTGCGCCTTCGACAATCAAACCACCATCACCGTCAGCGCCAGTTCGCAGTTCTATTTTCCGCACGATATCCGCCCTCCCCTGCTCGACCTGGCCTTGCTGCCGCGTCCCATTTACCAGGCCGACTCGTTCCAGTTGGCACAGGCTGCCGTGGTGCTTCCCGACTCGCCCTCAGCCGCAGAACTGGAAGCCGCCTACACTGTGCTGGGCAGCGTGGAACGCATGACGCGCAACACCCTCACTCCGCCACTGCTCTTTGCCAGCGAAGTCACATCACAAACTTTGCAGGAAAACCATCTCTTCCTGGTCGGCCTGGCGCAACACCTGGATACCTTTGCCGATGCCCAATGGCCAGCCCCCTTTGCCGAGGGTGCATTACACACCCCAGAGTTGCAACCCAAAGATGGCGTCATCCAGATGGCTTACGCCCCCCACGATGATACGCTGACCTGGGTTGCCATCACCGCCAACGACGAAGACGGCCTGCGCAAGGCCGCGCGTGCCTTCAGTTCCGCTTCCCTGCGCACCAGCGGACGCCCCGACCTGGCGGTCATTGCGAATGTGGAAAACAGTGTGCTCATTCAGGATGTGCTGGATGACCGTACCCTGGGCGACCTGGGCTACGAGCCGCAAACGGCCACCGGTTTCGGCGTACATTACTTCGAATTCAATTTTTACGTCCCGCCGGGCATGGTGAGCGCCGAAAGTTCCTCTTTCGAATTGCGCTTTACCCACTCCGCGATGATTGACCTGCAAAGGTCTGGGATGCTGGTGTATTTGAACGGGCAAATCGTTGGCAGCGCGCGCTTTACGGAACAAAGCGCCAAACTGGGAGATGAAACCTTCCCCCTGCCGCGCTTTGCCGTCCTGCCAGGCATCAACCGCCTGACCGTGGCCGCGGACCTCATCCCCTCGAATTTCTGTTCCAACCTGGTGCTTTCCAATTTGTGGATTACCATCACCCCCGATTCCCTGGTACACCTGCCTCTCACCCCTGTGCAATTTGCGCTCATGGATTTCCGCGACCTGGGGAATTTCCCCCACCCCTTTACCTCCAGCCCGACCCTCTCTACCCTGGGGCTGATACTCCCCCCTGGAGAACCCGAAACCTGGAAAGCGGGCGCAGACCTGGCCGCCTATCTGGCGCGCAATGCCCCAGGGGCTATCCTCGAATTCGAGGTGGCATACGCCAATGACGTGTCCACCGCTTTTCAGGAGCGCGACCTCATCCTCATCGGGCAGCCATCGCACCTGCCCGCCCTCGCCACCCTGGAAGCCAACCTGCCGGTATCCTTCGATGCCAACGATATGGCGGTGGAGCGCGGCTTGCAAATCACGTACCGCATTCCTCCGGGTAGTGCATTGGGGTATCTGGAATTGTTTTCCCCCCCATGGGACTCGGAACGCACCATCCTGGGAGTATTTGGCAGCACTCCGGAGGGTGTCGCCTGGGCGTTGCAAACCCTGGTAGACGGGCATTTGCGCGGCAAACTCAACGGCAACTTCGCCGTGGTGCGCGGCGAACACGTCTACACCTCCGATACCCGTATCGGCATTGGCAGCGGCAACCTTTCGGCTACTGCCGTCCCCGGTGGAGAGCCCACACCGCTGGTACAAATGCCCACCGATAACACAACCCCACCTCCTGCACGCCCAGGGTGGATTATTCCGACCATCGTTGGTTCGAGCGCCGTGGCATTGCTGCTGATTATCGTGGTGGCTGTGCGCTCCTTCCGAAAGGACAACCATTAAAAGCAATGCCTCTTCCCAAATCGCTGAAGCATCGCGTGCTGGCACTGGCAGAACGCGCAGGGATGCTGACACTGCTGCAACAGCGTCGTACGCGGGCAATGGGGCTTTTCGTCCTCACTTACCATCGGGTAAACGAACCAAATCGTACTCCCTGGCTGGACCCGGCACACATCAGCGCCTACCCTAAGGTATTCGAAGCCCACATGCGGTTGATTGCAGGGCGCTACGCCCCCGTGTGCATGGACGAAGTACTTGCAGCCCTGCACGGCGAACACTCCTTGCCCAAAAACGCGGTGCTCGTCACAGTAGACGACGCATACCGTGACTTTGGCGAGGTGCTCTATCCCATCGCCCGCCGTTTCGGTATCCAGCCAGTGCTGTTCGTGCCCACCGCCTTTGTGGGTCAGGAGACTTTTTTCTGGTGGGACAAACTGTACCAGGCTATCTTCTGGCCTGCATCTCCCTTACTGGAAACCCCGGCAGGGACTTTCGTGCTCAATTCACCTGACAGCAAGCGTCAGGCCGTACACCGCATTGCCCGCTATGTCAAAAGCCTGCCCGTGGACAAGGCCATGCAACTGGTGGAGGAACTCTACGTCAACAGTCAACGCCCTTTTCCTCCCACCCGCAACACGCTTACCTGGGATGAATTGCGCTCCCTGGCTGAAGACGGCGTCACCATCGCCCCCCACACGCACACGCACACCATCATGACCCGTGTCCCGGTAGCCCGCGCGCGCGAGGAGATTTGCACCTCGCGAGACTGGATAGCACACCATATCGGCAACGCTCCTCCCGTTTTTGCTTACCCCGATGGACAGATGGACACCTTCAATCCTGCCATCCAGGAAGCATTGCGCATGGAGCATTTCGAAATCGCCTTTACCATGCTAGGGGGCATGGCACAATTGTCCCCAAAAAACGCGCTTTATCTGCCGCGTATCGGCGTCTGGTCCGACATGACACCGGCGCAATTGCACTGGTGGCTTACCCGCTTTTAGAAACACAAACCCCATACCTTGCGCCCGGACACTTTGCATCTTGAGAGGCACTCTTCACGCGGTTTTATCCGCAGATATCGCAGATTGCATCGAGTTTTCTGCTTTTCCTCGACGTAATAACCTGCGAATGGAATTACGAGCGTCACACAAACTGCCTTGTGACTAGAGCCACCTGACGACGGCCTTACGCTGCGCCGCGCTGCTTTTCGCAGTGCGGCGTTTTCTTTTGGGCAAAACCCAAATCCCGGAATACCTGCCCGTTTTCTCTCCCCACCCAGTACCAATGACGCATTGGCAAATTTTTCACCCTGACGTATGATGGAATTGCGCAACTTTTTGCCATTTTTTGCTACACAGAAAACGGTGCTGCAAGCACCACTACGGCATTCATTATTGCAAAATACCGGTACTGTGAGGTGGTATCTTCATGTGGAAAAAATACTGGTACGCGTGGTTGAATTTTACGCTGCTGCTCGCTATCATCCTGCCGGGCGTCCATACACAGGCCCGTGCCACAAATGCCGCGTTCCTGCCCGGATTTCCAAAAGCCAAAATCGGCACCATGGCTTTTGGCTCCCCCACCGTCGCCGACCTGGACGGCGACGGCACGCTGGAAATTCTCACCGCGGGGTATGGCGGTTGTGTGCGTGCCTGGCATGCGGATGGCTCGCCAGTGGCAGGCTACCCTCTCGACACCACTGGCGCAGGATGCACTGGCGACCGCATCAACGGCCCCCTGGCAGTAGCCGACATCAACAACGACGGCATCCTGGAAATCGCTGCCGGTACCCGCGGCCTGAGCAACCAGCCAGGCGAGCGCGGCAAAGTGTACATCTGGCAGGCCAATGGCACGCTGCTCCCTGGCTGGCCACAGGAAATGGACTGGAACAGCACCTATAGCACCGGCCGCGCCGAGGTGTACAGTGTGGCTTTTGGGCGCATGCTCTCCGGTAACCAGTTCCAGGTAGTAGCCGGCACCAGCAACAATGCCGCCAATAACGGCGACTTCAACCAGGATACCCGCAACCTGTACGCCTG
>DAOTWV010000410.1:0-6160 GCA_034435695.1 Anaerolineales bacterium | reverse complement strand
TTCAGGCTTTCGAACAGTTCCCCTTCGCCGTGCAGGCCCTCATCGCCGGCGATATCGATGCCGTCATCATGGATGAAGTCGCCGGACAGGGTTACGTGGGCGAGAATGCCGACAAACTCAAACTGGTAGGCGATTCGCTCTCCAGCGACCAACTCGGCTTCATCTTCCCCAAGGGCAGCGACCTGGTCGAACCCGTCAACGCGGCGCTCAAATCCATGATGCAGGACGGCTTCCTCGAAACCGTCAACAAGAAGTACTTCGGCCCTGATTTCAACATCACCTACGACGACCTGGGATAACCCCCCAGCCAAAAGAACTGGGAAAGCGGGCATCTCCTCGGAGTGCCTGCCAGCCTGCGCCCCCCCGAAACCGTGGGGGGCGCACAGGCTACCTGACACGTTTTTGCATGGTGCACAACCCCACCAACATACCTGGAGGGAGGCAGTCCGACCTTCCTCCAGGCACATGGATTGGAGTCTAGCATGGCACAACCTCCTTCGCTGCAAAAAATGGAGATTCTCAGCCCGCCAGCAGAGGACAACCAATTTGGCGCTTTTCTCAGCCGGCTGCCCTGGTGGTTCATCGCAATCATCCTGATTGCGGTTGGCGCCGCGTACCTCATTTTTGCCACGAAATACTTATTCAGCACCGACCTCACCTATACGCAACCCCTGAACAACGCCCAGGTTAGTGAGGAGTTGGTGGCCTTATTTGCCGAGAACGGCATCAAACTCTCCCAAAAAGCCAGTGTCAGCATGGTCAGGCCAGATGATACGTGGCACATCACCGATGGGAGAAGCACCTACATCATCAAGGCAAAAGGCCAGCAACTTGAAGTTCGCACGCGCAGCAGTTATTACGAGGCCTTCGCTTTCATCCAGCCTGGCATCCGCATGACCATCAGCATCTCGCTGACATCCTACGGCTTTGCGTTGATACTGGGGCTGCTGGCAGGCATAGGCAGGCTCTCCAAAAACGTGTTCTTCAACAACCTGGCGCGTCTGTACATCGAATTCGTGCGCGGCATCCCCATGCTGGTGCTGATTTTCTTCATCGCCTTCGTGGGCGTCCCCACGGTCATTGACCTGGTCAACGGCCTTGGGATTGGAAATCTGGACATCCAGGCCGTTTCGATGGAAAACCGCGCCGTCATCGCGCTGGCCGTCACGTATGGGGCTTTTCTGGCCGAAATCTTTCGTGCTGGCATTCAATCCATTGGCAAAGGCCAGATGGAAGCCGCCCGCTCCCTGGGCATGACCGGCTTCCAGGCCATGCGCTTCGTCATCCTGCCGCAGGCCATCCGCAACGTCTTACCCGCCCTGGCCAACGACTTCGTTGCCATGGTCAAGGATTCATCGCTGGTTTCGGTGCTGGCCGTGCGCGATATCACTCAAACTGCCCGCCTGTACGCCGGCAGCACTTTTCGCTTTCGCGAAGCCTACATTACCATCTCCATCATGTACCTGAGTGTGACGGTGATACTCTCGCTGCTGGTGCAACTACTGGAACGCCGCATGATGAGCGGCACGCATCGCTGATGACGCTCTCCACAACAAAAAAAGCCGCCTTTTCGGCGGCTTTTTTGTGCGCTGGGCGGGAGTTGAACCCGCACGCCCTAGGGGCACATGGCCCTCAACCATGCCTGTCTGCCAATTCCAGCACCAGCGCAAGAGCAGTGGTATTATAATCACTTGTCTTCGTCTGTCAAGGAATTGGTCAAAGAGAATGCGCCCCGGCCATTCTCTCAGCCAACACCAGGCTGCAAACACCTCGCGCTCAGCAAAACCCACCCCCCAGGATGAACCGCCGGGCTGAGACCAGGCGGCCTGTGCATCAAAGGAACACGCATTCCAACCATGCCGGAAACCGCCACGAGGTTGACACCCTCGCGGTATCATACCCGTAACGAATTTTCGGATAGAAACGACCAAGGAGAAAGACATGAACATCGTTCTGGATGCCATGGGAAGCGACACGAACCCTGCCCCTGAGGTAGAAGCCGCTATCCAGGCTGCCCGCCGTTGGGAAGACACCCACATTCTGCTCGTCGGTGACGAGGCCAAAATCCAGCCCCTGGTCACCCGTTTTGGAGGACTGCCCGCCAATGTGGAAATCCGCCACGCGGCCGATGCCATCACCATGCAAGACAAGGGCATGAAACTGGCGCTCAAGGCCAAGCGCAAAAACTCGCAGACCTCGATGGCTATCGGCATGGACCTGGTGAAAAACGGCGAGGCCGATGCCTTCGTCACAGCCGGGAATACTGGCGGAGCGCTCAGCACGGCCTACTTCCGCCTGGGGTTGCTGGAGGGGGTAGAACGCCCTGGCCTGACTGCGCTCTTCCCGGTGCGCGGGGGGTATTGCGTGGTGCTCGATATCGGTGCAAACCCGGAATGCAAGCCGGAGCACATCCTGCAATTTGCCGCCATGGGCAGCGTCTACGCCCGGCTGGTGCTGGGTATCGAAACCCCGCGTGTCGGCCTGATTTCCAACGGGGAAGAAGGCGGCAAAGGCAACGAACTGGTCAAGGGGGCATACCCCCTGCTGGAGGCCAGCAGCCTCAACTTCATTGGCAATGTGGAGGGCAAGGAACTCTTTGGCGGGCAGGTGGACGTGGCTGTGACCGATGGTTTCACCGGCAACGTGGTGCTCAAGGCCAGCGAGGCAGTCGCCAAGTTGATGACCGATTTGCTGAAAGAGCACCTGATGAGCAGCACGCGCACCAAACTGGGGGCGCTGCTGGCCAAACCAGCCTTCGATGCGCTCAAGAAAACCCTCGACCCGCACGAAGTGGGCGCGGCCCCCCTGTTGGGCGTCAATGGTCTGGTCTTCATTGGGCATGGACGTTCCAACGCACATGCCCTGGTCAACGCCATTGGTGTGGCGCGTCAGGCCGTGCAGAGCCACTTGCTGGAAGCCGTGGGAGCAGCGATTCAAACCGAACTGGCACAACTCCCATGAGCAAGAAGCGCGTCGTCATCACCGGCCTGGGGGCAGTCACGCCCCTGGGAGCATCGCTGCATGATTTTTGGCAAGGGCTGCTGGCCGGGCGCTCAGGGGTACGCCGCATCACCCGTTTCGACCCCGCTCCTTTTGCCTGTCAGATTGCAGGGGAAGTGCCCGATTTCGACCCCATAGCCTACCTGTCCCGCAAAGAAGCGCGTCACACCCCGCGTTCAGCGCAGATGGCCTTTGGGGCGGCTCTGCAGGCCCTGGAGGACGCCGCCCTCCCCCTGCCTCTGGCGGATACCACCCGCGGGGGCGTGGTCGTGGGGACGGCTATGGGGGGAATCGACATGATGGAAAGCGGTATCCAGACCATGCGCCGCCGCGGCCCGCAACGCGTCAGCCCCTTCATCCTTCCCGGCGCTATCCCCAACCTCTCCGCCTTCTTGATTGCCCGGCACACGGCGTTCACCGGCCCGAATTTCACCGTGAGTACGGCTTGCGCTTCCGGTACGCAGGCCATTGGCACCGCCGCAGAACTCATCCGCAGCGGCAAGGTAGACGTGGCTATTGCGGGCGGCACCGAAGCATTGGTGCAGGATTACGCCATTGCCGGTTTTGAGGCCATGCACGCCCTGGTTACAGGGTATAATCACGCTCCGGAGCGCGCCTCGCGCCCCTTCGATGCCGACCGGCAGGGTTTCGTCTTCTCCGAAGGGGCAGGGATGCTTGTGCTGGAAAGCCTGGAGCATGCCATGGCGCGCGGGGCGCATGTGTATGCCGAGGTGCTTGGGCAGGCTGCCACTACCGACGCGTACCACATTGCCGCACCGCATCCACAGGCCCGCGGACGCGTCCAGGCCATGCAGCAGGCGCTCGCCGATGCCGGCCTGCGTCCAGAGCAGGTGGATTACATCAGCGCCCACGGCACCGGCACGGTGCTCAACGACCTTTCGGAAACCCAGGCCATCAAACACGTTTTTGGAGAGCATGCCTACCGCATCCCGGTCAGCGCCATCAAATCCATGCTGGGGCATGCCATGGGGGCTGCGGGGGCGCTGGAGGCCATCGCCTGTGCGCTCAGCCTGCAGGGGCAGGTGATACCACCAACCATCAATTACGAGACGCCCGACCCACAGTGCGACCTGGATTACGTGCCCAACCAGGCGCGAAAACACGCCATGCAATATGCCCTGAGCAATTCCTTTGGTCTGGGCGGGCAAAATGCCTGTCTGGTATTTGCCCGCTGGCCAGACTCTCACTGCAATGAAGGAGACTCTTTTCCCCAATGAAAGTCATCACCAACGAAAAACTCATCAAGCGCAATGCCCGCATTGGCTCCACCTTGAGCCTGTTGGGATTGATTATGCTGGCAGGCGGCATGTACATCAGTTTCCGTGATAGCGCCTCCACCGAGCCACAATTGTATAACTGGGCCTTTGCCGCTCTGATTGGCGGCTTCATGTTCTCCCAGGTGGGGCTGTACTTCGGTAACCGCTGGGGACGCGCCCGCCCTGTGGAGGAGATTTTGAACAAGGCGCTCAAGGGAATCGACCGCAATCACACGCTGTACCACTATAGCACCCCGGCTTCCCATGTCCTGGTTGGCCCTTCCGGTTTGTGGGTGCTGGTAACCAAGCATCAGCGCGGCAAAATCACCTATGAAAAGAACCGCTGGAAACAACGCGGCGGCGGGCTGCTGCTGGCTTACCTGAAATTGCTGGCCCAGGAGGGCATTGGCCGCCCGGACCTGGAAATTGCCTCCGAAACCGAGGCGCTCAAAGCCTATCTGGAAAAGAAATTGCCCCCGGAAACCATCCCCCCCGTCCAGGCCGCGCTGGTCTTCATCAACCCCAAGGCCGAGTTGCATGCGGATGAGGCTCCTATCCCCACTGTTACCCCAAAGGGGCTGAAACAAGTCATCGTCAAGGAAAGCAAACGGCGCCGCCTGTCCCCTGAGGCCTACAAAGCCATCCAAAAGGCGTTGGAGGAGGCCTGAGTTTGTACCCCCCACAAAGTAACGCCGCGCCCCCCGTCGGAAGGCATCAGGCGGGGGGCGTTTTTGAATGGTTTGCTGAAAGCACAATCAGAAAATGCTTCGCAGCATCAGCAGGAAACCGAAGATGGCCAGGGGAATACCAATGGGAGCGGCTACCAGGGTCACTGTCAGGAGCAGCCCAATACCCATAAAGGCCACGCCCAATACTGCCGCTATCAGGCGGCCTGTCAACCCAATTACCCAGGCAATCAGTTCCCACAGCCAGATAAAGGGCAAGAAAATCCAGGGGGTCTTGCGTTTTCTTCGTTTTTTCTCCATACAGGGCCTCCTTCAGGCATCTACCCGAAAAATCGTCAGGTTGGCTGCGATAGCATGGCATTATCGGACAGGTTTCAGGATGCCTCCTTTGGGATGTCCACCTGCTGGGGGGATACATCCCAGGCAGGTACCCGTCTGGAGCGCATGTCTCGTTCTTCTCCGCAGCCGAGATTACATACGCAATCCCCGCTGAAAAGGCGCGTCAGGCAAACCTGATGCACAGGTGCCCGTCTTCATCGTAGGAATACAGCGCGTGGAACGGCATATCGCCGCGCTGCATGGCGAGGAGACGCGGCAACAGGGTGCGCAGGTCTTCCACCAGGGGGAGGGCATCCAGGTCTGCCAGGGGGAGCCAGTGTGCGCGTCCCTCCGCGGAGGGGCGTAACTGCCCACCGGTGGCTTCTCCGCGGAAGACGAACATCAGGATGCCGGGGGAATCGGGGCCGGTATCGATGGTGACGGTGGCAGCCAGCCACAGGTCGGCGCGCAGGCCGGCTTCTTCGGCCAGTTCACGCCGCGCGGCAGAGAGCGGGTCTTCGCCGCGTTCGATGTGTCCGCCCAACCCATTGTACAGGCCAGCCCACAGGCGTTTGTGCGGTGCGCCCTTCAGCAGCAGGATTTCTTCGCGGCGCGTCAGGAAAATCAGCGTGCGCGGAATGACGGTATAGCGTTTATGGTCTATGCCCTGTGTTTGCGATGGCATGAGATTTCTCCCCCCGGCGATGGTTTTGCGGGTGCTTTGCCGGGGAGAGAATTATACCTGGATTTGCGTCAGGTGCGGTCGTACGACCCATCCCCGGGAGCACTAAGTATCTATCCGAAAAATGCCATTTGCAGTGACACCGTAGGACAACTGCTTGTCAGTTGTCCGAATGCGCAACTGGCCAGCAGTTGCGC
>DAOTWV010000409.1:0-2132 GCA_034435695.1 Anaerolineales bacterium | reverse complement strand
ATGGATGGCATGGTGTGTTCTCCGTAGGTTTGGGCAACATTCGCACAACGGGCAAGCGGTTACAGCAAATGCGCAAGGTGTTTGCGCTCGTGTTCGAAGGTGTGGGCGGCAATCCATTTCCACAATGGGCGGCCACGAAGCCAGGAGTAACGTCTGGGGTCCAGTAAGTCGCCTTCTGGGATAGCCTGCACTCTGCGAATTGTTTGTTCCCGGATGTTGACAAAGTCGCTCCATACGAGGGCAAGAGGGCGGTTCTGGTTTTGGCGATGCCACTCTGCGTTGATATCATCGGTGTTGCGTTTTTGAAAGTGCACCGTGGATGGCTTGCGTCCTTGACGGGCCTGCCACAAAAGAGTGATGAGTTGTGCTTCCCACATGGTCAGATGTGCCAGCGTATCCTTGATACTCCAATCGCCCACGGTGCCTGGGCGCAGCAAGGCCTCCTCAGGCAGGGCTTCGAGCGCATCCAGCAGGGCTTCTCGGCTGTTTTCCAGTTCTGCTAACAGGGTGGCTTTGTTCATAGGGGGTGTTATCCTGCAAATAGAAAGGTCAAATCGTTGACGTTGGTATGCGTTGGGCCGGTTTTGAGCAAGTCGTCCAGGGCGGCAAAAAAAGTGTAGGAGTCGTTGTTTGCCAATGCGCTTCGGGGAGAAAGCCCTTGTTCACGCGCTCGGTGCAGCGTTTCTCCCGTAACAACCGCTCCAGCGGCATCGGTTGGACCATCGCTGCCATCGGTGGCAAGGGTAACCAGCAGCACATTGGACAGGCCAGCAAGGTCTTCCACTGCCCCCAGCGCCAATTCCTGGTTTCGTCCGCCAAGGCCATTTCCCTGGAGTGTAACGGTGGTTTCGCCACCGGCAACCAGACATGCCGGCGGTGCGGCAGGGTTGCCGCTCAGACGTACTTCGCGCAGTACCGCGGCGAGAAAGCGTCCTGCCTGCCGCGCTTCACCTTGTAAGGCCGTAGTCAACAGCAGGGAATGGAAGCCCTCCTGGGTGGCCCGTCGTACGGCGGCTTGCGCAGCCTGGAGGTTGTCGCCCACCACCAGGGTGCGGACGCGCCTGAAAAGGGGGTCATTTACCGCGGGGTTTTCGGGAATATCCCCTTGCAGGCCGCGTACCAAATGGCGTTGGATGGCTCGCGGCGGCTGGATTTCGTAACGCTCCAGCACCGCCAGGGCATCGGCAAAAGTGGTGGTATCCGGCACTGTGGGGCCAGATGCAATTACATCCAGGGGGGAACCGACGACATCGGAAAGCACCAGCGCCAGCATGTCCGCAGGGGAAGCCCAGCGCGCCAGCCCACCACCTTTCACGGCATCCAGATGCTTTCGCAGGGTGTTGATTTCACCGATTTCCGCTCCGCATGCCAGCAAGGCACGCGTGAGCGTTTGCATGTCGTCCAGGGAGACACCATCCACCGGGCTGGTAAGCAGCGCCGAACCGCCACCGGAAATCATAGCCAGCACCAGGTCTTGTGATGTGGTGTGTTGCAGCATGGCATGGATGGCACGGGTGGCCTGTACACCGTCCAGGCCCGGAACAGGATGCGATGCCTCGAAAACGCGCACCTGAGAAGGCAGGGCCTGCCCTGCGGCCTGTCCCCGGCGGGTGATGACGATACCGGCGTGCAGACGGTCGCCCAAAAGAGCAACGGCCGCCTGCGCCATAGGCAATGATGCCTTACCCACTGCCACGAGATACACGTGGCGCATGGAGCGCAGGTTCCATCGTTGCCCGTCGGCGTACAGGATGTCTCCATCCCGTTGCAGGTGACGGTGCACCGCCGCACCGGGTTCAACAGCGCTCAAGGCAGCCTGCATCACACGGCGTATGGCATCTCCCCGCGGCGAATGCTGCAGAGAATACGTCAGGGGGATTTGGATGGCATGAGACATGGCAGAAAAAGACCCCCGGCAAGCCGGAGGCCTCTGGCTGGTGCTGCATCAGTCCAACACAGGGGGGTAGTAACTGACGCGTTTGAGTTTTTCGATGAGTTTTTCACGCTCTTTGGCGGTCTTCGCCTCTTTCAGCCGTGCCTTCAGGTAACGAATTTTGGCGCGGCGATGGCGACGGCGGCGTAATTCACGGTCACGTACTCGCATTTTCACCTCCTTAGTGCATGAGAAGATT
>DAOTWV010000408.1:0-3482 GCA_034435695.1 Anaerolineales bacterium | reverse complement strand
GTGCTGGGGGTGAATGTCAGCGTGGGGGTGGGCGTCTCGGTGGGGGTGGCGCTGGGGGAGGGCGTGCGGCTGGGTGTGGGGGTGTGGCTGGGCGTAGGGGTGACGCTGGGGGTGAGGGTACGCGTCGCGGTGGCGGTGGGCGTGGGCGGCGCGGGGCGCGTGTTGACGACCACCAGGGCGGTGAGGGCAATCAAAAGGAAAATGATGCCCAGCAGCAGGGCGGTGAGCAGGTGCCAGGGAGGGGAGGGGTTACGTGTCACGTAGGTGTCAGGTGTCAGGTGTCAGGTGCCAGGTGTCAGGTGTCAGGTGCCAGGTGGCAGGTGGCAGGTGTCAGGTGTCAGGTGGCGGGTGTCAGGTGCCAGGTGTCAGGGGGGGGCGGACAGGCCACAGGGGGAAGTCGTGCAGTTCGTGCAGGCGGCGTTTGAGGTACACCGGCGCGGGGGGATGGGCGTCCAGGTCGGCGCGGGCGGCGTTCAGGCGCGCCTGGGCTTCGGGGTCGGGGCTGCCAGCCTGGAAGGAATCCCACACGCGGCGGGAATCGGGGCTGCACAGGTTTGCCAGTGCGGTGATGCAGCCGCCGGCGTGGTTTTGCAGTGCGTGGGTGAGCAGACGGTCGTTGCCGGTCAGCGCCAGCAGGTCGCCGCCGAAGCGTTCTCCCAGGGCGCGGGCGTGCTGCGGGTCGCCGGTGGAATCTTTCAGGCCGGCGAACTGCTGCGGGAAGGCGTCCTTGAGGCGCGCCAGCAAGTCGAGTGAGACGGGCACGCCGGAAATCTGCGGAATGTGGTAGGCCAGCAGGTAGCCGTCGGCGGGGACGGAGCGGGTGATGACGCGCCGGTACCAGGCGAACAAGCCCTCTTCGGGGGCGGTGCGGATGTAGTAGGGCGGCAGGACGACGACGCCCGCGAAGCCCAGGTCGAAGGCGGCGCGGTTGAGTTCGGCGGTTTCCGTCCAACTGGGGGTGCCGGTGCCGGCCAGCAGGCGAAAGTCGGGGTGCGTCTGGCGCACCTGCGCGGCGGCGCGGAAGATGGCGATGCGCTCGGCGGGCGAGAAGGAGGGGCCTTCGCCCGTGGTGCCCAGGATGAGCGCACCGTGGCAGCCGCGGTCGGCCAGGAAGGCCAGCAGACGGGGGATGGCATCCAGGTCGGGGGTATCTGCGGCGGTGAGGGGAGTCAGCGCGGCGGCGTAGATTCCGGCAAGGGGGTGCATGGGAGCCTCCTGATGGTGGTGGATGATGGGGGTATTTTATCAGGGAATGAGTGAATGCAGAATGCGGAATGATGAATGCAGAATGGGGAATGCAGAATGCGGAATGATGAATGCAGAATGCGGGGGATTGTTTCTTCGCTGAACTAAAAACGGCATTTAGTTAATTTTGTTGACAAAATCGGGCGGCGTAGGTATCATGTAGGTGTTTCGTATTGCTGGCGTAGCCTCTCCATGCAGGGATACCTCCTGAAAGGACGGTGTAGCAGTGCAATTTGCGCGTGCGGCTTATGATGCCCGCAACTTGAATAAACACATGGTGCTGGACCACATCCGTTTTGCACGGCAAGGGTTCACGCGGGTGGCATTGGCGCGGGAATTGGGGTTGAGCCGTGCTGCGGTTTCCACGATTGTGAATGAACTGATTGCGCGCGGCCTGGTACGCGAGGCGGAACGCGTGAGCACGACAGGCGGCAGGCCGCCCATCCGGCTGGAAATCAACCCGGAGTGCGGTTATGTGGTGGGGGTGGATATCGGGGTCACCCATGTCACGCTGGTATTGGCAGATTTTGCAGGGCGGGTGCTCTCCGAGCGCCGTGAGCCGCTTTCCATAGACGATGGCCCGAAAGACTGTTTGCGGCAGGTGGATGTCCATTTGAAAGCGTTGTTGGAAAGCGTTTCGCTGCCCATGGAACAAATCGCCGCTCTGACGGTGGGCGTACCTGGCCCGGTTTCCGCTGACGATGGAACGGTCATCGCACCGCCGGTGATGCCTGGCTGGGAGCGCTATCCCATCGTGCAGACCTTGCAGGACCGCTGGGCGCGCCCGGTGTTGCTGGCAAACGATGCCGACCTGGGGGCGCTGGGCGAATGGGTATACGGGGCAGGCCGGGATACCACCCATCTGGCCTTCGTAAAGGTCGGTTCTGGGGTGGGGGCTGGATTTATCTTCAATGGTGAAATCTACCGCGGCACCAGTGGTCTGGCTGGCGAAATCGGACACATCACCCTGATAAAGGATGGCCCGCTCTGCACGTGCGGCAACCGCGGATGTCTGGAGGCGCTGGCTGGCGGGCGGGCGATTGCCCGGCAGGCGCAGGATGCTGTGCGCCGTGGGTTGCCAACCCGCCTGGAGCACATTCGCCCTGTGGAAGGCATCACTGCCCGTGACGTGGCCATAGCGGCGCAGATGGGCGATTTGCTGGCGCAGCAAATCGTGCAAGATGCCGGGCACTATCTTGGCATTGCCATTGCGAACATCATCAACCTGCTCAACCCTGATGCGGTTGTGATTGGCGGCGGCGTCGCGCAGATGGGCGATTTATTGCTGGAACCCATTCGGCACACGGTGCGGGAACGCAGTCTGGGAGGCCCCATCAATGCCGTGCGCATCGTATCCGCCGTGCTTGGCATGCGTTCCTCGGCCATGGGCGCGGTTACGTATGCCCTTACCTATGCCTTGCATACCCTGGCCGATTCTTGATTTGTGTGGCCTCATCAGGCACCGCCTCTGCGGTGGTTGATGACGCCACACAAGGCGTATATTCTTTCCATACCCTGTTTCTTTGTAGTAAGGAGAAGTACGATGTCCAAAAAACTGTGGTTTGTAATCAGTCTGTTGCTGATTGCCTCCATGGTGCTGGCGGCCTGTGCGCCGAAGGCGACCCCCACGCCGGAAGCCACTGAGCCACCCAGCCCCACGCAAGCAGCCGCCCCCACCGAGGGAAAGGCTAAATTGACGGGCACCATCACGCTATGGCACGCCCTCAAGGAAGGGGAAATCGAAGGCCTGAACGCGGTCATCTCCGCCTTCCAGGAGCAGAACCCGGACGTGCAGTTCGATGTGCTCTTCGTGCCCTTCGACGACCTGCGCGGCAAATTCGAGACGGCGGCCTCCACCGGCGGTGGTCCCACCATGCTGATTGGCGCAGCCGACTGGGGTCCCGCCCTCTTCGATGCTGAACTGACCGCCGACCTGGGCCCGATGGCCGACCTGGCCTTCCTGCAGGGCATCAACCAGGCCGCGCTTGGCTCCGTGCGTTACAAGGACGCCCTGGTTGGCCTGCCTCTCGGTCTGAAGGGTGTGGTCATGTACCGCAACACCAGCATCATCCCCGAACCGGCGGCAGACTTCGAAGACCTGGTTGCCAAGGCGCAAGCCGCCACCCAGGGTGACGTGGTTGGCGCCGACCTGGAATACGGCTTCTTCTTCGCGGCTGCGCACCTGAACGCCCTCGGCGGGCAGTTGATGGATGCGCAGGGCAACCCGGCCTTCAACG
>DAOTWV010000407.1:0-9218 GCA_034435695.1 Anaerolineales bacterium | reverse complement strand
CTGCCGGATTGGCTGAGTGGCGAGGCGGAAGAGGCTGCCCCCGCTGAAGAAGGCGCACTGCCGGACTGGCTGGGCGGCGAGGCCGAAGAGGCTGCCCCCGCCGAAGAGGGCGCACTGCCGGACTGGCTGAGTGGCGAGACCGAAGAGGCTGCCCCCGCCGAAGAGGGCGCACTGCCGGACTGGCTGAGTGGCGAGGCCGAAGAAGAGGCTGCCCCGGCCGAAGAAGGCGCACTGCCGGACTGGCTGAGCGGCGAGGCCGAAGAGGCTGCCCCCGCTGAAGAGGCTGCCAGGGCAGAAAATCTCGTCCATGCTGATACCAGTTCTCTCCCGGACATAGACATCCCGGACTGGCTTTCTGGGGAATCCATAAGCGAGACCCCTCTGGAAGAACAGCAGACCGACTGGCTGGGAGAATTGCGTGCTGAGGAGGAGCCGGAGGCTGTCGAACCAACGGCGGTGGAAGAAATGCCCCCCGCGGCGGAAGAGGAAACCGCGGTATCCCCCTTCATGTTCGATGAAGACCTGGATGTTGGCCTGGGAGACCTGGATAGCGGGGAGACGCCCGATTGGTTGGCTGGCGTAGAAGCCGTTGCAGAGGAAACCGGGACCGAAGAACCCGTCGCTCCGCAAGATGAACTTCAGCCCAGTGAACTCCCCTCCTGGCTGCAAGAGATGAAACCCCTGGAGGCGGTCTCCTCGCCGCAATTGTTGCCCGAAGAAGAGCATGAACCCCCCATAGCAGCCGGGCCACTGGCCGGGTTGCGAGGCGTATTACCGGTTGGGGCGCAGGCAGTACGCGTCGGAAAAATTACTCCTCCCTCCGTCAAACTGAATGTTTCCGAAGGGCAGGAGGCCGATATCGGTTTGCTGCGCAGTTTGCTGGATAGCGAAGAGCGCCCTGAAGAAATCACCCGCACTGCCCCGGTGACTTCCCAGCGGGTGTTGCGCTGGTTGATTGCGCTGGTGCTCTTCCTGGTGGTGGGCTGGTCGTTGTTTACCGGGAGGCAGGGGAATATCCTGCCGGAGGTGCCTGCTGCGGAAGTGCAAGGGGTATTCCGCCAGGTGGAAAACGTGCCCTCTCGCGGGGCCGTCTTGTTGGCTTTTGAATACCAGCCGGCCTTTGCTGGGGAAATGGACGTAGCCTTGCGTCCTGTCCTCAATCACCTGATGTTGCGCGGGGCGACGCTGGTTTCCCTCTCCACCTCCCCTGAAGGGGCGCTCATGGCTGAACATGCCCTGCACACCCCCGCCGGAGAACACAACTACACGCCGGGAGAGCAATACCTGCACCTGGGATATGTCCCCGGCGGTACAGCAGGCCTTACCGCCCTGACAGAACGCCTGCACATGGTCGCACCGCTTACCATGAGTGGCTATGACGCCTGGGCGCACCCTGCCCTGCAAAACGTGAACACCCTGGGCGATTTCGACCTTATCGTGCTGGCCTCGGATGACCCGGATACAGCCCGTGCATGGGTAGAACAGGTGGCATCCCGCTACCCTGAGACGCCCTTTGTGGTGGTTGCCAGTGCCCAGGCTGCCCCCATGCTGGAACCGTACTACCAGAGCGGACAGGTGGATGGTATGGTAGCCGGCGTGATGGGCGGCGCGGGATATGAACGGCAGACGGGCATCCCTGGCCTGGCACAGCGGTATGGTGGAGCCTTCAGTATGGGAGTGCTGGTAGCCGTAGGATTGATTGTTCTGGGCGCCGCGCTGCAACTGGGGCTGACGTTGTATCAATTGCAACAAGGCAGCGTAAAAGGGAAAGCATCATGAGCGAATTACTAGGCACGCTGATTGGCTTTGTCTTGACCATAGCGGTCTTCAGTTACCTTTTGGGAGATAACCTTCTCTTCCGGCTGGCCATCTACCTTTTCATTGGCGTGGCAGCCGGTTATGCCGCTGCACTGGCTGTTTTCAACGTCCTTTTGCCGCAACTGGTGTTTCCCTTGATGGAAGGCAGCGGAACGCAGCGCCTGTTCCTTTTGTTGCCCCTGGTGTTGTGCGCCCTCCTGTTGACGAAAATGTCCAGCAGCCTGGGGCGATTGGGCAACCCATCCATGGGCTTCCTGGTAGGCGTAGGGGCGGCGGTAACCATTGGCGGGAGCGTTGTGGGAACGCTGTTTCCCCAGGTGGCCGCATCCACCCAAACGTTGCGGGGCATGGGCGTACTCAACGGGCTGGTAGTACTTGTGGGGACGGTGTCCACCCTGGCTTATTTCCATTTTGGTATGCGTTCCCGCGGCGAGCAACCCCCAATGCTAAACCCCGTGGCAGACGTGCTGGGTGATATCGGTCAGGTTTTCATCGCCATTACCCTGGGCGTGCTTTTCGTAGGGGTATATCTGGCCGCGCTGGCGGCTTTCATCGAGCGCATGGATGTCCTGCTTTCCATCTGGCAGACTTTAAAAACCACCCTCTGAGGCAATATGGCAGTGATTGAAACCTCCTCTGATTCTTTGCTGGCGCTGGATATCGGCGCGACGAGCACGCGGGCGCTTTTCTTTGACCTGGTGGATGGGCAATACCGTTTCGTGGCCGCGGGGCAGGCGCGCACGACCGCTGGCGCTCCCTTCTACAACGTCATGGAAGGGGCGCGCATGGCGATTGACAACTTGCAGGAATTGATTGGCCGTCGCCTGATTGGACGGGATGAAGCCCTCATCCTGCCTGCGGTCTCCGCCACGGAAGGGGTGGATAACATGGTGCTTGTGCTCTCGGCGGGCAAAGCCATGCGCGTGCTGGTGCTGGGCTTGCTGGAAGACGTCTCCGTGGCCAGCGCCCGCCGACTGGTGGAAAGCGCCTATGCCCGTGTGGTGGATGCCTTTACCCTGTCAGACCGCCGTTCTCTGGAAAATCGCCTGGATGCCATTCTGCGCCTGCGCCCAGACCTGGTGATGGTGGTGGGGGGAACCGAAGGGGGAGCGCGTCTCTCGGTACGCCGTTTGCTGGACCCCCTGCGTCTGGCCCTGAGCCTGACGCCCCAGGACGGCGCCGCACCTCCGCAGGTGTTCTATGCCGGGAATTCTGCCTTGCGTGAGGAAATCGAGACCATCTTGGGCGATGCAGCCCCCCTGACTCTGGCGCCCAACGTGCGCCCGGCGCTGGAGAGTGAAGATTTTGCTGCCGCACATCTGGCTTTTGCCCGCGTCTTTCGGGAACATGCCATCCGTACCGTGGGGGGCGTGGAGGAACTGGATGCCTGGGCGGGCGGCAACACCATGCCCGCGGCAACTGCCCAGGGACGTATGGTGCGCTTCTTGAGCCTGGGGGATACCTCCAAGGGCGCCCTCAGTCTGGACGTGGGTGCCGGCTCGGTGACGCTGGCGGCTGCTTTTGGCGGGCACCTGTTTTTGGGCACCCACACCGACCTGGGATTGGGTATTCCGGTAGCCGGACTGACGCGTGGCGACCCGTATGCTACATTGCAGCCCTGGCTGACGGCCAATTTGCCTGCCAAGACGGTGCGCGAGTATGTCTTCAACCGGGCTTTGCACCCCATGATGATACCGGTGAGCGAAGACGAAGTCAGCCTGGAGCATACCATTGCCCGATATGCCATTCATCAAAGCGTCCAGCGTTTGTTGCGGGATATGCGCGAACGTCCGGGGGATGCGCCGCCATCCATGCACCCTGGCGTGTTGCCAGAAGTCGAACCGATTATCCTGACTGGTGGTGTGTTTTCCAATACGACCAAATTGGGGCGCACCCTATTGACCGCGTTGGATGGATTGCAACCCGCCGGTATCACCGCCGTATTGCTCGACCGGTACAACCTGGTCACCGTGCTGGGAGCCGCGGCGAGTGTCAACCCGCCGCTGACGATACAAACGATGGATTCCAGTATGCTGGTACGGCTGGCGCTTGTGGTTGCGCCTATCAGTCAGGCACGGCTGGGAGCCCCTGTGTTGCGCGTGCGTCTGACCGACCGTGACAGCGGAGAAGAAATCACCCGCCAGGTGAAACAAGGTTCGCTGGAGGTTTTGCCGCTCGCACCGGGACGCCGCGCCGTCTTGCGTTTGCAGCCTCTGTACCGCACCAATATCGGCCTGGGGCCGGGAAGGAAAGCCGCCTACGAGGTCACGGGCAGCGCGTTGGGTGTGGTCATCGATGCGCGCGGACGCCCTTTGCGTTTCCACAAAGACATGGGGCGCCGCGAAGAACTGTATCGCAAGTGGTTGTGGAGCCTGGGAGGCTGAGCCGATGGGCACAAAACTTGCACCAACACAGGAAGAGGTCGCTGATGAGTGAAGTCCCTACGACATCGTATGTATTGCCCTTGACGGTGGTGCGCCGTGAACGCACCCTGCCCCAACCGGGAAGGGTGCTTGTGCGCCAGGGGCAGCAGGTCAATGCGAATACGCCGGTAGCAGAGGCCAACCTCCATCCTGAACACGTCCTGCTCAACGTCGCCGCCGCATTAGGGGTAGATGCCAAAAAAGCCGCCTCGTGGATGTCCTGTGAGGTGGGAGAACGCCTGATGAAAGGGGATGCCATTGCCGCCTCCCCAAAGGGGCTGTTTCGCAAGGTATTCCGCTCGCCATGCGATGGAGAAGTGGTGTTGGTACGCGGTGGGTTGGTGCTGCTCAAAAAACAGACCGAAGATACCACCTTGCAGGCCGTGTATCCCGGCGATGTGGTGGATATCATCGGCAATCGCGGTGTGGTCATCGAGAATACCGGTGCTCTGGTGCAGGGGCGCTGGGGCAATGGGAAACACACTTTTGGCGTACTGCGCGTGATGCTGAAAAGTGCTGATGAGGAAATCACCCCTGATAGAATGGACATTGCTTTGCGCGGGGCTGTGCTCGTCGGTGGAATATGCCGCAACCCTGAAGTGTTTACCCTGGCGGCCGAAATCCCGGTCAAGGGGTTGATTTTGAGCAGCATGCCAGTATCCTTGCGCAGTGCGGCGCGCAAGGCGCCTTTCCCCGTCATGCTGGTAGATGGCTTTGGGGAAATCCCCATGAATAGCGCGGCGTATGACCTGTTGAGCACCAGCGATGAGCGCGATGTGGTGTTGCATGCCCGTCCCTTTGATTTTTACACCGGCGACCGCCCTGAGGCCTTTTTCCCCCTTTCGGGAGCCGGGCAAGCCATGCCTCCCATGCCGCGTGAACTGGCGGTAGAAGACCTGGTCTGGGTATGTTCTGCCCCGCATCCGGGAGCCGTAGGGCATGTGGTACGGATTTTCGCAGAGCCGCAAAATTTTCCAGGCGGCATGCGTGCTCCGGCAGCGCAGGTACGCTTGCTGGATGGACAACAGATTACCGTTCCTCTGGCAAATCTGGAACTGGTGCGATAAAATCCTGAAACTGCAGGCTATGATTCAGTCCCATTTTTTCATTTGACGAGGAGAAGAACCATGGAATTCCCCGATGATGCGGTCAGCCCCTTCGATGAACCTATCGAAGACGATGATGGTGGTATGCCCCCTGATGGGGCGGATAATCGCACATTTTTGCTGGTTGCCGGTGCCCTGGGCGGCTTGATTTTGTTGACCCTGGTGTGCATGGCAGTCTTCATGTTGCGCGGACGTTCTGGCGGGAGCGCACGTCAGGCGGAAGTGGCCACCATCAACGCACAAAACACGCAGGTGGCGGAAGCGATGGCCAAAACCCAACTGGCCCAGGCATGGACGCCCACCTTCACCGCCACCGCGCCTCCCGTGACGCCGACTGCCACCCCCACAGCCGTTGTGGCCATGCCCACGGATACGCCCACCCCTGCTCCCCCGACGGCTACATCTACCCCCGATGCGCGCCAGGCGACTGTCTCGGCGTTGCAAACCATCCAGGCGCTTACCCAGACCCCGCAGAGCGGCGGTGCTGGGGCTTCGGGAACTCCCACCACGACAGAACTGCCAAACACTGGCTTTGCTGACGAAGTGGGGCTGCCCGGCCTGGCCATTGGGGCGGTAGCCCTCTTGCTGGTCATCTTCGTGGCGCGTCGTTTGCGCAACGCATAGCCCTCGCACATGCATCACCGGGAACCCGTGGCCGATACCCATCGGCAGCGTTGCCGGGCATGAAAAGTATTGTGCTCTGAAATACACAGCCCCGACGGCTATGGTCGGGGCTGTCTTTCTTTTTTGAGGAAAAGGCAGAAATCAGACGATGTTTTTGGCTACTTCTTCGCCGTAGGTCATCATGGCATCCATGATTTCCGGACTGCGCCCTTCGGCATACACGCGCAACACAGGTTCGGTGCCGGATGGACGAATGAGCAGCCAGGAGTCATCCGCCAGCAGGTATTTCACGCCGTCGGTGGTGCGCACCTCGCTGACGCGTTCTCCGCCGATGCTGGCAGGGGCCTCCTCGGCCAGTTTCTTCGTCAGCACGGGCTTGGAGACGGGGTGCCGCAACCGCAAGTCGGTGCGCCGGTAGTGTGCCGGGCCGACATCCTGCAGCAGGGCATCCACCAGCGCAGAAAGCGGGGCGTCGTTGTGGGCGACGATTTCCACCAGCAGCAACCCCATCAGGATGCCGTCGCCTTCGGGGATGTGCCCCTGGAAACTGATGCCGCCCGATTCCTCGCCGCCAATCAGCACGTTTTCGCGCAGCATGTGGTCGGCGATGTGGTTGAAGCCCACCGGGGTTTCGTAAATCGGCAGGCCATAGCGCTCGGCCAGACGGTCAACCATGCGGGTGGTAGAGACGGTGCGCACCACGGGGCCGCGCCAGTTACGCACTTCCACCAGGTGCTTGAGCGCCAGCGCCATGATTTTGTGCGGGTCTACGAAATTCCCGCGCTCGTCCATCGCCCCGATACGGTCGGCATCCCCGTCGGTTGCCAGCCCCAGGGTGCCTTTGCCGGTGCTGATGGCGCTCGCCAGCGCTCCCAGGTAGCGGCCAATCGGTTCGGGGTGTACCCCGCCAAAACCGGGGTTCATCTCGCCCCGAATTTCGTGTACCTCGCAGCCGGTTCCCTGCAAGATAGACCGAATCACGCCTCGTCCAGAGCCGTGCATGGAATCCACGACGACGTGCGGCGGGTTTTCGGCAATGGTGTTGAAATCAATCAACGTGCGCAGGTGGTTGAAGTACTCCGGCAGGGGGTTGAAACGCTGGATGAGGCCGGCCTGGCGGGCGCGCTCGTAATCCATCAGGTTGGGGCCGCGGGCGCGTTCCTCATTGTCGTTCAGGTACACTTCCACCCGGCGGCACTGTTCGCGCAGCGCCGCACCGCCGTACGCGGCCTTCAACTTGACGCCGTTGTAGCGCGGCGCGTTGTGCGAAGCGGTAATCATCACCCCGCCGCTGGCGTTCATGGCCCGCACAGTGTACGAAATGGCCGGCGTGGGCGCATCCGATTGGGTCAGGTGCACCGTGAAGCCATTGGCAGCCAGCACACGCGCCACCTCGATGGCGTAGCGGTCGGAGAGAAAACGGGTGTCGAAGCCGACCACC
This sequence comes from Anaerolineales bacterium, assembly GCA_034435695.1. Taxonomy (GTDB): domain Bacteria; phylum Chloroflexota; class Anaerolineae; order Anaerolineales; family DRKV01; genus DRKV01. Next base: position 1,806 of record DAOTWV010000407.1, on the reverse strand, counting down.
ATCAGGTTGGGGTCGGGGGTTTGGGTCAGGTTGCCCTGACGGTTCCAGTCTTCCGTGCGCACCGCGTCCGCAATGGCTTGCGAGACCATGCGCAGGTTGTGGAAGGTAAATGTGTCGGAGATGACGGCTCGCCAGCCGTCGGTACCAAAGTGTATGGGCATAGTTCTGGTAGTCTTTTAGTCGGGTAGTCTATTAGTCGCTTAGTCGTTTAGTCGTTTGGTCTGGTAGTCTATTAGTCGCTTAGTCGTTTGGTCGGGCGGTCTGGTAGTCGGGTACATGGTACGTGGTACGTGGTACGTGGTACATGGTACTACCATCATTCTGCACTTACTTCCTTGACCATGTACAGTTCGCCCATGTGGAAGCCGCGGGCGGCATAGTAGCGCCGGGTGCCGATGGCGGCAATCACTGCCAGGCGACGGTAGCCACGGGCGCGGGCGATTTCCTCCGCATGGGCAAGCAACTGCGTCCCTAGGCCGATGTGCTGGGCTGCCCCCTGGGATTCGCGTCCCACTTCCAGCGACTGGCCGTACACGTGTACCTCGCGAACGATGGCGGCCTCTTCCAGGTCGGCGAAACCCAACGAGGGGGAATCTTCTCCTGGGAGAGAGAGCCGCAGGAAACCAGCCAGTTTGTCCTCCGGGGTGTTGAAAGAGAGAAAATGCTCTTCCGCCCAGCCGGCACGGTACACCAGGTCATCGAAACGCAAGGTTTCGGGCTGCACCTTGTGGCGGCGCACCTCCCGGCAGCGAATGCACTGGCAGCGTGTGCCGCGGGCCTGCATTTCCCGATGCACATCCTGGCGCAAACTGGTGCGCTTGTTGCCTTCCACCACATTGGTCGAGGGAATGTCCCGGATGACGCGGTTGACGCGGCAGTAGCGCGGGATGGTGGGTTTGATATCGGCCAGCAGGTCTACCAGCGTCTCGGTGCTGTAGGGCTGATATTCCCCACGCTCCCAGAAGGCGTACAGGTCGGCGTTGGCGAGCAACTGGGTGGGGTAGATTTTGAGTTCATCCGGCGCCAGCGCCCCGGTGCTCCCCAGTCCCGCATCGCGCTCATCCGCGCTCCTTCGTTTCCCTTCGTGAAAATTCGTGTCCATTCGTGTCCATTCGTGGACATTCGTGTCCATTCGTGGACTTTCGTGTCCATTCGTGGACCAGAAGCGGGCAAAATCCTCCCGGTCGCTATCGGGGGTTGCCCCCAGCAGATTGGGCATCCAGTGGAGCACGATTTTGAAGCCGGCAGCGCGCAGCATGGCAACCGCGTGCCGCGTCTCGGCCAGCGTGTGCCCGCGCTGATTCAGGCGCAGGATGTGGTCATCCAGGCTTTGCGCGCCCATCTGCACTTTGGTGACCCCCAGGGTGCGCAGGTGTGCCAGTTCCCTGGGCGTCACATGGTCGGGGCGCGTCTCGATGACCAGCCCGACGTTGCGATGTTCGGCTGTCTCGTTGATGCGCTGGGCTTCTTCCAGTGTTTCGGCTTCCACGCCGTTGAGGGCATCGAAACAGCGGCGGATGAACCACTCGCGGTAATCGCGCCGATAGGCGCTCCAGGTGCCGCCCAGGATGAGCAATTCGATTTTGTTGGTGGGATGTCCCACGGCGTGCAGGGCCTCCAGACGGGCACGCACCTGCTCGTAGGGGTCGAAATCATGCTGCAGGCCGCGCATCGCGCCCGGCTCATCGGGCAGGTAACTCTTGGGCATGCGCACGTCGGTGGGGCAGAAGATGCACTTGCCGGGGCAGGGATACGGCTTGGTAAGCACCGTCACCGTGGTGACGCCGGAGAGGGTGCGGGTGGGCT
>DAOTWV010000406.1:0-2365 GCA_034435695.1 Anaerolineales bacterium | reverse complement strand
GAGATGTGGGGCGCCATCCGCGGCGCAGAAATCGGCGACAGCACCGTCGAGACGCGTACCATCCCCGAAACGCTGCAGGCCATTGACCTGCTGACCGACGAAGACGACCTGCTGACCATGTACTGCGAGCACATCGTCAAGAACAAGTCCATCGGCATCTACGACGGGGCCTACAAGTGCGTGGAACTGGCTACCGGCCGGAAATTCGAGCGATAAACTTCCCCCCACAAAATCCAAAGGGACGGCTACGAAGGCCGTCCCTTTTTTCTTCGGCATCACATCTGACTATGCGCAATTCAGGTACAACCCCCAGGTCTGAATGTACGCGTACACTTTGGGCTGCAGGAAATAGCGGAAAGGCCGGCCTGATGCCACCCGCCATCGAATGTCTCGCGAGGAAATTTGAAGGAGCGGCGCATCCACAAAGCGCACCTTCTCCCGCAGGCCGGGCAGGGATTCGGCTACCTTTTCGAGGGCTACCGCATCCCCAGGGCGGCGTACCACTCCCAGGGCATCGCAGGCCGCCACGAATTCCCGCGGCCGATGCCAGGTGGGCAGGTCCCTGAGGGAATCGCCCCCCATCAGGTACACCACCTCCCACGCCGGATAGGTCTTGCGCACCTGCTGCACCGTCCCCAGGGCATAATGCGGCGGAGGACGGTCAATGTCTGCCCGCGAAAGCACGAAACGCGGCTCCCCTTCGATGGCTGCCTGTACCATCTGCAACCGCTGCGCCAGGGGCGTGATACGCTGCCCGCGCTTGTGCGGCGGCGCAGGCGTCAACACCCAGAGCACACGCTCCAATGCCAACTGGTGCAGCGCTTCGGCAGCCAGAATGGCGTGGCCGATATGCGGCGGGTCGAAAGTGCCGCCAAAAACCCCCAGCGCCGGCATCAGGCCTCCCAGGTCAATTCAAACGTGCCAATCAGGACGGTATCCCCCTCCTGGACACCGGCCTCCCGCAACGCCGCATCCACGCCCAGCGTCTCCAGGATACGTTGGAAACGGCGTACCGCCTGGGGGTATTCCCAATACGTCATGGCAGCCGCACGCTCGATGGCCGCGCCGTAAATTCTCCAAGCCTCGCCTTCCCGCTTGATTTCAAAGTTCCGCGGGTCTTCTTCGGCGCGATACACGGGCATGGCCACCTGTTCGCTCTCTTCGGGCAGGGTACGCAACAATTCTGCGGCGCGATACAGCACTTCGCGCACGCCCTTGCCTGCAACGGCGGAAATCGCCAGGGGCGTGACGCCGCGCGCCTGCAAAGCCGCTTCCACCTGCGGCCAACGCGCCTGCACATCGGACAGGTCCATCTTGTTCAGGACAACAACCTGTGGTTTCTCTCCAAGCGCCGGGTCGAAGAGGGAAAGTTCTGCATTGATTTGCTGGAAATCCAGCAACGGGTCTTCGGCCATGCCATCCAGCAAATGGATGAGCACGCGGGTGCGCTGGATGTGCCGCAGGAACTGGTCTCCCAGGCCAGCCCCGGTGTGAGCGCCCTCAATCAGGCCAGGGATATCCGCCAAAACCAGGGTATTCTCTTCATCCAGTTCGGCCACCCCCAGGTTGGGTTCCAGGGTAGTGAAGGGGTAGTTGGCAATTTTGGGACGTGCGTTGGTGACAACCGAGAGGAAAGTGGACTTTCCGGCATTTGGCACACCGACAATGCCGACATCGGCAATCAGTTTGAGTTCGAGGCGCAGCCAGCGTTCCTCGCCCGGTTCACCGCGCTCTGCCAGCCGGGGCACCTGGCGGCGCGAGGTGGCAAAATGGACGTTCCCGCGTCCGCCGCGTCCCCCGCGACACACCACAAGTTCCTGTCCGGGTTCGGTGAGGTCGCCCAGCACCTGGTTGGTGGCATCATCGTACACCACAGTGCCTGCGGGCACTTCGATAACCAGCGCATCCGCAGATTTTCCTGTGCGGTTGCTGATGCCACCGTTGCCGCCATTTTCCGCCCGGAAGTGCCGCTTTTGCCGAAAGGCCGCCAGGGTGCTCAAGCGCGGATTGACTCTCAGAACAACGTCTCCGCCATGTCCCCCATCGCCGCCATCCGGGCCGCCGCGGGGGACGTATTTCTCACGGCGGAAATGCACCATGCCATCGCCGCCTTTGCCAGATTTTACGAAAATTTTTGCTTCATCAACGAACATACGCTCTCTATACAGGGAAAAATCCGCAAGTAATGTGCAAATACCGTATGCGGGAGGTAACTGCTCAGTAACTGCTCAGCCCACCCGCCGGGGACACCAAAGTCGGGTAAACCCGATTGCCTGGCGCCAGCCGGATTGTTCCGGCTTTGGCCGCTCAGCCCGACGATTTATTGTCGGGCGTGGGTGGCTGAGTTGTTACTGCGGGAGAATAA
>DAOTWV010000405.1:0-4038 GCA_034435695.1 Anaerolineales bacterium | reverse complement strand
TCCCCGCGGAGGCCCGGCAGGCGGATGCCATGGACAGCATCCAGTTCAGCGCCTACACCTTCGATACCCAACGCGACACGCTGAACCTGCCCGCCGCCCTGCGCGTGGACGCCCCCCAGGGCGGCGCGCTGCACCTGGTGCAGTTCGTCGGCCCGGTCAAGCAGGCCTGGCTGGACGCCCTGCGCAAAACCGGCGTGACGCCCATCCACTACATCGCCAACAACGCCTACCTGGTATGGGCCGATGACGCCGGACGCGGCAAACTGAACAGCATGGCCGCCGACAAGGATTTCGTGCAGTACAGCGCGCCCTACCAGCCGTACTTCAAACTCGCCCCCACCATCCGGCAGCGCATTCTCTCCCCCGCCACCAACGCAAACGAAACCGTCGCCATCCTGCTGCAGGTCTACCCCCATCCCGGCTGGGAAGACACCGGGCGGCTGGTGAAGGAAATCAGTCTGGCGCAGGATTCCGACTGGACGCCGGTGATGGACTACCTCGACATCGCCATCCAGGTGCGCGCCGCAGACCTGCGCCGTCTGGCGCTGCGCCCCGATGTGGTCTGGGTCGAGGAGCGCCTGCCGCGCCAACGCTACGATGAAATTCAGGACCAACTGCTGGCCGGCAATTTCAACGCCGACCAGAGCGGCGCATCTGGCCCCGGCTACCTGGCCTTTCTGGATGGTTTCGGCTTCAGCCACAACCCCGCCGACTACCCCATCGTGGACATCACCGATGACGGCATCGGCGACGGGACAATCAACGCCGGCGACCCCACCCTGCACGAATTCGGAGACATCGCCAACCCCAGCCGCCTGGCCTACGTGGGCAACTGCACTTCCAATGCCGATGGCGGCGGCCCCGACGGGCACGGGCACATCAACACCACCATCGTGGGCGGCTACGATACCCGCGGCGGCTTCCCCTTCCAGGACCCCAACGGATTCCAGCGCGGCATGGGCGTCAACCCCTTTGGGCGCATGGGCGGGACGCGCATCTTTGGGGGGCTTTACGATATCTCCGGGTGCGGCGGCACCGACCAGGGCGTCATCCTGCAAAGTTACACCTCCGGCGCGCGAATCAGCAGCAACTCGTGGGGCTGCGGTACCTGTGCAGGGACGTATGATTCCTCCTCCCAGGCCTACGACGCCGCCACGCGTGACGCCGACCCCGCCGCGCCCGGCAACCAGCAATTCCTGTTCGTCTTCGCCGCCGGCAACGACGGCCCAGGCAGCGCCACCGTTGGCTCCCCCGGCAACGGCAAGAACATGATTACCGTGGGCGCCTCCGAAAACTACCGCCCATCCGATGAGGACGGCGCATGGACGGATGGCTGCGCAGTCGGCCCGACGGGCGCGGACAACGCCATGGATGTGATTGATTTCTCCAGCCGCGGCCCGGCACCCGGCGGACGCATCAAGCCCGAAATCATCGCCCCCGGCACCCACATCCAGGGCGCGGCCAGCACCAACCCCAACTACAACGGCTCCGGCGTGTGCGATATGTACCGCCCCAGCGGCCAGACCACCTTCGCGGCCTCCTCCGGCACCAGCCATTCCACCCCCGCTGTCGCCGGGGTGACCTCGCTGTACTGGTACTGGCTGGAACACACCTACGGCCTGACATCCCCCAGCCCGGCCCTCATCAAGGCCTATCTGCTGGCGCACACCACCTACCTGACCGGCGTGGACGCCAACGACACCCTGCCCAGCAACAATCAGGGCTACGGCATGCCCAACCTGGGCATGGCCTTCGACTCCACGACCCGCTACCTGCTCGACCAGAGCGTGGTGCTGGACAACTCCGGCGACACCTGGACTTTCGACGGGACGGTAGTAGACCCCGCCAAACCGCTGCGCGTCGTGCTGGTGTACACCGACCAGGCCGGCAACACCGGCACCAGCCCGCAGGTCAACGACCTCAACCTGACCGTCACCGTCAACGGCAGGACCTACCTGGGGAACGTCTTCTCCGGGCAGTGGAGCACCACCGGCGGCGCGCCGGATAGCGCCAACAACTACGAGGCTGTCTTCCTGCCGCCGGGAACCGGCGGAGCACTGCACATCACCGTCACCGGCTTCAACATCGCCGGCGACGGCGTGCCCGGCTACGGCGACGCCACCGACCAGGATTTCGCCCTGGTGTGCTACAACTGCGCCCGGCACCGCGATTTCACCCTGGTGGCAGCGCCTCTCGCGCAGGCAGTTTGCGTCCCTGACGACGCCGCCTTCGACCTGCAGATTGGCTCGGTGCTGAACTACACCGATACCGTCACCCTCTCCGCCAGCGGCATCCCCACCGGCACGACGGCGCTCTTCAGCGCCAACCCGGTCATTCCGCCCGGCAGCAGCACCCTGACCGTCACCAACACCGGTGCGGCCGCCTACGGCACGTACACCATCGACGTGATTGGCATTGCGCCCACCAGCACGCACACCGCGACCGTGCAACTGACCCTGTTCACCGCCGTCCCCACCGCCACGGTGCCCATCTCCCCGGCGAACAACGCCATGAACGTCCCCATCCGCCCCACGTTGACGTGGCAGGCGGCTGCGCAGGGGGCATCCTACACCCTGGAAGTGGCCTCCGACCCGGCCTTCACCACCCTGGTGTACACCGCCACCGGCATTACCGCGGCTTCCCACACCCTGGGGAGTGACCTGAACACCAGCACCCGCTACTACTGGCGGGTGCGCGCCGCCAACACCTGCGGGGCGAGCGCCTATTCTCCGGCCTTCCACTTCACCACCGTGCCCGCGCCGGGCGATTGCGCCGTCACCCAAAACCCTCGCACGCTGTACAGCACCGATTTCGAGAGCGGCGCCAGCGGATGGCTGCACGGCGCGCTGGCGGGTACGGATACCTGGGCGCTCAGCAGCACACGTACCCACAGCGGCAGCAACGCCTTCAACGCCGCCGACCTGGGCGACATCGGCGACCAGTGGCTGACTTCCCCGCCGCTCACCCTGCCCCTGGGGCAGACGCCCCTCACGCTGCAATTCTGGAACTACCAGAAAATCGAGAACAGTTCCTCCGGCTGTTACGACGGCGCGCTGCTGGAAGTCTCCAGCGATGGCGGCCTCACCTGGACTCAACTGCCGACCTCCACCCTGCTCACCGACCCTTACGACGGCCTCATCTCCACCTACTTCGACAATCCCCTTGGTGGCCGATATGCCTGGTGCGGCGACCCGCAGGACTGGCTCAATTCCGTGGTAGACCTGAACGCCTACGCCGGGCAGACTGTCCAGTTCCGCTTCCGGCTGGGCAGCGATTCGTCCTTCGGACGCGAGGGCTGGTACATCGATGACCTGCGGGTGCAATCCTGCACCATCCAGGGCTACGATTTCACCCTGCAGGGCGATACACAGACGGGCGCTTCTCCGGACATCGTCACCCACACGCTGGTGCTGCAAAACCTGGGCAACGCAGACGCCTACAGCCTGACCCTGACCGCCGGGGCGTGGCCGGCCTCCCTGGTGACCGCCTCCCCGCTGACGGTGCTCACCGGCACGCAGGCCGCCATCCAGGTGCGCGTCGCCGTCCCCGATATCGCTCCCGCGCTGACGATGAGCGATGTCTTCACCCTCACGGCGCAGTCCGTCCACGCGCCCACCCGCACCCACAGCGTGAGCGGCACGACAAGCGCGCAAATCACCCCCGGCCTGACCTGGAACGGGGGCAGCACCCTCAGCGGAGACGCCGGTATCACCCTCACCCACACCTTCACGCTGACGAATACCGGCAACCACACGGATACCTTCTCGCTGACAACCGGCGGGGCGGCCTGGAGCACCACGGCACCATCCTCGGTGGGGCCGCTGCCCCCCGGCGGGAGCATCACCGTCCCGGTGCAGGTTGTCATCCCGGCTGCTCCGGTCTTACAGGGCAAAATCATCGCCACCGATTCCTTCGCCATGACGGCCACCTCCCAACTGGATAGCAGCGTGTACGCCGCGACCACCGGGACGACCAACGCCCTGGTGCATCCGGCGGTGCAAGTGGGCGAGGCATCCGGCGGAAAGACCGCCCTGCCCG
>DAOTWV010000404.1:0-2389 GCA_034435695.1 Anaerolineales bacterium | reverse complement strand
CCGTATCGAAGCGTAGGCAGTATTTCGAATGCGACGGCAACTGGCTGGCAGTTGCCCTACAGACCAGCCCGGCGGTTCATCGCCGGGCGTGGGCAGTGTTTCGAATGGGACGGCAACTGGCTGGTAGTTGCCCTACAGACCAGCCCGGCGCGGGACGGTGTCTTGAAAGCGGCGTCAAGCCGCCGCAAACCAAAGGCTGAGCAAATACCGTCAAATGTGGAATTGCGGTATCGAAAGCCCCGGTGCTGTTGTGATTGCGGTACAATATCTACACGAAGTACGCAGGCTTCCCATCCACATAATGGCTCAAGCACGAGCCCGGCACAACTTCAACCCGCCACAACCTCCCCGCGCCCATGACATCCCCCTGGTTCTCCTACCTGCCGCATTACCTGGCCGATGAATTGCTGGCCGCCCCCCATCGCAGCCCGATTGGCCTGGAAACCCGCTTTCAGGCTGTAACCCTGTTTGCAGATGTCTCCGGCTTCACGGCCATCAGTGAAGCGCTGGGACGCAGCGGGAAAAGCGGCACCGAGGAGTTGACCGCCATCCTGAACGGCTATTTCAGCCCGATGATTGCCCTCATCCGCCGCTACGGGGGCATGGTCGCCAAATTCGGCGGCGACGCCATGACGGTGGTCTTCCCCTACACACGGGCGAATGCACAGGCCACGGCGCGGCGTGCTGTCGCCTGCGCCCTGGAAATGCAGGAACGGATGGGGCAGTACGCCGCACTGGAGACCAGCGCGGGCACTTTCGGTCTGGCGATGAAGGCCGGCCTGGCCTGCGGCACGCTCTTTCGCACCGTGGTGGGCGACGCCGCCCTGCGCCTGGAACACGTCCTGGCCGGGGAGCCGCTCGACCTGTGCGCCGATGCCGAGCATCACGCCACGCGCGGGGAAGTGGTGGTACATCAGGCGCTGCTGGACCTGGCAGGGGGGCTGCCCACCGCAGAGCAGCGCGAGGCCTTCTTTTTGGTAAGCGGAAAACCCGAGGGGGTTGCCGCGTCCCCTATCCAGCCGTTATCCGAACCCCCGGAGTCCCTGCTCCCCCTGCTGGCGGCCTTCATCCACCCCAGTATTGCCAGCCGCCTGGCGCAAGAGCAGACCACCTTCATCAACGAACACCGCAAAGTCACCATCATCTTCCTGCGCTTCGACGGTTTCTCTTACGACGATGCCCTGGCGGGTGCGCGCTTGCAGGCCTATTTCGCCCACATCATCAACATCGCGGCGCGCTACGACGGCTACCTGAACAAAATCGACATGGGGGACAAGGGCAGCAAGGCCATCATCCTGTTTGGCGCACCCATCGCCCACGAAGACGACCCCGACCGCGCCCTGCGTTGTGCGCTGGATATCCGGGACCTGCCCCACGCCAGGGTCCACATCGGCATCAACACCGGCTACGCCTTTTGCGGGCAGGTCGGCTCTCCGCAACGACAGGAATACACCGTGATGGGCGATGCCGTCAATCTGGCGGCGCGCCTGATGCAGGCCGCCGGGCCGGACGAAATCCTCGTTTCGGAGTACACGCGCCAGGCCGCCCGCCGCCCCTTCGCGTGGGATGCGGAACGCTCCCTGAAGGTGAAGGGCAAGCGCGAGCCGGTGCAGGCAGCCTCCCTGCGCGGTGCGGCCGCGGGCAGCGCCTACCGGCTGCACGAATCGCGCTATGCGCTCCCCATGGTCGGGCGGCAGGCAGAACTGGGCGTTGCCCGCCGCCTGCTCAACCGCGTGCTGCTGCGGCAGGGGCAAATACTCGGCATCACCGCCGAAGCCGGCATGGGCAAGACCCGGCTGGGGACGGAAATCATCCGCATGGCAGAGTCCCGCGGGATGACGGTGTACGGGGGCGAGTGTCTCTCGCACGGCACCAACACCCCCTATGTCGTCTGGCAGCCCTTGCTGCGCGGCTTCTTCGGGCTGCGAGACGGACAGGACACCGCAGCACAAATCGCCCGCGTCCGGCAGGTGCTGCGCGAAACAGACCCCTCCCTGCTGCCGCGCCTGCCCCTGCTGGGGCGCGTCCTCAACCTGCCCATTCCCGAAACCGACCTGACCCGCGGCATGGAAGCCCGCCTGCAAAAGGAGGCTCTGGAGGGTATGATTGTCCAGTGCGTACGCCTGCGGGCTGCCAATGCCCCCTTCCTGCTGGTCTTCGAGGACGCCCACTGGATTGACCCGCTTTCCAACGATTTGCTCGAAACGGTAGCGCGCAATATCGCGGACGTGCCGGTGTTCATCCTGGCGCTCTACCGCCCGGCAGAGCGGTATGCCATGCAGCCGGCTATCAAACGCTTCGGGCATTTCACGGAACTGCACTTGCAGGAGTTTTCGGAGGAGGAAGCCGCCCGCCTGATTGGGATGAAACTGGAGCAACTCTTCGAGCA
>DAOTWV010000403.1:0-5685 GCA_034435695.1 Anaerolineales bacterium | reverse complement strand
TATCTGGAAACATCTCTTCCAGATGGCAGGTTGCTGATAGGGGAACTTGACCTGCAAACGCTGGGGCAACACCTGGCCACCAACACAACGTACACCAGTCCCGGAGACATCGTTTTCATTACCGATGGACAGGGGAAGGTGTTCGCTCCCATCGCATCATCTCTGCCCGCGGAATCCCTTCAGGCATCGGGAAACGCGGCAGGGTCCCGGCTGCGCCTGTATTCCATAAACGGAAAGTGGTACCTGGGCACCAACGCCATCATCCCTGATGTGGACTGGCGGGTATCCCTGCGCACCCCTATGGCAAATGTGCTCTATCCGCACGCCCTGATGCTGGGTGCTGCTCTGTTCATTTTCATCATCAGCGGTGTCGTTGCCTCTGGCAGCATAAAGAAAGACCTTAGCCGGCGCATCATCACCCCTATTCGATTGCTTTCTCAACAGGCAGGAGCGGTAAGCCAGGGGTGGTACTACACCATGTCCACCGAATTGACTATTCCGCAAACTTTTCAGGAGTTGCAGAGACTCGTGCACAGTTTTGGGGAAATGGCACACGCTATCCAATCGCGTCAACAAGAATTGGAGGAACGCACCCAACAATACCGCCTGCTGGTAGAAACTTCCCCTGATGGCATCTTCCTGCTCAACCGTCAGGGGCGCATCCTGTTCTGCAATCCCCAGGCAGCACAGATGTATGGGCTGCCTGAAGAGAGCGCCCTGCACAACAAAAACATCACGGATTTCACCCCGCCAGACCAGCAAAAACAACTTTCCCAGGCCTTACGCAATCTGTTGAGTGAGGGGCATGTCAACAACATCCTGCTCACGCTGTGCCGGGCGGATGGACAACGCTTCCCCGTCGAGGCCAACGCCGCGCGTTGGCCCGGCAAGGAAGGCGGCTCAGAGGCCTTTATCGTCGTGGTACGCGATATCAGCCAACGCCAGCGCAATGCTGCCTTTGCTGCGTTCCTCAACCAACTCACTACGCTTGCCTTACAGGAAAACGACCTGCGTAATATTCTGCAAAACGTTGCTGACTTGCTAAGCGAATACTTCAACGCTACCACCTGCTACATCACCCTGTGGGATGAACAACGTGCGTTGACCATTCCCACTGTCGCCTCAGGAGATATGCGTTCCCTGTATCCCACCCTGGCAGCGCGTCCAGGGGAGGGTACCCTCACCCATACTGTCATCAGCAAAGGGCACGTTCTGGCCATAGAAAACATCCATGAATCGCCTCACGTTTCAGCACATATTGCCGTCACTATCCCCGAAACCTCGTTTTTGGCCCTGCCGTTCATCAGCGGAAACCACAAAATAGGTGCGGCGCTAATAGGCTTCGAAAAACAACGCACCTTCAGCGGCCAGGATATCCGTACCGCAGAACAGGTTGCCCGGCAGATTTCCCTCACCCTGGCAAAAACGCATTTGCTACACGAGGAACGCCGTCGAAGGCAAGAGGCCGAAAAATTACGCCAGATAACCAGCACCCTCACCAGCACCCTCGACCTGCCCTCTGTCCTGGAACAAATTCTCAACGCTTTGGCGGATGTGCTCCCATACGACCGCAGCACCGTCTTTCTCCAAAACAACGACCTCCTCGAAGTGGTTGCGCTACGTGGCAACGAAAAACACGAATCCCTCAAGGGGCTGGTCGTCCCTCGCGAGGGCGATACACTGACGACCATCATCGCCAGCACCCGTAAGCCTCTTACCCTGGCCGATGCTTCCCTGGACCCCAATTACATGGGCTGGGGAGGCACAGCCGACACCCGCGGCTGGATGGGCATTCCCCTGATAGCCCACGATGAAATCATCGGCTACCTGACGATTGACAGCCTGCAACCCAATGCCTATGGCCCGGAACACGAACATCTGGCCCAGGCATTTGCCAATCATGCCGCTATCGCTATCGAAAACGCCCGGCTGTACGCTCAGAAACAAGAAGCCCTGGAACACACCAGCAACCTGTACCGCATGACCCGCCGTCTCATCAGCACAACCAATCTCGTAGAATTGCTGCAAATCATTGCAAACGATGTGCAGATGGCGCTCTTTGGACAGATATGCAGCGTGTTGCTCTTCGACCTGCAAACCATGCACATACGGCAACACGTGCATAGCGGCTTTGGCATCCACGTACATTCTCCACACCCGGAATTGCTGCTCAGCGGACTGCATGGGGAAGCCCTGCGGCGCGATATGGCGCAACTCGCCGTTGTCACCAACCCAAGCGAAGAGGTCCCTCTGCTGCACCAGATGTACGCCACCAATGATATCCACTCCGTCATGATTGCCCCGCTCACTACCCAGCAGGGCATCATCGGCAGTATCATTGTCAGCAATGCCCCTGGGCAGTCTGCTTACACTGCCTCCGACCTCGACCTTCTGACCACCATTTCCCACCAGGCCGCCATTACCATCCAAAATCTGAATCTGGTGGCCGATTTACAACAATCCAACCGCGACCTCACGCTGGCTTACGATGCCACCATCGAAGGCTGGTCACGCGCCCTGGAATTGCGCGACAAGGAGACCCAGGGACACACGCTGCGCGTAACCAGCCTGACGCTCAAACTGGCACAGGCTATGGGATTGAACGGAGAAATGCTGACCCATATTCGCCGCGGAGCCCTGCTACACGACATCGGCAAAATGGGTATCCCTGATAATATCCTGCTTAAGCCCGGCCCGCTTACCGAAAGTGAATGGGAAATCATGAAGCGGCATCCCACATACGCCTACGAGATGCTTTCTCCCATTGCTTACCTGCGTCCTGCACTAAACATTCCTCACTATCACCATGAACGCTGGGATGGCAGCGGCTACCCCAACGGCCTGAAAGGGGAGGAAATCCCCATTGAGGCGCGCATCTTCGCTGTTGTGGATGTATGGGATGCCCTTACCAGCGACCGCCCATACCGCGATGCCGCCTGGGATATGGAGAGCACGCTGGAGCACCTGCGTCAGTATGCCGGCTCTCTCTTCGACCCGCATGTAGTAGCGGTTTTCGAGGAAATGATTCGCACCGAGCGAGCACACATGCTCATCCAGCCCCCATCGGAGGAGCAACGTTAAACACTCGTTAACCTGTTCACCATACGGCGTTAAACCCGGCATGTTACACTGCCTCTCACCCGCAGCAGTGCACAACCCTTTCGGGTATACTTGACTATTGCCCCGGATACCCGCCCGGAGGAGGAATCCAATGCCCAGACAAACCCTCGACCGAAAAATTCATGAGTTGATGGACCACTTGCTCATACTCGGCAGCATGGTGGAACACGCCACCCTGGATGCGGTGCAGGCGCTCAAACAGCGCGACCTCGACGCGGCACGACGCATTTACAAGGCCGATGAAGACATCAACATCAAGCGCTTTGCCATCGAAGACGAGACCATGACTATCCTGGCCACCCAGCAGCCCATCATGGGACGCGACCTGCGCATACTGGCTTCCGCCCTGGAAGTGTGTACCGAACTGGAACGCATGGGCGATTATGCGAAAGGCATTGCCCGCATCGCATTGCTCATGGGAAGCCAGCCCCCCGTCAAACCCCTGATTGATGTGCCGCGCATGGCTGAAATCGCCGTTCAAATGCTGCACCAGGCGCTCAGCGCCTTCGTCAACGCCGATGTCGAACAGGCTCGCCAGATTCCCCTGAGGGATGAAGAAGTAGATGTCCTGTACAACCAGGTCAACCGTGAACTCATCACCTACATGATTGCCGACCCCTCTACCATTGACCGCGCCAACTACCTGATGTGGGCAGCCCATAACCTGGAACGTATGGCCGACCGAGTCACCAATATCTGCGAGCGCGCTATCTACGTGGCAACCGGCGAAATCCGAGAACTGGATACCACGGATGACGAATGGATGCAGGGGCTGGATACCTCTCTGACAGAAGAAGACTTCGAGGACGACGATGACGACGATGAATGACACCCGCCGATACCGGGTGCTCTTTCTGTGCACCGGCAATTCCTGCCGCTCCCAGATGGCAGAAGCCATCGTCAACGCCCGCTTTGGGGGACGATGGCAGGCATTCAGTGCCGGCACCCAGCCCACAGGCTACGTACACCCCATGGCGCTGCGCGTCCTGGAAGAAATCGGTATCCACCACCAGGGACGCAGCAAACACACGGATGAATTCCGCGACATGGATTTTGACCTCGTCATCACGGTGTGCGATTCGGCCGCCGAAACCTGTCCCGTATGGCTGGGAAAGGGCCGCCGCGTCCACAGCGGCTTTCCCGACCCGGCCAAAGTGACCGGCAGCGAAGCAGAGATTTTACAAGCCTTTCGGGAAACCCGTGATGCCATAGCAGAGCACATCCCCGAAGTGCTGCGCCAGTGGGAACAGGCAACCGATACCTGACACCTGCCATCCTCCGGGCACCTTACCGGGCGGAGCAATTCATGATGTATGAGTTGCTCCGCTCTTTTGTGCTATACTGTCAGCAACAGGAGGTGCCTTGTGTCCACAGGAAAACTGCTTGCATACATCGCTGCTGCTATTCTGATTTTCTTCGGGGTGCTCTTCATCTGGGCAACGTTTAGCCCTCAGGGGAGAATTGGCTGGCTGTTCACCGGCCTCATCAGTGTGGGCATCGGTTTCGGGTTGATTTACCTGGCCGGACGCCGGGCATCGGAGAACAACCACGAGACCCCACAGATTAACCTCGACCTGCCCGGCGAAATCAATCTCCAAACCCTGCAGTGTCGAAACTGTGGTGGAACGCTCTCACCAGAACACATCACCATGGTGGCAGGCGCCCCTGTCGTTACCTGCCCCTACTGCGGCACATCCTACCAGTTGAACGAAGAACCCAAGTGGTGATATGCAACCCAAACGCCTGCTCTTCCTGAGTCTTTTCCTCTTGCTGGCTGTACTGCCCTCCGGAGCCAGGGCGCAATCTTACCGGTTTTCCGTACCCGAGGAAACGGTGCATGTTTACCTGGAAAACGACGGAACCCTGACTCTCGATTACACCATCACCTTCCAAAACGCAGAAAAAGCCCCGCCCATTGATGCCGTGGACATCGGCCTGCCGACCGATTCTTTCTACCAAAGCGAAATTCAGGCAGAATTGGACGGCACCCCCATCCCCTCCGAATACATCATCCCTTCCCCCTACGTCACCTATGGGTTGGCCATCAACCTGTACGACGAATTCGCCATCCCATCCGGCAAGCGCGCCACCCTGCACGTCCGCATCGCCAACGTAACCGCAAATTACTACCCCGACAAAATCCAACCGACCTACGCCAGTTTCCAGTTTGCCCCCAACTGGTTCGGCTCGGAATTCGTCGAGGGCACCACAGACCTGAGCGTCACCTTCCACCTGCCGCCGGGAGTCGGCCCCAACCAGGGGGTATGGCATGCCTCTCCCGCGGAGTTCCCCGTGCAGCCGGAAACCGCACTCGATGAAGAACGACGCGTGACCTATACCTGGCGCGCCAAATCAGCCAACGCTTTTACCCGCTACATTTTCGGCGTCTCCATCCCGCAGCAGTACGTCATCTCGCGTCTGGTCTTCGATGCCGAGCACATCACTCTGGACGTGCACACAGACGGTAGTGTGCAGGTGCGCTACACCCTGGCCTTGACCAATCAATCCAAAGAAGCAACTTTCGACACCCTCTCCATAGACTACGGAACCTTTGCCTACTACCTG
>DAOTWV010000402.1:0-2055 GCA_034435695.1 Anaerolineales bacterium | reverse complement strand
CCTGGCAGAATACCATCCCCGGAGAGGTAATGGGAGCGTGGTATGTGGGGTTTACTCTAATCCGCTTTCCAGGAATACCTGGACGATGTGCGGGTCGAACTGTTTGCCAGCCTGCTCTTGCAGGTAAGCGATACGTTCTTCCCGGCTCAAAGCGGGGGCGTAATGACGCTCCTCGCGGCGAGCGTCCCAGGTGTGTACGACTGCGAAGATGCGCGCTGGCAGGGGAATGAGTTCCCCGGAGAGACCCTCCGGGTATCCACTGCCATCCCAGCATTCGTAGCGGTAAACAGGAATGACGGATGCCTCCTCCAGGAGGGGGATATCTTGCAGGAAGCGGCGGGCAAATTCAGGTGTGCGGCGGAAAATGGCACATTCCTCTTCGTTCAAGTGTTCGCTTTTGTGCAGTATCTCTTCTGGTATACCCAGTTTGCCTACATCGTGCAGCCAGGCGCCATAGCGCAGGGAGCGCAGGACAGCCTCATCGCGAATGCCCATGAGATGTGCCAGGTCGAAGGCCAGTTGCGCCACACGCTCGGCGTGTTCTGGCGGCTCGCGATGGCGAATAGCCAGGGAGCGAGACCATCCCAGCAAGGCACTTTCGTACGATACGGTCAACTCATCCTTGCTGCGTTGTAAATTGGTGAACAATGTGGCATTTTCGATAGCGATGGCTGCCTGTCCACTGAGGATGTTCAGAAATTCCATCCATTCCGCATTCGGATGGAAGACCTCTCGGCTGTAGATTTCCAGCACACCATTGATTTTACCCTTTGCCAGTAACGGTAAGCAGGCGTATCCGCTGTAGACCTGGCTGAGGAGGCGCCCCAGTTCATCCAATGGCTGGGTTGCTTTGCGCAGGTCGGGGATGATGAGCGGTTTACGGGTGCGCATGACGGTGGCGATGTAATGCGTGGTCAGGCGGCGTGTCATGCTCAGCCGTGTGCCTTTGGGCAGGTTACGGTGTTGCACGGGTTTGAGGGTGTTATCCCGCGGGGAGTACATGGAGACGATAACCGCCTCCACAGGCAGGGAGTTGGTCAACTGCTCCAGCAAGATGTTGAGCGTGATGTTGATATCTACGCTGCTGGCAATGGCCATATCAATGGTGTGCAGAGCATTGATGCGTTGCAATTGCTTGCGTGTGTTCTGCAGCAGGCGAACGCGTTGCAATGCATGTGCGATGGTTGGGTGGATGTCTTGGAGCAATTGTTGGGTAGTGGGCAACAAGGGGGTATGCGAACCAATCCACAGGTACCCCAGGGGTTCGGAGCCTGTTTGCAGACGCAGTACCCCCAGGAAAGGCAGCCCGCCGGCCTCTTGGGGGACGGAATCCAGCAGGGTGAACGCGCCTTTTTGGGGGCGCGGCCACTCCGAAGGCAGGTCACACCCCTGCAGGGAATCCCATGCCCCTTCGGCTGTCACGATGTACTCCCTGTTATCTTCTTCTTTGCTAAACGCGCAGGCCTGAGCGGAGAAGATTTTGCATCCCAGGTGCACCACCCGTTTGATGATTTCTTCCTCGTTTTCCGCATCTTCCAGTGCTTGCGCAATTTGTAATTGTGCCTTTTGGGAGCGTTCCTGCTCTTTGCGTTCAGTGATGTCTTGCAGGATGGCAATGTAATGGGTAATGTGCCCTTCATCACTCAGCAAAGGGGTGATGGTAAGTTCCGTGGCATAGATGTGTCCATCCTTGTGTTTGTTGTGTAATTCGCCGCGCCATACCTTTCCCTGAGAGATGGTATCCCAGAGCGAGGCATACACTTCGGGATGAGTAAATTCCGATTTGAGTATGCGAGGCGTTTTTCCCAGGCTTTCCTCCCGGTTATATCCACTCATGCGGGTATATGCTGCATTGACCCACAAAATCTTCCCCTCGTTGTCGGTCAGAATCACTGCATTGGCGGCTGCTTCGAGCGCCTGGGTATGCAGACGCAGGGCATCCTGCGTGGCTTTGTGTTTCTGGATTTCTACCGTCAGGCGCTTGTTCTGCAAATCCAGTTCGGCCATTTGCGAGTGTACGCGGTGTTGTAGCACGATACTGGTAATGAGGAAAAC
>DAOTWV010000401.1:0-2308 GCA_034435695.1 Anaerolineales bacterium | reverse complement strand
GAGCAAAGCGAAGCGGTCTCCTTCGTTGGCGGTACAACTGCTCGCCAGTTGCTTTGGTTTGCGGCGGCTTGAAGCCGCTTTGAGAGCGTAGCGCAACTGCTGGCCAGTTGCGCATTCGGACAACTGACAAGCAGTTGTCCTACGGTGTCACTGCAAATGGCATTTTTCGGATAGATACTAAGTCCATAACCAACGTATGTCACGAGTCGGCGAGGGCAATACCCTCGCCGACCTTGCAATAGCCAGTGCTGCAGATAGCCGCGGCGTTCCGTTTGTTGCTGGCCTGCCAGCGGCAACCAACCACAGACGGGCTATCAACAAGGGCTGGAGGAGACACATTGCGCGCATACACAACCGGGGGGAAAATTGCAGCCTCTCATCTCGGAGAACGGGGTACAATTGCACCATTCTTTTGCCTTGCTTCTCCACGGCCTATGAAACGCTTTCTCATCACGCTGGCATGCCTGTGCGGATTGTCTCTTGCCGCGTGCAGTCCGCCGCCAACCCCCATTGCATTGCCCGCGACCATCACACCCGCGCCGTCCGCCTCCCCCACGAGCACCGCAACCCCAACGGTTCTTTCAACCAACACCCCCACCGCACTACCAACGAGCACCCGCACACCAACGCCGCTGCCATGCTGGCAAGGGGGGGGAACGCTGGAGCGTACCAGTTTATCCACGCCCCTGCTGAAATTACCCATGGAAGTTGTGGTCTATCTGCCGCCTTGCTACGCGGAGATGCCGCAACATTACTACCCCGTCCTATACCTGCTGCACGGGCAAAACTATACCCAGGAACAGTGGGTGCGCCTGGGCGTGCCCGAACTCGCCGACCGGCTTATGGGCACGGGAGAAATCCCGCCCTACATCATCGTCATGCCGCATGACCGCCTGTGGGAAGACCCGCCCAATACGCCTTTCGACGAAGCATTTTTGCAGGTATTGCTCCCCTGGGTGGATAGCACCTACCGCACCGTCCCCGACCGGGAATTCCGGGCAGTGGGCGGCCTCTCTCGCGGCGGCGCCTGGGCTATCCACTTCGGTCTGCACGACTGGCAACTCTTCGGCGCCCTGGGAGGCCATAGCGCCCCTGTTTTTTGGAGCGACTCTCCGCACATTGCCGCCTGGCTGGACACCATCCCCCCTGAATCGCTGCCCAAAATCTACCTGGATATCGGCGAGAAAGACTATTTGCGCGACTCCAATGACTGGTTCGAAGCCCAACTGGTGGCGCACAATGTCCCCCATGAGTGGCACCTGTACAGCGGCTATCACGAAGAATCCTACTGGCAGGCACACGCAGAAGAATATCTGCGCTGGTATGGCGCGCTTTGGAAATTGCCGTAGGAAATGGCGCAATTCCGCCTGACGTATCGTTTATAATCTCACTATGAAACTCACGCTGCAAGAAGTCGAACATATCGCTGCGCTGGCGCGTCTGCGTCTGACAGACGAAGAGAAAGCCGCCTATCGCGAGCAACTCTCTGCTGTGCTGGAATACGTTGCCCGCCTGCAGGCGCTGGACACCGAAGGCATTCCTCCCACCTCCAGCGTACAACCTGCGCAAACACCGCTGCGGCCAGACCATGTCGAAGCCCCTATGCCTCGTGAAAAATTGCTCGCCAATGCACCAGCAGTACAGGATGGGCAATTTCGCGTCCCTCCCGTCCTGGAGGAATGAGCATGCTGCCGCCCCTCTCCGAACTACAACACGACCTGCGCACCGGAAAGCGTACCAGCCGCTCGCTGGTGGAAGACTGCCTGGATGCCATCGCAAGGCTGGATGAGAGTCTGCACGCCTTTCTGTACGTGGACGCAGAAGGAGCGCGCCGCGCAGCGGATGCCGCCGACGCCCTGTTGCAGCAGACCGCCCCCGATACCCCGCTCCCCCCCCTGCTGGGCATTCCCCTGGCTGTAAAGGACGTGCTCGCCGTAGAGGGGATGCCCGCCACTGCAGGCTCGCGCATTTTAGAGGGCTTCCGCCCCCCCTACACCGCCACTGCCGTAGCAAGACTGCAAGAGGCAGGCGCTATCGTCATCGGGAAAACGAATACCGATGAGTTTGCCATGGGTTCCTCGACCGAAAACTCAGCCTACGGGGTAACGCGCAACCCCTGGAACCTGGAACACGTCCCAGGAGGGTCAAGCGGGGGCAGCGCAGCAGCCGTCGCCGCGGGGTTAGTCCCCATCGCCCTGGGCAGCGATACCGGCGGAAGCGTGCGGCAACCGGCTTCGTATTGCGGCGTGACTGGCCTGAAACCCACCTACGGGCGCGTCTCCCGTTACGGGCTTATCGCTTATGGTTC
>DAOTWV010000400.1:0-7638 GCA_034435695.1 Anaerolineales bacterium | reverse complement strand
TGGCGGTGTACGAGGTGGGTTCCAGGGCTTTGGTGCCAAGCAGCCCCCCGGCGCGCCCCAAACGTTCCAGTGCACGCCGGATTTCGGGTGCAAAGATGACCGGCACAGCCAGCAGTAAGGAGGGCAGGGTGGTTTGAATCAGCCAGGAAAAGGCCGGCAGTACCGAGAGCGTGTTGAGCACGTTGAGCAAGACAATCAACAGAATAACGCCGCGCAGCAAGACCACGGCCTGAGTGTCTCGCAGCAAACTGAGGGTGACGAAAAAAATCAGGGTCACCAGGGCGATATCCAACACGCTCAACCAGGTGAACCGTTGGAAGAGAAAGGTGAGATTGTAGAGCAGGGTGTTGATGATATCCACAGGGACACCAGAGTGAAAATCAACGCTGTGAGACGCGCCCACAGCGTTTGTGAAAGTCAGGGTGGCGAGTTGGTATACCGCCCGTTGCCGATGTGCCTTTATTGAGGGCTTGTCTAAATGGGGCGCAAGACACGGTCTTTTCGCAATTGTTTGAAGAGCAGCACCGTGCCCGCGGGCATGGATTCGCGGGCTGCTTCCTGCCAGGCGCGTACGCTGATTTCCTCCAGTGCGCGGCGTTCGTAGCCTATCGTGCTCCACACGGAATTGTGCTGCGCCATTGCTGGGGAGACGAAGACCAGTGCGGCTTCGCTCTGCAGTTCGCGCGAGGCCTGTTCTACTGCGGGGAAAAGGGTTTCCACGGCTTTTTGCAGGGGCAGGTCTTCGGAGAAATACACTTCGTCTACGCGTGTCACCAGGTTTTCTACCTGCCACCCAGCCAGCCCCACCAGGGCGTCGTCCAGGTAGAGCAGCATGTAGGCTTTTTCGCCGAAGGCGGCCATGATATCCATGCGGGTGAGTTCGGGCTGCCGGTTGCTCATGTGGTTGATGAAATCGGCAATTTCCGCAGCCTGCTTGGGGCGGGCGCGCACCACCCGTAATTCTCCGGCAACCGCCGGTTCGGCGGCCTTTTCTTCGGTCAGGGCAGGGGCGAGTTGCTTCCAGGCAGAGACTACCTGTTTCCAGGTTTCCTCGAAGGAACCCTGGTTGTAGATGATGACGCTGGCGGCGGCCAGTTTTTCGCTTTGTGGGGCCTGGGCTTCCACGCGCTGCAGGGCTTCTTGCGGGGTCATTTTGCGTTTGCTGACCAGCCGCTGAATTTGCACCTCCTTGGGGACATCCGCCACCCAGATGGAGTCGCACAGTTCTCGCAAGGGGCTTTCCAACAATTTGATGGCTTCGATGACGACCACTTTTTGGGGAGCGCGCTGCACCAGAATTTGTACCGCCTGCCGCACGAGGGGGTGTACCACGGCTTCCAGTTGCCGCATGGCCTCCGGGTCTGCAAAGACGATGCGCCCCAGTTTGGCGCGGTCGATTTGCCCATCTGGGGTGAGAATCCAGCGCCCAAAGAGGTCCACCACTTTCTGGTAGCCGGGAGAGCCTTTGGCGATGGCGCGGTGCGCCAGTGCATCGGCATCTATGCCGTACGCGCCCAGGTGTTCCAGCATGCGGCGTACAACGCTTTTTCCGGTAGCGATATTTCCGGTCAGCCCAATGACGAATTTATCTGCCCATGCGCCCATACAGCCTCCTCGCTGCGTGAATCAACGTTTCCTTGCCCGTCATTTTAGCCTGTGGGGGCAAGAATGTCAATTTGTCCCCGGTTGAAGGTAGCAATTCCAAATTTGCCCGCATGGTATCCGCAGATTACGCAGATTGCACGGATTTTTTCTGTTCTATCGGCCACATCTGCGGATGAATTGTCCTATATCTGGAATTGCTGCGGTTGAAAGGTGCAGGCAAAAAAGACTTCCTGCCTGGCGACTGGAAGTGGCAGTGCAGATTCGCTTGCCGCCTGGCGACTGGAAGTCGCGGCAACAGTTGCCAAACCTGCCTCCGCAGGTTGGAAATCGGTCACCACTTCGGTAAATCCTCTGCACATTCCGGGGGACTTTGCCAATTTCGGCGGAGATTCGTCTGCCGCTTTCTATGTCATTTGCCTGTCCTCCCTCCAGCCAGCAATGCCAAATTTGCCCGCAGAGTATCCGCAGATTACGCAGATTGCACGGATTTTTTCTGTTCTATCGGCGTAATCTGCAATATCTGCAGATGAATTGCCCCATATTTGGAACCGCTGCCCCCCAGCACCCTGACTTGACGTGCCTCAGGCAAAGTGTTATCATGCCCGCCGGAGAACGCATGATGAGCGCTCTACAAAACAACAACTCGCAAGACCTGCAGGCTGCTACCGACTTGTGGCAGGGCGCTGATTCCCCTTCTGTGTTGGATGCGCCACTGCTTCAGGCAGGCACACACCTGCTGGTTTTTTTTATCCTGCTCATCACCGCCTGGGGAATGAGTAAACTCCCCATCCTGGCGCCCATCCAGGAAGCACACCGCCAAAAATCTCCGTTCATCACCCCTACAACGATACCAACCCCCAATGCGCCTGTGCTGCCCGTCCTGAACACCACTGTGCTGGTACACGGTATTGCCCCGCGCGCCAGCCTGCACACGGTTATCCCCTCCCGCCCACGGGTAGAAGTCATCACCTACACTGTGCAAACAGGAGACAGCCTGTTTGGTATCGCTGAACAATTTGGCCTCAAACCAGAGACCATTTTGTGGGGCAACTATGAAACCCTGGCCGATGACCCCCACCGCCTGCGCCCCGGACAGGTGCTCAACATCCTGCCTGTAGATGGGGCCTATTACCAGTGGCATGCCGGGGATGGATTGAACGGCGTAGCGCAATTTTACGGCGTCTCTCCCGAAGACATCGTCAACTGGCCGGGCAACCACCTGAACCCGCGTACCCTCGGCGACTACAGCAACCCCAACATCCCCCCCGGCACATGGCTCATCATCCCCGGAGGCCGGCGCGCGTACGTTTCCTGGAGCGCCCCTATCATTCCACGCAGCAACCCGGCCAGCGCGAAGGTGTTGGGACCAGGATTTTGCGGCGAAATCAGCGAAGGGCCTGTGGGCAGCGGCTCTTTCATCTGGCCAGCCGACCATCACTACCTGTCCGGCTACGACTACACCCCCGCCGCCAACCACTACGGCATCGACATCGACGGCGAAACCGGAGACCCCATTTACGCCACCGATAGCGGGGTGGTGGTGTACGCGGGCTGGAACGACTGGGGATACGGCAACCTGGTCGTCATAGACCACGGCAATGGATGGCAATCGCTGTATGCCCACCTGAGCGCCTTGAACGTTTCCTGTGGCAGTTACGTTACCCAGGGCGAGGTCATCGCCGCCATGGGCAGCACAGGGAACTCCACAGGGTCTCACCTGCATTTTGAATTGATGCACACCCAATACGGCAAGGTAAATCCCTGGGATTTCCTGCCCTGAGTTTAGCCTTATGAACGAAAACACTACTTCTACACCTGCCGCTCTCTTGTGGCGCGGCCTTACCGTCTTACTGGTACTCATCCTCATCGGCGTGGTGCTCTTGCTGGGATGGGGGCGCCTTACGGCGCTCCGCACCAGCACGCCAGAGAACACCGCAACGGCGGAAACTACCCCCGAAGCAGCCGCGCCCCCCGCGGGCAAGCCCGTTGCCATTGCCCTCCCCCCCATAGAACCGGGTAACAGCGAGGGGTTACTGCGTCCACAAGCCAACCTGCACACCGAATTCCCCACCCGTCCGCGCGTGGATGTGATTACCTACACCGTGCAAACCGGCGACAATCTTTTCTCCATCGCCGACAAATTCAACATCAAGCCCGAAACCGTCCTGTGGGGCAACTACGAGGAACTGAACGGCAACTTCCGCTTCATCAAGCCCGGACAAGTGCTGCGCATCCTGCCCGTAGACGGCACCTACTACCAGTGGCAGGAAGGCGACGACCTGAATACGGTGGCAAAATTCTTTGGCGTCGAGCCGGAAGACATCCTCACCTACCCCGGTAACCACTTCGACCTGATTGACCTGAAAGAGCACCCCGATTCCATCGCTATCGAACCCGGCAGGTGGCTCATCATCCCCGGTGGACGACGCGAACTGGTGGATTGGGGGCCGCCCGCCATCACACGCAGCAACCCCGCAGTGGCGCGCTACTACGGCCCAGGGGCGTGCGGTGCGATTTACGAGGGCGCTGTAGGCACATATACCTTCATCTGGCCAACCACCAGCAGGTTGATTTCCGGTTACCACTTCGTCCCTGGGGTCCACCCCGCTATCGACAT
Source organism: Anaerolineales bacterium (assembly GCA_034435695.1). GTDB lineage: Bacteria > Chloroflexota > Anaerolineae > Anaerolineales > DRKV01 > DRKV01. Next base: position 3,416 of record DAOTWV010000400.1, on the reverse strand, counting down.
CGGCGGCTCCGAAGGCAATGCCATTTATGCCTCGGATAGCGGCGTCGTGGTGTACGCCGGCTGGAGTAACTACGGCTACGGTAACCTCATCGTGCTGGACCACGGCAACGGCTGGCAAACGGCCTATGCCCACTTGAGCGCTATTTACGTCTCATGTGGACAGAGCGTGTACCAGGGCGATGTGATTGGTGCGCTGGGCAACACCGGTAACTCCACCGGGCCACACCTGCACTTCGAGATGAGCATCAATGGCGTCAAGGTCAACCCGCTGGATTTCGCCCAGTAACCCCCTGCAGGGTCGTTCAGGTCTACGGATGCCTTGCAACGCGCCGCGTAGACCGACACTGCCTCAGAAAGGATTTTCTCGTGCTACGAAAACTCATTTCCGCGATGCGCAATCCGCGCCAATATCGCTCCCCCCTGTACCCCGTACACGTGCGTTGTGCCCGCTGTGGAGAAGACATTACCGCCAATGTGAACCTGCATCATGACCTCAGCCTGCTCGATGACCCCACGGAGGACGGCGGGGCGTACATCAGCCGCAAGGTGCTGGTCGGCAGTGGACGCTGCTTTCAGCGGGTACACCTGACGCTGTATTTCGACCAGAACCGCAAACTGGTGGCACACGAAGCCGTCGGCGGCGAACTGGTTTCCCACGGCTGAACGCTATCACAGGCAAACGGGGCGCGGCATGATGCCGCGCCCCGTTCCGCGTCGCGGGGGAAATTTCACAATGCAGCACGCTTTTCGGCTATCACATCCCGCAAAATGGAATCCAGGTCATGCTGGGGCTGCCAGTTGGTCAAAGCGCGCAATTTGCCCGTATCGGGCACGCGACGACGCATGTCATCGAATCCTTCGGCATACGCCTTTTCATAGGGGATGCGCACAATCCGGGGGTCATCAGGCTCTGGCAATGGCTCACCGTGTACGGCTGCCAGGACGCGCCGCGCCAAATCCAAAATGGTGATTTCCCCGGTATTGCCCACATTGAAGACCTGTCCCACCGCATCGGGATGTGCCGCCAGGGCGGTAATTGCGCGTACCGCATCCTCCACGTGCATGAAACAGCGCGACTGGCCTCCATCGCCATACACCGTTAACGGCTCACCACGCAGCGCTTGCCCCACAAAGCGCGGAATGACCATCCCATAGCGGCCTACCTGACGCGGCCCCACCGTGTTGAACAGGCGAAAAATGACCACGGGCAGACCGTATTCTCGGTGGTATGCCAGCCCCAGGAACTCATCCACCATCTTGGAGGCAGCATACCCCCAGCGGCTGCGCGCTGTCGGCCCCAACACCACGTCATCATCCTCCCGAAACGGCACCGCCGTCCCTTTACCGTACACTTCTGAAGTCGAGGCAATCAACACTTTGGCGCGATAGCGCAGCGCCGTGCGCAGCACCACTTCTGTCCCCATCACATTGTCCTGGATGGTGTGTACCGGTTTTTCGACAATCAACTTGACCCCTACAGCCGCAGCCAGGTGATAAATCACGCTGCATTCACTGGCCAGACGGTCCAGGACGGCTTCGTTGGTGATGGTATCAATGGCAAAACGAAACAAGGGATGCCCTGTGAGATGCGCGATGTTTTCAAAACGTCCGGTTGAGAGGTCGTCGATGATGGTGACACGGTGACCACGTGCCAGCAAAGTCTCTGCCAAATGGCTGCCAATGAAGCCAGCGCCACCGGTAATGAGGACACCGCGGCGGAAATTGGTATCGAAACCTTGCAAACTGGTGGCATCGGTGGGTGCAGACATACGCTTTTCTCCTCCTGGATAGGTCAAGGGTGCAGGACATCGTCCTGCCAGTGGATGAGGGCGACATCAGGGGAATCCTCCCCCAACAAGGTGTGTACCGCCTCCTGAAGAACACGTTTTTCACCTGTGGTTCGGTAGTACACCCTGCCCTGAGCAGTCGCGGGGGCCTGCAAGTGGTGGCGCACCAACAGGCGTTCAGTCTGCCGGGCAATAGCCGGAGCGGGGTCGATGACACGTACCCCTGGACCGGCAATCTCGGCAATCAGCGGCATCACAAAGGGGTAATGTGTACACCCCAGAACAACGGTGTCAATGCCTTGGGCGAGCATCGGGTGCAGGGCACGCTCCAGAATGCGGCGTGTTTCGGGCGCTTTCAGCGCCCCGGCCTCGATTTGCTCCACCAGGCCGGGGCAGGTATCTTGCAAAACCACGACATCATGGGCAAAGCGCTCTACCACAGAAGCATAGAGTTTCCCCTGAAACGTGGCGGGGGTAGCCAGAACGCCTACAACACCAGAACGCGTTTGCTCCGCAGCCGGTTTGACAGCCGGCTCCATGCCCACGAAGGGGACACTCGAAAAAGTTTGTCTCAGGTAATGCAGTGCGGCTGCCGAAGCCGTGTTGCACGCCACGACAATCAAGTCAGCACCCTGTCCCAACAGGTAACGGGTAATGCCCTCAGCAAAGCGACGTACCTCCAACAAGGGGCGCGGCCCATAGGGTACATGCGCCTGGTCGGCAACGTACAGATACGTTTCACGGGGGAGGCGCGCTCGTAGCGCGCGCAAGACGCTCAATCCCCCGACGCCGGAATCAAAAACGCCTATCATGAGATTTTCTTTCGTTGCTGTGGGGACGGTCAATCGCCCACGTATGTGCTGCTCAATCTATGAGGAACGCGAGAAACGGAATGGGACGAAGCATCCTTTGCAGTTTGTCCGTATGTGCTGGCCGCGGCGATGAATGCCCGAAAGAGCGCCCGCATGGGTTCGTGGGTTTGCAACCACTCCGGATGCCACTGCACTGCAAGCCCAAAGGGGTATTCGGACAATTCCACGGCCTCGACGAGACCTTCTGGGGAGCGCGCACTTACCTGTAACCCCTGTCCCACGGTACGAATAGCCTGATGATGTAAACTGTTCACCCACACCTGACCGCCGCCAATGATATCCGCCAGACGAGTGTCATGGGCTACAGTGACGGTATGCGCAAGGTAAGGGCGCGGCCACAGGGGGTAAAAATCGTGTTTGTGTGCACCAGGGACTTGCGCCTGAATGTCGGTGTACAGACTGCCTCCCAGGGCTACATTCACCAGTTGGATACCGCGGCAGATTCCCAGGAAGGGCTTTTGTTGGGCAATCACCGCTTCAAAAAGGTCGAGTTCCATCTGGTCACGCGCAGCATCCGTTTGCGCCACATACGCATCGTGCTCCAGTCCATAGCGATGGGCTTCGATATCCCCTCCCCCCGTGAAAATGACGCCCTGCAGGTGCTCCAGCAAAGGCCGCAAATCATCGACCGGCAAGGTCAACGGCAACAACACAGGGATGCCTCCTGCGTTTTGGACAGCCTGCAAGTACGCCTGTGTAACCCCCTGCATCAACAGGCCATATTTGTTGCGGAAGTGAGAGAGGGTAATACCAATCA
>DAOTWV010000399.1:0-4160 GCA_034435695.1 Anaerolineales bacterium | reverse complement strand
GGCATACACCGTGGTGACACGCTCCTCTTTGGTTTGCACGTTGCGGGGGGTGTATTCGGCCTTGTCACTAATCCAACTAACCGTAGCAGAGAAAGCCTCATCGGGGAAGGAGTCCACGCGTACTTCGGCTTGCTGGCCGATACTGATTTCGCCATAGCGCGCTTCGGGGATGTACACGGTTACGCTCAGGCTGTCCAGTTGTGCCAGCGTGATGGCAGTCAATCCGGGCTGGACGGATTCTCCCAGGTCCACGCTGCGGGTGGTGACCACGCCGTCCACAGGGGCGCGCACGGTCAGTTTGTCTTGCTGCACCTGAAGGGCATCCAGCGCGGCCTGAGCCTGCGCCACGCCCTTTTCTGCCTGGGCGATGGCCGCTTCGGCTTGTGCAAGGCCGGCTTCTGCCTGGCGGACGCCAGCCTCGGCCTGGGCGACGATGGCTTGCGCCTGTGCCAGGGCGGCCTCGGCAGCGCGCATCTGCGGCGAGCGTGTGCCGGTTTGCAGGGCGTGGAGCGTATCCAGGGCGGTTTCGTAGCGTTCACGGGCTGCATCGCGGCGGGCACGGGCTTCAAGCAGGTCGGTACGGTCTTTGTTGGTCAGCACCTGGTCGTAATTGCGCTGTGCGGCATCCAGTTCCGATTTGGCAGCATCGTAGAGATTCTGGATGTAGTCGTTGAGGGTGGTCTTGCCATTTTGGGTGTTGATTTCGCGCTGGTAAAGCGCATCGGCGACGCGGAAGGCGGCGTAAGCATCGTTCAGACGTTGTTCCGCGTCGAGCACGTCTTGTTCTCCGATGGAAGCCAGCACGCTCTGGTAGTTGTCTTCTTCAGCCTTGAGGGCCTCTTCCGCAGCCTGGAGTTCGGTTTGGGCGGCGGCAATTTGCTCATCGGTGGTGAAGTACCAGTTGGGCAGGTTGAAATTGGAAGGCGGGGCATCCTGCCAGCGGGCGATGCGGGTGGTCTGCTCTTCGGCGCGCGCGGCCAACAGGGCCAGGTCGTATTGCGCCTGGGCGGCTTCCAGACCGGCTTGCGCGGCTTTCACGTTAGCCTGTGCGGCTTCCAGGCCGGCCTGTGCCAGGCCGCGGTTGGTTTTGGCGGCCTCCAGGGCGGTTTGCGCGGCTTCCAGCGCGGCCTGCGCCTGACGGAATTGCGCGTCCAACAGGTCATTTTGCAGGCGGAAGAGCGGGTCGCCAGCCTGAACGGTGGCCCCTTCTTCCACGAAGACTTCGGCAACGGTGCCGGGAACTTCGGCGGCGATACTGATTTCGGTCGCTTCTACCACGCCTGAGGCTTCCAGCGCCGCAGGGCTGTTGGATGTGCCCTGGCAGGCAGCGAGCAAGAGGGCCAGGGTGAGGGTGAGAAGAGTGAGTTTACGAGTCATAGTGGTCTCCAAAAAGTGAAAGTTGGAACATTGACAGGTGAGAAAGTTGCAGGTCATTGCATGGAGGCGATGAAAACGTCTTCCAGTGAGGGGGCAATCAAGTCGGCGTGGTGGACTTTCAGGCCGGCTTTCTTGAGCGTGCGTAAAATGCGTGAACGCAGTTTTTCGGCCTGTGGGGTGACGACATGCACCAATGCGCCGTAAAGTTCCACCTCCATCTGAGGCAGGTCTCCGGCGGCGATGGCGGCTTGCAAAGCGGCGATGGCTTTGGGCGCGTCGCTGGGGGCCAGTTCGAGTACCTGACCGGGCATTTTCTCAGCCTTGATGGCGCTGGGCGCTCCCAGGGCGTTGATTTTGCCGCGGCGGATGAAGGCCAATCGGTGACAGTGCTCGGCTTCGTCCATGTAGTGCGTGGTGACGAAGACGGTTACCCCCTCGCCAATCAGCCGATAGAGCAGGTCCCAGAAGGCGCGTCGCGAAACCGGGTCTACCCCGGCGGTGGGTTCGTCGAGGAAGATGATTTCCGGGCGGTGCAGGATGGCCGCACCCAACGCCAGCCGCTGCCGCCAGCCGCCGGAAAGGTCGCCAGTGAGGGTGTGTTCACGCCCCTGGAGGTCGGCCAGTTCCAGGGCGGCCTGGATGCGGCCTTCCAGTTCGGCGTTTTTCAGGCCGTAGGCCGCGCCGTAAAAACGTAAATTTTGCAATACGGTCAGGTCGTTGTACAGACTGAAGCGCTGCGACATGTACCCTACCCGCGGGCGGATGCGGGATGTTTCGCGATGGGCGTCCATTCCCAGGATGCGAACTTCGCCGGCGCTGGGTTTGAGCAACCCCAAAATCATGCGGATGGTGGTGGTTTTACCGGCGCCGTTGGGGCCAAGGAAGCCGAAAATCTCGCCGCGGCATACCTCGAAGGTAACGCCGTCCACGGCGGTGAAGTCGCCGAAGCGTTTGGTCAGATTTTGTACGGAAATCACGGTGTCCATGGGCATTCCTGGTGAGAGCGTTCAGTCCAGCGCACGGCGGACGAAACGCAGGGAGAAAGTCAAAATCACCACACCCAACCCGAAAAGGGCCAGCATGTGGGGCCAGAGCACGTCCACGCCGGCGCCCTTGAGCATGATGCTGCGCAGGATGGTCAGCCAGTGGTGCGCCGGAACGAAGTTGGCGCCCCATTGCAGGATGCGCGGCATGCTCTCGACCGGCGCGGCGTAACCGGTGAACATGAAGTCGGTCATACCCACCAGCATCACCAGCAGAAAGGCCTGGTGCTGGGTGTGCGAGACCACCGAAATCACCATCCCCTTGCCGAGTTCAACCAGCATGTACAGGAAGGCGATGAGCAGCAGCAGGGCCAGTGAACCGCGGATGGGCAGGCCAAAGCCAAAGCGAATAAGCGCCAGCATGAGCAGGAAATCACTGTAGGCTATCAGCAACACAGGGATGGCCTTACCGATGATGATTTGCATGGAGGAGAAGGGCATCACCAGCAGTTGTTCCAGCGTGCCAAGTTCGCGTTCGCGGGCGAAACTGAGCGCGGCAAAGAGCAGCACCACGAATTCCAGCATCAGACCGAACTCCGCCGGGGTGGTGTAGAAAGCGTCCTTGAGCGATTCATTGAACCAGACGCGCAAACTGAAATCGAAGCCGGCGGTTTCTTCGGGCGGCAGCCCCAGGCGCTCCACGGCCAGTTGCTGGTTGCGCTCGTAGGCCACGCCTTGCACGGCGCGCAGCGCTTCGGTGGCGGGGATGCTTTCGGCTCCGTTCAGGATGACCAGCATTTGGGGACGTCCATTCGGGTCGGCCATGTGGGTGGAGAAATCTGCCGGAATGATGACCGCGGCGTTGACCTGTCCGCGCGAGACGGCTTCGCGGATGGCGGCTTCATCGGTGGCGTACCCCTGGAAGTTGAAGGTGCCGGTGTTGACCAGGGCAGTGACCATCTGACGGCTGGCGGCGCTGCGGTCGTAATCGAGCACCAGCAGGGGCAGGTTGGTGATGGGGCGTGAGGTAGCCCAGGCAACCATCACCAGTTCCATGAGGCCGCCAAAGACCATGAAGGCCGGCATCCACCAATCCCGACGGAGATGGGTGAATTCTTTTTTGACGAGAGCGAGAATACGGTTCATAGGAGAGTCACGAGTCAGGGAATGGCTGGCATGTTTTTTCGTTGCGCTGGTTGCTGCGTTGGGGTGCATAGCGCAGCCGGCTGCACGGTTTCCACCGTTTTTCGAGCCAGGAATAACCCGCAGCCAGCCAATCTTACAACTTCTTTCTGAAGAACAGGGCGGCAATGCCAGTGAACATCAGCGCCTGGAAGAGCAGCATGATTGCATACGGCCAGAGCACATCCAGGCCAAGTGCGGGCAGGAAGATACCCCGCGTGATGGTCGCGTAGGGCGTGCCAGGCAGGAACATGGCTTCCAGACGGACGATTTCGGGCATGGAATTGAGGGGGAAGAAAATGCCGGTCATGAAAAATCCGGGGTAGAAAATCATCAGGAAGGAGAGTGCCAGCGCGGCAGCCTGGGTTTTCATGAAGACGCCCATCAAGATACCCATGCTCAAAATGGAGAACAGGAAAACCGCCGAGAGCAGGAAGAAGAGCAAAAAACTGCCGTTCAGGCGAATGTGGAAGAGTGCGATGGCCAATGCGGGCATGAGCACCACGTTGACCAGTCCGACCACAAGGTAGGGCAGCATCTTGCCGACCAGTAGTTCGGCGCGGCCGATGGGGGTGGCCATCAGTTGTTCCAGGGTACCGTGTTCACGCTCATGGGCGA
>DAOTWV010000398.1:0-2763 GCA_034435695.1 Anaerolineales bacterium | reverse complement strand
GATGTGGTCAACCGCCGCAAGGACGGTTCACTGTATGTGGAGCACATGACCATTGCCCCCGTGCTGGATGAAGCGGGGAATATCCAGAATTATGTTGCCGTCAAGGAAGATGTCACCGAGCGCCAGCGCCTGATGGACGAATTGCAGCGTGCCCGTCAGGAGGCCGATGCCGCCAATCAGGCCAAGAGCCAGTTCCTTGCCAATATGAGCCACGAATTTCGTACTCCCCTCACGGCAATCATTGGTTACAGTGAATTATTGGAAGAAGACGTGCGCGACCTGGGCTACGATGACTTGCTGCCCGATGTGCAGAAAATCCGCCAGGCGGGGGAACATCTGACCTCACTGGTCAATGCCGTACTGGACCTGGCGAAAATCGAGGCCGGGTACATGCAACTGGACCTGCACACCTTCCCGGTGGAGGGTCTGATGCGGGCGGTGATTGCCACTACCGAGCCGTTGTTCATCAAGAGCGGCAACCGCCTGGAGGTGGATGCCGCCTCCGACCTGGGCGAGATGACCGCCGACCCGACCAAAGTGCGCCAGATTCTCATCAATCTGCTGGGAAATGCCAACAAGTTCACCCGCCAGGGCGTGGTCACCCTGCGTGCCCGCCGGCTGGCAGGTGATGACGGTCAGGAATGGATGGAATTTCAGGTGCAGGATACCGGTATTGGCATGACGCCGGATGAACTGGCGCGGGTTTTCGATGAATTCGTCCAGGCCGATGTCAGCGTGACGCGTGAATTTGGGGGTACCGGCCTGGGGTTGAGCGTCAGCAAGCACTTTTGCGAGATGATGGGCGGCAGCATCCACGCTGAAAGCACCCCCGGCGAAGGCAGCACCTTTACCGTCCGCCTGCCGGCAGAAGTGAGAAATGAGAATGCAGAATGAGGAAGTGAGAATGCGGAATGAAGGTAACAACTCAGCCACCCACGCCCGACGATAAATCGTCGTGCTGAGCGGCCAAAGCCGGAACAATCCGGCTGGCGCCATGCAGTCGGTTTTACCCGACTTTGGTGTCCTCAGCCGGGGAATTGATTCCCCGGCGGGTGGGCTGAGCAGTTACGAATGAAGAATTACGAATGAAGAATGAAGAATGATGAATGATGAATGCAGAATGGCGAGAGGACGCCTGCCTGCTTGCCCACTTTCTCCCTCACCCTATCCCTCTCCCTAAGGGCGAGGGGACGCCTGCACACTTGCCACTTGCCCACTTTCTCCCTCACCCTATCCCTCTCCCTAAGGGCGAGGGGACACCTGCCCACTTGCCACTTGCCTATGAACACCTTTACCATTCTCCTCGTCGAAGATAACCCCTTGAACCGCGACATGCTGGTACGCCGCCTGCAGCGCCGCGGATTTCGCACCCTGGAGGCCGAAGATGGCCTGCAGGGGCTGGAAATGACCCGGTTGCATCACCCCGACCTCGTCTTACTGGATATCAGCATCCCCGAAATGGACGGTTACGAGGTCGCCCGGCAACTCAAGGCCGACCCGGAAACCGCCGCCATCCCCATCATCGCCCTCACCGCGCATGCGCTGGCGGAAGACCGTGACAAAGCCCTGGCCGCCGGTTGTGACGAATATGCCACCAAGCCCGTGAACTTCAAGGCCTTGATGGAAATCATCAAACACTTTCTGGAGAACCAGCAAAGCGCATGAAGGAAGAATCGCGCCGCGTTCTGATTGTAGATGACCAGCCCGCCAACCGCGACTTGCTGGCGCGCCACATCCGCCGCCTCGGACACGCCTGGGAAATGGCCGAAAACGGCCGCGTGGCGCTGGAAAAACTGCGCGCCGGGGCTTTCGACCTGGTATTGCTGGACATCATGATGCCGGAGATGAGCGGCTACCAGGTGCTGGAACACATGCAGGCCGATGAGCGCCTGCGCAACGTGCCGGTCATCGTCATTTCGGCGGTCAATGACCAGCAGAGCGTCACGCGCTGTATCGAACTGGGCGCAACGGATTACCTGTTCAAACCTTTCGACCGCGTCCTCCTGCGAGCGCGCGTCTCTGCCAGTTTGATGCGCAAAGCCTGGCACGACCAGGAACAGGAATACCTGCGCCGAATCGAAGAAGAACAGGCCCGCTCTGAGCGTTTGCTGCTCAACGTGTTGCCTGCCCCGATTGCGGAGCGCCTCAAAGCCGGCGAAGAGCCGATTGCCGACCACTTCGATGATGTCACCGTGCTGTTTGCCGACCTGGTGGGGTTCACCGCCTACGCGGCGGAACTCTCTCCTGCCGAGGTGGTGGAGGCCCTCAACCGGGTGTACACCCGCTTCGATGCCATCGTGCGGCGCAATGGCCTGGAAAAAATCAAGACCATCGGCGATGCCTACATGGCTGTCGGCGGAGTGCCTGACGCCATGGAAGAACACGCCCATGCCGCTGCACAGGCCGCCCTGGAGATGCAGGCCGCCTTGCCGGATATCAACGCCGAATTGGGGACGGCGCTGCAAATGCGCATCGGCCTGAACAGCGGCCCCCTGGTGGCCGGGGTGATTGGCAAACACAAATTCTCTTATGACGTGTGGGGCGATACGGTCAACACCGCCAGCCGCATCCAAAACCTGGCGGAAGCGGGTGAGATTCGGGTTTCGGCAGGCATGTATTTCCGCATTCGCGATGCCTTTGTGCTGCAGGCGTGTCCACCCCAGGAAGTGAAGGGCAAAGGCCTGCTGGAAACTTACGTGTTACTGGACAGGAAGGAATGATATGCCCTGGAGCATAAACGGATACGTTGTTGTGGCTGTGCTG
>DAOTWV010000397.1:0-10470 GCA_034435695.1 Anaerolineales bacterium | reverse complement strand
CGCAACTGCTGGCCAGTTGCGCATTCGGACAACTGACAAGCAGTTGTCCTACGGTGTCACTGCAAATGGCATTTTTCGGATAGGTACTTAGTCTGTTGGTCGCCTGGTCTGTTAGTCGCCTGGCGCGTGGTCTGTCGTCCGTCGTCCGTTGTCCGTTGTCCGTTGTCCGTCGTCCACACTTCACAACTTGCGCAGCAAATTCAGGGCGTGGTTGACTGCCCACTGGACGGCCATTTTCGGCGGGCCGCCGTAGGGACGCGCCAGTTGTTGCTCTCCCTGGGGCGTGAGCAGGATGATGAAGATATCCTGTTTTTCTTTGCCGGGGCGCAAAACCACGCCCAGGCCGATTTCCGCCCCCCGGCTGTGACGGTATGCCTCGGTGAGTTGGCGCAATTCGGTGTTATCCGGCGATTGGGTGAGCAGTTCCCCGCCTGCGAAGGCATCCGCGCTTTCCTCGCCGCCCAGGCGACGCACCAGGCGTCCCCCCAGCCCGGATTCGACGACGGCCACGCGCCAGTTCTGCTTGCGCAGGGCCTGCAGGGCGGTTTGTTCCAGGGTTTCTTCGTCTGCGCCATAAACCCAGATGCCCAGGCGGGCGCGTACTTCGGCTTCCACCGGTTCAATCAGGGCATCGGCTTCGGCCTCGCTGCCGGCTTTGGCGGTGATGCGCACATCCACCTGCCCGGAGTGCGCCGCCAGCCCTACGGTGGGATTGGTCAGTTCTTCCAGGTCGCCAATCAGGGCATCGATATTCGATTCGCCCGCGCCGGCCGTGTGCAGGACGCGCGCCTTGATGACGCCCAGGTTGGGGTAGCGCTCTCGCAGGTGTGGCAGGACGGCGTTTTGCATCAGGTGTTCCATTTCACGCGGCACACCCGGCAGGGAGATGACCATGCCGTTTTCCCCTTCCATGCGGAAGCACGGTGCGGTGCCCACCGGATTCTCGATGGGATGCGCACCTTGCGGGATGTAGGCCTGGCGCTTGTTGTTTTCGGTAGGTTGGCGGCCAAAACGGGCAAAGCGCGCCTGAATCTGCTCCCACAATTCGGGGCGAAATTCGGTTTGCACATCGAAGGCCAGCGCCACGGCTTCGCGGGTGGGGTCGTCCACAGTGGGGCCAAGGCCGCCGGTGGTGATGACTACGTCGCAGCGCTGCAGGGCTTCGCGAATGGCCTGGGCGATGCGCTCGGCGTTGTCGCCCACGCTGGTCTTGCGGTACAGGTCCATTCCGATGCGGCGCAGTTCACGGGCGATGTAGGTGGCGTTGGTGTCGATGATTTCGCCTAGCAGGATTTCGGTTCCAATGGTGATGATTTCGGCTGAGGGCATGGTCGTTTGGTCGGTTAGTCTATTGGTCGCCTGGTCTGTTGGTCGGTTGGTCTGTTAGTCGGTTAGTCTGTTGGTCGCCTGGTCTGTTAGTCTGTTAGTCTTCTGGTCGCCTGGTCTGTTGGTCGCTTGGTCTGTTGGTCCGTGTTTTTCTGTGGCCGTTGGTCTGTCGTCTGTCGTCTGTGGTCTGTCGTCTGCCGTCTGTGGTCTGTCGTCTGTGGTCTGTTGTCTGCCGTCTGTCGTCTGTGGTCTGTGGTCTATCACACCACATTGTACTCGCGTATCGGACGGTCTTCGACGAAGCGTGCCAGGTCGAGCATGGAAACGTCCACCGTGTGCGCCTGCCCATCGAGCAGGATTTCGGCCATCAGTTTGCCGGCAATGGGGCCGTGCATGAAGCCGTGTCCCGAAAAACCGGCCAGGACGTAGAAGCCCTCCACGGGGGTGCTGCCAAAGATGGGGTGCGCGTCGGGGGTGACCTCGTACAGGCCGGCTACCCGGCTGACCACGCCGGCGCGCTCCAGCAGGGGCAGGCGGGCTATGGCCGCTTCCATGTGCGTCAATTCCCAGTCGGGGTCTACGAACTGGTGGAATCCGGGCGCTTCGTTGGGGTTGGACATACCGGTCAACAGGCCGTCGCCTTCACGGTGAAAATACAACGATTTGGCAAAGTCTATCACAAATGGGAAGTTTTGTGGAATCTCCGGCAGCGGGGTGGTGGTCAGCCATTGGCGGCGCAGGGGCGTGATGGGGATGTCCACGCCGGCCATCTGACCGATGCGCCCTGCCCAGGGGCCGGCGGTGTTGATGACCTGCCGGCAGGAGATTGTGCCCCGGTTGGTGTGGACGCCCCGGATGCGGCCAGCCTGTACTTCCAGGCCGGTCACTTCGGTGGAGGGTTGGGCGCGTACCCCCAGGCGTTGGGCAGCCTTCAGGTATCCCTGCACCACCCCGTTGGGGTCCACCAGCCCATCTTTGGGGTAGAAGGTGCCCCCCAGGGCGTCCTCGAAGCGCATCTGGGGCAGGCGTTTGCGGATTTCGTCCCCATCCAGCCATTCGGTCATCACCCCCAGGGAGTGCTGCAGGGCGACGTTGTGTTCGAAGACCTGGACATCCCGTTCCTGGGTGAGGACGAACAGGTAGCCGCATTGGCGGTATTCCACCGGGTAGCCGATTTCCTCCTCGAAGCGCTCCAGCATGGGCAAACTTTCCAGCGAGAGGCGGATGTTGACCTCGGTGGCGAATTGGTAACGCACACCGCCCGCACACCTGCCGGTGGCTCCTGTGCCGAAAAATTCTTCTTTTTCCAGCAGCAGGACATCGTGCAGGCCGCGGGCGGCCAGGTGATAGGCGGTGCTTACGCCCATCACTCCCCCTCCAATGATGACGGTATCGGTTGTAGTGTTCATGGTGGCAAATTTACCAGTGACATGTCGGCATGGGTGCAGGCAGGCGTCGGGAGGCTTATTCTTGCGTGTTTTTCAGCGCCAGTTGCGCTGCCAGGGCATCCTGTACGCCTATGCCCACGGATTTGAAGACGGTGATTTGTTCCGGGCTGGTGCGTCCGGGAACCTGCCCGTTGATGAGCGCGCCGAGTTCGTGCATACGCGCCGGGGTGAGCAGCCCTCGCTGGATGGCGTGGACGATTTCTCCGGCTTCGGCCAGGGCGGAGGTGCGGCTGTCCACGAAAACGGCGGCGCGTCCCAGCGTCTGCGGGGGGATTTCGACCATTTGCAGGGTGTAGGACCCGATGCCATTGATGTGTGTACCGGGGCGCACGTCTGCATCGGCGAAGACGGGGGTGGCGGAGGTGGTGGCCGCGCACACGATGTCGGCCTGGGAAACGGCCTGTGCGGCGCTTTCGGCTACGCCGATGCGGATTCCCAGTTGCGCTTGCATTTCCTCAGCGTAGCGTTGGGCGTGGGCGCGGGTAGGGGCGTACACCCAGGCCTCTTCGATGGGGCGCACGGCGCAGATGGCCTCCAGTTGGGTGCGCGCCTGTGCGCCGGCGCCGATGATGGCTGCCACGCGGCTGTCGGGGCGCGCCAGCAGGTCGGTGGCTGCGCCGGATGCTGCGCCTGTACGGCGTGCGGTCAGGACGGTTCCGTCCAGCACGGCAGCCGGTTGCCCGGTTTGGGCATCCAGCATGAGTACGACAGCCTGGACAACGGGCAAGCCGCGGGTGCGGTTGTGAGGGTACACGCTGACGATTTTTACGCTCAGGGCATCTCCTTCAGGGGTGTGTACCCAGGCGGGCATGGTGAGCAGCGTCCCCTTAACGGAGGGCAAGGGCAGGTTCCCGCGCTGGGGCACGACCACATCCCCGGCGGAGAGGGCCGCAAAAGCGCGTTTCATGGCCTCGATGAGGGCGGGCATGGGGAGCGCCTGGCGGGTGGCGTGTGCATCCAAAACGTGCATGGCAAGAGGTAAAAAGAGAGCGCAGCGGGCAGAGGGCGGCCCAGACTGCGCTCCTGTACAGGGTGGATGGGGGCTATTCCATCCCGAGATAGGCTTTTTGCACCATCTCGTTTTCTTTCAAGGCTGCGGCCTTATCGGAAAGTACGATTTGCCCGGTTTGCAGCACATAGCCGCGATGGGCGATGGAGAGCGCCATCAGGGCGTTTTGTTCCACCAACAGGATGGTGGTGCCCTGCTGGTTGATTTCCTGGATGGTATCGAAGATGGTTTCCACCAGGACGGGGGCCAGCCCCATGGAAGGCTCATCCAGCAGCAGGAGGCGAGGCCGTGCCATCAGAGCGCGTCCCATAGCCAGCATTTGCTGTTCCCCGCCGGAAAGGGTACCTGCTACCTGGTTGCGGCGCTCCTTGAGCCGGGGGAAGAGTGCGTACACGCGTTCCAAATCTTCAGCGATGCCAGCCTTGTCGGAACGCAGGTAAGCCCCCAGGTCCAGGTTTTCGGCGACCGTCAGGGTGGCGAAGATGCCGCGTCCTTCCGGCACCATCGAGACGCCGCGGGTGACCACTTCGTGGGCTTTGTAGGGCGCCAGGTCTTCGCCTTCCAGAGTCACGGTTCCATGCCGGGGTTTGAGCAAGCCGGTGATGGTGCGCAGGGTGGTCGTCTTGCCTGCGCCGTTGGAGCCGATGAGGGTGACGATTTCGCCCTGTTCCACGGTCATGGAAATGCCTTGCAGGGCGTGGATGTGTCCGTAATAAGCGTGAACGTTGTCGAGTTCCAGCATTGGCATGGGAAACCCTCCCAATCAGGATGCGGCCGGTTCGGCCTGTGCGTTGTCCAACCCGGATGCGGCGCCGCGCCCCAGGTAGGCCTCGATGACCCGCGGGTTGCGCTGGATGTCGATGGGTTGCCCTTCGGCAATCTTGGTGCCGAAATCGAGCACGGTAATCTGGTCGCTGATGGTCATGACGACTTTCATATCGTGCTCGATGAGCAGGATGGTGATACCCAGTTCATCGCGCAACATTTCGATGAAGTCAATCATCTCGCCGGTCTCGTTGGGGTTCATGCCGGCGGTGGGTTCGTCCAGGAGCAGCATTTTGGGCTTGCTGGCCAGGGCGCGGGCGACTTCCAGGCGGCGCTGCGCCCCGTAGGGCAGGTTGCGCGCCAGGCTGTCTCCCAGCCCCTTCAGGCCGACGAAATCCAGCAGGCGTTTGGCTTCCTGCAGGGCGTAGGCTTCTTCTTTGACGAAGCGCGGCGTCCGCAAGATGGCCTCTGCCCAAAAGGTCTTCAGGTGCGGGTGTTCGCCCACCATGATGTTTTCCAGCGCCGTCATGTTGCTGAACAGGCGGATGTTCTGGTAGGTGCGGGAGATGCCCATGCGGGTGATGCGGTCGGTAGAAAGGCCCTGGATTTCATGCCCGTTGAAGATGATTTTACCTTCTTCGGGGGTGTAGAAGCCGGTGATGCAGTTGAAGAAGGTGGTCTTGCCCGCGCCATTGGGGCCAATGACACTGTAAATCTGGCCTTCCTGGATTTCCAGGCTCAGGTTGTTGACGGCCACCAGGCCGCCAAAGCGTTTGGTTACTTCTTGTGCGGTGAGAATTGCGCCCATGAGAACCTCCTGCTCAGTCTGCCGCGGCGAGGACGCTTTCATCCTCGTCCCACGCTTCTTCGTCTGCATGGAGTTCACGCTTACGCGTCTCCTCCGGCCAGAAGCCCTCCGGCTTGGCAAGCATCATCACAATCAGCAAAATGCCGTACATCAGCAGACGGTATTCGGCGAATTCGCGCAGCAGTTCGGGCATCCCTACCAGGATGAAGGCGCCGACCACCACACCGGGCAGGCTGCCCAGGCCGCCGACGATAATCAAACTGAGCACGTTGATGGAAACCAGAATCCCGAAACTGTTGGGGAAGATGTTGTGCAGGCGGGCGGCGAAGATGGCCCCGGAAGCCGCCGAGAAGCCAGCCCCGATGGCGAAGGCCAGCAATTTGGTCTGCACCAGGTTGATGCCCATGGCTTCGGCTACGTCTTCGTCCTCGCGCATCGCCATCCATTGCCGGCCCAGGCGTGAATCGCGCAGGCGGGCGGCGATGAAAGCGGCTATCAGGCCGCCGAACAGCACCAGGTAGTACATGTATTCCGGCTTGGTAAGGTCAAAGCCGAAAATGGATGGGCTGGGGATGCCCAACACCCCCTGCGCCCCGCCCATGATGGGGGTCAACCAGTTGGAGTAGGCCAGCACACGGATGATTTCGCCGAAGCCCAGCGTAACGATAGCCAGGTAGTCGCCGCGCATATTCAGCACCGGGAAGCCCAGGATGACGCCGAAGAGCACCCCGACCAGAATACTGACCGGCAGCGCCAGCCAGAAATTCAGTACGCCGCCTGTAAAGCCGTGGGGGCTGGTGAGCGCCCCCATGGTGTAGGCGCCAAAGGCGAAGAAGGCCACATACCCCAGGTCGAGCAGCCCGGCGAAACCCACCACGATGTTCAACCCCATGCCCATGATGACGTACAGGCCGACGATGAAGAGCACCTGACTGAGGAACGACCCTACAATCCAGGGGAGCGCCAGCGCCAGGAGTACCATGAAAGCCGCGTAAACCAGGTTGATGTTACGCTGCTGTGCGGGGGCGAGCCGTTGGAACCTGGCGCGGCCTTGCCCGGTCGCCTCATAGTATGAGTAGAGGAAAGCCAGGATGAAGACGACGAGCGCTGCTACCGGGTTGAGGGATTTGTTCTGGAACATCCAGCGGGAAATCGCGGTGCCCAAAATGTTGCGCACGATGGTGCCGATGTTTTCGGAGAACAGGCCGAGGGTAAACACCCATATCAGCGCCAACACCAGTGCCTTGCGCATGCGGGCACTCAGCAGCGTGAAGCCGGCGCCAATCCCCCCGATGAGCGCCGAGAGCGCCACGAGGGCAACGCTGCCCAGCACAGGGCCAAGCCCAAAGGTAATCAATTGCACCAGGTT
The DNA here is from genome assembly GCA_034435695.1 of Anaerolineales bacterium. Taxonomy (GTDB): domain Bacteria; phylum Chloroflexota; class Anaerolineae; order Anaerolineales; family DRKV01; genus DRKV01. The sequence continues at coordinate 3,745 of DAOTWV010000397.1, read as the reverse complement.
ATCGTTGATGTTGACGAACATGCTGTTGTTGGGGATGGCTGTGCCCATGATGACCAGAATCAGCGGAGGCAACCCGGCCATGAAACCGCTCAACAACCCCATGCGCAGCACCTGCCCGCGGGCATTTTGCTTGACGAAAGCCTGCCCTGTCAGGTATCCAGCACCCAGGGCACCCGCCAGCGCCAGCACCTGTCCCAGGTTGAGGAAGGTGCCTACCAGGTTGCGGACGGAGAAGAGCAGCGTCATGCCGATGGCGCCAAAATACAAACTTACCACGCCGCCCAACAAACCGTAATTTACGACCTCGCGCCATCCGAAAGAGGGGGTATCTTGCAATGTTTCGGTTGTCATGTCGTACCTCACGCTTTCTTTTCCGACAGGCGCTCACCCAAAATGCCTTGCGGACGGAAGATGAGGATGAGCACCAGTACGGTGAAGGCAATCGCGTCTTTCAACTGGTTGGCCGCCGGGATACCCAGCCCTTCCAGGAAGAGATTTGGCCCCAGGGCTTCGATGATACCCAGCAACAGGCCGCCGAGCATGGCCCCCGGTACGTTACCAATGCCGCCCAAAACAGCGGCGGTGAAGGCTTTGATGCCGGGGATGAAACCCATGAAGAAGTACACACCCTGAGGGCGGAACAGCCCATTGAAGATACCGGCTGCCCCGGCCAATGCACCGCCCAGGGCGAAAGTGGTCACGATAACCCGGTCAATGTCGATGCCCATCAGCATGGCGACTTCTTTGTTTTCGGCTACGGCGCGCATGGCTTTGCCCATTTTGGTGCGCTCTACGAACAGGTACAGGGCTATCATCAAGATGACTGCGGCCACGAAAACCCAGATTTGTACTTTGGGCACCTCAAAATTGCCGATGGGGTAATTGCCGCTCAAGGCGGGGACGTCGGGGTAGGAGTGGAAGCCCGCGCCATACAGGCCGCGGAACGTGTATTCGATGGCGAAGGAAGCGCCGATTGCGGTAATCAGCGGAACCAGACGAGGGGCGCCGCGCAGCGGACGGTAGGCAATGCGTTCCACCAGCACGGCTATGCTCATGGAGACCGCGGCTGCCAGCAGTATCAGCAGAATGAGTGAAAGCCAGGGATGGGCAACCAGAAAACCGGTATCGGAGAGGCGTTCTGCCAGGAAGACCGCGGTAAACGCGCCGGCCATGTAAATATCGCCGTGCGCGAAGTTAATCATCAAGAGGATGCCGTACACCAGCGTATAGCCCAGGGCGATTAGCGCATAAATGCTCCCTTGCGCCAGGCCGGCAAAAATCAGGGTCACCCATTGGTTGGACGTGTATCGTCCTGAGGACAGGGTGTTGAAAATCCCGATTGCGATAAGTGCAAAGGCAACGATACGGAACAGCCAAAGGAAAACATCCACCCAGGATAAGCGTTCCAGATTGATTTTCATTATTGTGAGCCCTCTCTGTTGCTTGACCGCCAGGGGTCAGGATGTTTTTGGGAGAAAGCAAGTCCCAGGAGGCTGCCATCCCCCCTGGAAGGGCGTTGGGCTGGCAGCAAATCTGGCATGATGTGTAGTGAAGCGTGCGATTAAGGCAGGGGATGAGCCTTTGAAGGCTCATCCCCTCTTGTGTGCCAGGTCAAAACATCAGGTTACGGAGTCCACACCACATCGGGCGGCCACTTGCCGTCGTTGATTTCGGCGGAGGTAATCTTGAAGATACCCAACGCCTGGCCGGTGGCGCAGTCGCCGTGCTCGGTGCAGGTCAGGGTGCCCGTCAGGCCTTTGAAGTTTTCAGTGGAGGCCATGGCATCACGCAGCGCCTGCCGCGGGATGTGTACGGTACCATCATCGTCAACCACAGCCACCTTCTCGATGGCGTCGAAGAGGATGTTGGTGCCGTCATAGGCAAAGGCGTGGAAGCCGCTGGGCGGGTTGTTGCCGAATTTGGTCTTCCATTTTTCCAGGAAGGCATCGTAGTCGGCGCCGGTCACGTACGGGCCAGAGAGGTACATGCCCTCAGCGTGCGGGCCAGCGTTTTCGGGGAAGGAATCGGCCAGCAGACCATCGGCACCCATCAGGGTGGTGTTTTCCAGGCCGGCGATTTCAGCCGATTGCGCCACGATGAAGTCGCCTTCCGGCTCGAAAATCGGGAAGTACAGCACGTCGGGGCTGTCGGCGGCAACGGAGGTCAACACCGAGCGCATGTCGGTATCGCCAACGTTGACGGCGCCCTGGAAGGTGATGGTGCCACCCAGGCTCTGGAAGGTTTCGGCAAACACTTTCTGCAATTGTTCAGCGTAGGGGCTGCCGTCATGGATGGTAGCAGCGGTGCGGGCGCCCAGTTCGTTGTAGGCAAATTCCGCAGCGATGCGGCCCTGGAACTTGTCGTTGTGGGCGGTGCGGAAGTAGCCGGGCTGCCAGGTCTGGTCGGGGTCGGTCAAAGCCGGCGCGGTGTTCGACGGGGAAATCATGACCAGCCCGGCCTGGCTGATGGTGGGCAGCGCCGCAGTAGCCGCACTGGAGCAGTTGGTGCCGATGATGCCGACAACCGTCGGGTCGGAGGCCACCTTGGTAGCCGCCGTCTGACCACCGTCGGCGGAGCAGCCGGAGTCTTCACCCGTCAACTGGATGGGGTGCCCCAGCAATTCGCCGCCACGGTCGTCAATGGCGATTTCGATGGCGCCTTTGGAGTCTTCGCCCAGGAAGGCGGTTGCTCCAGTGGTGGTGAGCATGTAGGCGATGTGAATGGGGTCACCGGGGGCGATATCCACGCAGCCGATGGGGTCGGTGCACTCATAGGCAGACTTGCCACCGCCGCAGGCTGCGAGCAGCATGCTGGCTACCACCAGCACAGACAGAAGCGCAAAAATGCGTTTAGACATTGTTCCTCCTCCTCAAAATAGGTGAGTGAGTTGCGGATGCCCTGTGGGTTGGGCCGCGCCCAAAAAGGGCAATCCAGGACAAAACGAGGTTCCTCCAAAAGGAAACTGCCCGAAGGCAGGCGGTCGCCATCCGGTATGGCGCGACCTTGAGGGTGTGTCTCTTCCTTACCAGGTCTGGTCTACTTGGGGGACACCTCCTTTGCAAAACTGTTTCACCGGAACGACGCAAGAAACTTTGGCGAGTATGTGCGCGTGTTACCGGTGAAGATGAAAATGAAGGAATTTAAGGAACTGCCGGCCTTTAGAAAAGGCAACTGGCCTTCATTAACGTTTACATTCTACTGTTTTGCAAAGGGCAGGTCAAGAGGCAATAAAATTGCATTTACGCAAAATTTATTCGTTGCCCCTGGTACATCTGCATTTTTCGTGTCGTTGGGGGATGCGTTGGGGATTTGGGAGGCGGTGAAATGCCCCCCTGCGCAGCGTTCCAGCGAAGGCAGTTCCTGTATACGCCGTCTGTTTTGCCGTGCCGTTGCGGGACTGGCCACCGGATAGTTTGTGTAACGCGCATGATGCAATCCACAGGTTCCCTGGATTACGCCGAGGAGAAGCAGGAAAACCGGTGCAATCTGCGACATTTGCGGATAAAACAGCGTAAGGAGTGTATCTCAAGGTGCGAGGTGTCCGGTTGCAAGTTGCGGGAAAGTAACAACGCAGCCACCCACGCCCGACGATAAATCATCGGGCTGAGCAGTTACGCGGGAAAAACGTTTTTCCTGAAGACAGCCCATCTCCTTGGGGAGCACTAAGAACCTATCCGAAAATTTCTCCCAGGCGTGTCACCGCGAGCAAAGCGAAGCGGTCTCCTTCGTTGGCGGTACAACTGCT
>DAOTWV010000396.1:0-7884 GCA_034435695.1 Anaerolineales bacterium | reverse complement strand
CCTCTTGTTTTCCCTGGTTGCCCAATCCCTTTGCCCGTGCTATAATCAGCACACCCTGAACAAGGTCAGGTAGCCATGCAAACGATACCCCTTCCACACCACGAAAACGATGCTAATGCCACCCTCCGCAACCGTATGCGCCGGGTGCTGGTGTGGCCTTTGCCGTGGTAATCCTGACCCCAATGAGACCTTTTCGCCCGACGCATGTGCTGCGGAGGGCGATTTTTTTGTAGAGGAGCAAGCGCATGTACAAAACCCATTTCTGTGGAAACCTGCGCCCGGAACACGCCGGCCAGGAAGTCACCCTGGCTGGTTGGGTGCATCGCCGCCGCGACCACGGCGGCGTGACCTTCATTGACTTGCGAGACCGTTTCGGCATCGTGCAGGTGCTGGCCGATTCCGCTACCCACCCCGAAGCCCACGCGGCTCTTGCCGATGCCCGTAACGAGTGGGTACTGCAAATCACCGGCCTGGTGCGCCGCCGCCCCGAGGGCATGGAAAACCCCAACCTCGCCACCGGCCAGGTTGAAGTCGTAGCCCACAGCGTGCAGGTACTCAACCCCGCCAAAGTGCCGCCCTTCACCATCAACAAAGAGGACGGCGTGGACGAGAACATCCGCCTGCGTTATCGTTACCTCGACCTGCGCCGCGAGCGCATGCAGTACAACATCACCCTGCGCCACAAGGTAGTCAAATTCATCCGCGATTACCTCGACAAGAGCGGTTTCATCGAAATCGAGACTCCTATCCTGTTCAAAGCCACACCCGAAGGCGCACGCGACTACCTGGTGCCCTCACGCGTACACCCTGGCGAGTTCTACGCCCTGCCGCAGTCGCCTCAGCAACTCAAACAGTTGCTCATGGTGGCCGGCATGGAACGGTACTTCCAGATTGCGCGCTGCTTCCGCGATGAAGACCTGCGCGGCGACCGCCAGCCTGAATTCACCCAACTCGACCTGGAGATGTCCTTCGTCAACCGCCGGGAAGACGTGATGGACCTCATGGAAGCCATGTACACCGAGATGGTGAAGGAACTCGTCCCTCACAAGCGCATCCTGCAAACCCCCTGGCCGCGCCTCACCTACGAAGAAAGCATGTCTCGCTTCGGCAACGACCACCCCGACATCCGCTTTGGCCTCGAACTGGTGGACATCAGCGACCTGGCCGAGGGCTGCGGCTTCGGCGTCTTCGAGCGTGCCGTGGCCTCCGGCGGACAGGTACGCGGCATCAACGCCAAAGGGCTGGCGCACTACAGCCGCAAGCAAATTGACGAACTGACCGCCTTCGTCCAGCAACACGACGCCAAAGGGCTGGCCTACATCATCCTGCCCAAAGAGGGCGGCATGCGCTCTCCGATTGCCAAATTCTTCTCCGAAGAGCGCCTGGAAGCCATCAAAGAACGCATGCAAGCCGAACCCGGCGACCTGCTGCTCTTCGTGGCCGATAAGCCCGCCGTGGTCTTCGACAGCCTCAGCCGCCTGCGCATCCTGCTGGGCGACCGCCTGAACCTGCGCGACCCCGATGTGCTCGGCTTCTGCTGGGTGATTGACTTCCCCTGGGCTTTCTGGAACGAGGAGGAGCAGCGCTGGGACCCCAGCCAGCACCTGTTCACCATGCCGCTGCCCGAAGACCTGCCGCTGCTGGACAGCGACCCCGGCAAGATGCGCGGCACGCAATACGACATGGTACTCAACAACCATGAGGTAGCCGGCGGCTCCATCCGCATTCACGAGCGCGCCCTGCAGGAACGCATTTTCGACCTGATTGGCATCTCCCCCGAAGTGGCGCAAGAGCGCTTCGGCCACATGCTGCGGGCTTTCGAATACGGCGCACCGCCGCATGGCGGCATTGCTTCCGGCATCGACCGTCTGGTGATGCTGCTGGCCGATGCCCCCAACATCCGTGAGGTGATTGCCTTCCCCAAGAATCAGGCTGCCCGCGACGTGATGGCCGATGCCCCCTCCCCTGTGGAGCCGGAGCAAATCGCCGAATTACACATCAAACTCGACCTGCCCGAAGCCTGATTGCCCCGCCAATCTGCAAGCGCCGAAGCCCTGCTTTGGCGCTTGCTTTTTTTCTCCCATGACCTGCCGCGACCACCTGCCCGCCCTGCTTCTGATTGCCTTGCTGAGTGCCTTCGCCTTTTGGGGCGCGTCCCGCGTGCCCTTCCACCCCGACGAGAGCACGCAACTCTTCACCAGCGCAGACTTCGACCTGCTCCTCACACGTCCTGCGGCGCTTGGCTGGCAACCTGGACACGATGCTGACCTGCGCCAGCGCTACCGCTTGCTGGATGCCCCGTTGACGCGTTACCTGCTCGGTGCGGGGCGCACCCTGGCGGGCTTGCCCCCCCTGCCCGCCGACTGGGATTGGGGAGCCACCTGGGAGGCAAATTCCGCAGCCGGAGCCTTGCCTGCCCCCGCACTGCTTCGTACCGGCAGATACGCCGTCACCGCCCTGCTGCCGCTCACCCTGCTGCTGCTCTACCTGACGGGATGCGCTCTGGGTGGCCGGCGCGTGGGACTGCTGGCTGTGTTGCTGCTGGGCATGCACCCCCTCGTCTTGCTGCACGCCCGGCGGGCAATGGCCGAGGGGGCGTTGCTCTTTGGCGTCACGTGCACGCTGTGGGCCTTGCTGGCGGCGCCCGCACGCGCCCGCGCGCTGTGGCTGGGGCTGGCGCTGGGGCTGGCGGTCAATGCCAAGCAAAGCGCCCTGGCGCTGGTTCTGCTCGTCTTCCCGCGGGTAGGCGGCAACAGACGGCGGAGCGTCCGCTTCCTACAGCCGCACGGCCTGCTCTCCATCGTGCGCTCGTTACTCCTGCTTGTGGGCATCTCCGTGCTGCTCAACCCGGTATTCTGGTCACACCCCATTTCGGCCATGCGCAGCGCAATCCGCTTGCGCGCCGACCTCGCCGCCCGGCAAGCCGCCGACACCGCCCGTCTCGCCCCAGGTGCGCTGCTGGATACGCCTGCCAAACGCATCATCGCCCTGCTGGGAAATCTGTACGTCACCCCGCCGCAATTCGCCGAAGTAGGCAACTACACCGCTGCCACCGCCCCCTCTGAGGCAGCATACCGCGCCAACCCGCTGCACACCTGGGGACGCGGTCTGTGGGGCGGGGCATTCTTCCTGGTGTTGACGCTCATTGGTATGGGACGCGGGGTACGGGAAATCTGGAGGCGCGGCGCTGCCCCAGGGGAAACGGAGGCCACCCAAAAGGTCATCTGGCTTCTGGCGGCCACTGCCCTCCAAGCGGGCGCGCTGCTCGTGATGATTCCCCTGCCCTGGCAGCGGTATACCGTCCCCTTGTTGCCGATGGCGGCCTTGTGGGAGGCGTACGCCATAAAAAAATAGGACAACTGCTACACAGTTGTCCTATGCTGTCATGCCGGTCGTTGTGTCGTCTCAGCCCAGGTATTCGCGCAATTTACGGCGAATGGCGGGATGACGCAGGCGGCTAAGCGCCTGGGCTTCGATTTGGCGAACACGTTCGCGGGTGACACCCATTTTGCGTCCCACCTCTTCCAGGGTGTAGGCTTGCCCATCGAGCAGGCCGTAACGCAGTTGCAGGATGCGCACCTCGCGCGGCGGCAGGCCTTCCAGCACGCCTTCCAGGTGTTCGCGCAGCAGGTTGTAGGTGGCGGTTTCATCGGGCGGCGGAATTTCCTCGTCTTCGATGAAGTCACCCAACACGGAATCTTCTTCGTCGTCGGTGGGGGTTTCGAGGGAAAGCGGGCGGCGCGCCACCTGAATCATGTTTTCGACTTTCTGTGGGGTAACTTCCAGCGCCTCGGCCAGTTCCTCTACGGAGGGGTCGCGCCCCAGTTTTTGGGTCAATTGGTGCTGCACGCGCAGCAATTTGTTAATCTGGTCACCCATGTGCACAGGTACGCGGATGGTGCGTCCCTGGTCGGCAATGGCGCGGGTAACAGCCTGGCGAATCCACCATGTGGCGTAGGTGCTGAATTTGTGGCCGCGGCGATAATCGAATTTCTTGGCGGCGCGAATCAGGCCGATGTTGCCTTCCTGGATGAGGTCGAGGAAAGGAACGCCGCGCCCCATGTACTTTTTGGCCACGCTAATCACCAGGCGGGAGTTGGCCGTGATGAGGTGCTCGCGGGCAGCCCAGCCGTCTTCGATGAGGGCGCGCAGTTCCTGCCGGCGCTCTTCACTCACGTTACCGCGGGCCATTTCCTCGCGCGCCTGGCGCCCGGCTTCAATGCGCATGGCCAGGTCAACTTCTTCCTCAGCAGTCAGCAAGGGGACGCGCCCAACTTCTTTCAGGTACAGGCCAATGGTATCATCGGTATCGATATTCGCCAGGTAGTTTTGCTCGCTCTCCAAAAGCGGGGAGTCTTCGCTTTCTTCGTCCTCTTCCACTTCGCTGTCAGCAGGCTCTTTACCGGGGGTGTCTTCGACATACGGGATACCGGCACTAATGAGGGCAGCAAAAGCCTCTTCCAATTGGTCCACATCCTGCTCTGCATCGGGGAAGAACATCAGGATATCGTCAATGGAGACGAAAGTTTTATGCCGCCCAAATTCAATCAGACGGGCAACAGCCGTGCTGCGCGCGCTTTCTTCTTCCGATTCCAGGCTGTTCAGTAGAGATTTATCAATCATCCGCACTCCTAAAGTTATACCGGCGCGTGTGCCTCCAACAGTCAGCGCATTCTCGCCCCGCAAGGGCTATCGCGCCCCGCAAGGCACCCATTCCTGTCATACGAGTCTCATCCTTTTGGATGCACACCGCCAGCATTTGTCACATAACATTAACACTCTCAGGATACCTTTTTTTGAGAGCAAAATCAATAGGCAAACCTGACTACGCGGAAATGCCCTCAGAGGGGCACAGACACCGCACGGTTTACACTTGCAGGGTCGTTCACCCTACCCAGGATAGTACTCCCGAAAAGGCTGTCTGGTTCATCTGCATCGCCTTTTATGTCGCACATTCCAGGTGCAGGTTACGCAGAGACAAGAAAAAGCACAGCAACGCGAGTTGCAGTGCTTGGCAGGGCGTTTTCCAACGGTTTTACTATACAGAAGTCTGAGGGGAAAGTCAAGAACAGGGAGTAATTTTTATGAAACGCTAATGCTGGCGCATCACCCAGGATACCGCGCCGTTCCCGGCCACCACGCCACTGGCAAAGCAGGCCGTAAGCAGATAGCCGCCCGTTGGGGCTTCCCAATCCAGCATTTCGCCAGCGCAAAACACCCCCGGCATGGCGCGCAGCATCAGGTCTGCGGTCAGGGCTTCCAGGCGTACGCCACCGGCGGTGCTGATGGCTTCTTCCAGTGGACGGGGACGCAGCAAAGGCAGCGGCAAATCCTTGATGCTTGCGGCCAGTTCTGCCGGAGAAACGGGCAGGCCATCGGGAAAGGCTTCCCGCAGCAGGGCGGCTTTTACCCCTTTCAGACGTGCCGCCCGCCGCAGGTGTTCGGAGAGGGAGCGTTTGCCACGCGGGCGCGCCAGTTGCGACTGCAGTCTCACCTGCGGGGTATCGGGGAGAAGGTCGAAACGGATTTCGGCACGTCCCTGGGCCTTGATACGTTCACGGATGTGCGCTGAGGCAGCGTATATCAACGAGCCTTCCAGGCCATAATCGCTGACTACGCACTCGCCGCGGCGCTGGAAATCCATCCAGGGCAAGCGCAGGGAGACGCTCTTCAACGGGGTTCCGGCATAGCGTTGACGAAAGAAATCACTCCAGGCGACCTCGAAACCGCAGTTCGCCGGTTCCAGAGGTGCGATGGGGACGCCGCGGGAACGGAGGAGTTCCACCCAGGCGGCATCCGAACCGAGATGAGGCCACGATGCCCCTCCCAGCGCCAGCACCACGGCAGAGGCAGTGTGCAGTACTTCGCCATCAGGTGTCTGAAAGCGCAGCGCACCCTGCGCATCCCACCCCAGCCAGCGGTGACGGGTGAGAATCTGCACTCCCTGTGCCCTCAAGCGTCGAATCCAGGCACGCAGCAGGGGGGCGGCTTTCATTTCCAGGGGGAAAACGCGCCCCGAAGAGCCCACAAACGTTTGTATGCCCAGAGAATGCGCCCAGGCGCGCAGGTCGTGGGGGCCAAAAACTTCCAGCCAGCGGGAGACTTCGGCCTGCCGGTTCCCGTAGCGGGAGCAAAAAGCCTCCAGGGGTTCGGAATGGGTCAGGTTCAGGCCGCCGCGTCCGGCCATGAGAAATTTGCGTCCTGGCGTGGGCATGGCTTCAAATACCTGCACGGACAGGCCAGCGCGGGCAATGGTTTCGGCGGCCATCAAGCCTGCGGGGCCTCCGCCGATGACGGCTACTGGGGCTGACGTCATTGCACAGCCTCCTGCGGACGAGCCATCTGCTCAAGCATGTCGAGCACCAGTTCCCGCAGGTCGCCGCGGTTCGGGAGCGTGCCCAGCATGCCATACAGGGCTGCGGTATGCCCTTCCCCATCGGGTGTACCGAGCAAACGGCCAGCGCGCGCCATCAGACGGCTGACCAGTGTTTCGGGCAGGGTACGCACAATCCAGTTACTCACCCGCACCAAAAGGGCATCCCTCCAGCGGGACAGGCTGGGACGGCGCACGGTATGCACGGCGGCGCGCAAGTCGCGCAGGAAATCATCCGCCACCGCAGCATGACCATAATGCACTGTCAGATGCAGACTGGGCGGAAATTGCTGCCGGTCGAGGTGCCAGCCGCGTGCGGCCAGTTCGTCTCCGAGGGGGTAAATGTCTTTTCCGGCGATGGCCAACACGCTCATGTGCGGATTCCCCAGAATGTGTAAACCGGGGATTTCTTCTACCCCCCGACGGATTTTCTGCGTGGTTTCCATGACGGTGCGCGCCAGTCGCAGATAGCCCTCTTCTCCCAGGAAGTTCATCACAGCCCAGGCCGCGGCAATTGCGCCGCCAGGACGCGTTCCAGCCAGAGAGGTGGAGGCATACACCCCGCCGCTCCAATCGGTGTGCACGAAGCAGGCCAGACGGCGCAATTCACGGCCACGGTACAACACTACGGAAGCCCCTTTGGCTGCGTAACCGTACTTGTGCAGGTCGGCAGACATGGAGGTCACCCCAGGGAGAGAAAAATCGAATTCTGGGACGGTATACCCCAGGCGGCGCACAAAGGGCAGCATGAAACCGCCCACACAGGCATCCACATGGCACAGCAGGCCGCGCTCCTGCGCCAGGGAGGCGATTTCCGCCACCGGGTCTACCACCCCCTGGGGGTAGGAGGGCGCCGAGGCTACCAGCAGGATGGTGTTGGGCGTAATGGCCTTACGCATGGCTTCCGGGTCGGCGCGAAAATCGGGGGCAACGGGCACATGGACGGCGCGCAAGCCAAAATACTCCGCGGCTTTATCGAAAGCCGGGTGTGCCGTAGCGGGCAGTACGATTTCGGGGCGCCGGATATGCTTCCGATGGCGGCGCGCCCATTCACGGGCCGCGTACACGGCTATCAGGATGCTTTCCGTCCCCCCGGAGGTCATGCTTCCCCCTACCTCTTCATCCCCTCCCAACAAATGTGCGGTCATGGAAACCACTTCGGCTTCGAATTTGCGCAAACTGGGAAAAGCCATCGGGCTGAGGCCGTTTTCAGAAAAGAACATGGTGTAGGCTTCTTTGAGCAGGCTGGCAACCTCCTCACCAGCCTGATAGACCAGGCTGAAGGCGCGGCCTTCCTGCCAGCGCACATCTTGCTGGCGGGCTGTGCGCATGGCTTGCAAAACATTCTCTCTGGACATTCCCTGGGGGGGCAGGTACATGGCTGAACTCTCCTGTTGCAAAAAGAGGGGGCACAAAAGGTGTGTTTTGGGCATCTGGGTAGAGTATAGCAGTATAATCGGGCGCATGACAACTGCCAGACGTTTTCCCACGCACATCGCTTTGCCGCAAGA
>DAOTWV010000395.1:0-13622 GCA_034435695.1 Anaerolineales bacterium | reverse complement strand
GGAAGGGTATACCAACTGGATTCGCCGCGTCTTTCCGGCCTTCCACACCGGCCCGCTGGCGATTTCGCCCTCCGGGGAACAACTGGCCTGGCTGGAATACCGCGACGTGGATACCTGGGAACTCGTCCTGGCCGACCTGGAGAGTGAGACGATTCTCTCCCGGCAGGTGGTCACCATCCAGATGGGAACCGACGGCATGCCGGTGCGCCTGCCGGACGTGTGGGGCAAGCCGTTCCCCTGGCCGCAGCCCGGCATGTGGAATTGCGAGAGGGGACGGTAGGGGGGGACGACGGACCGCTGAATGCTGATTGCTGAATGCTGATTGCTGACACCTGCCCGCTAACGCCTGCCCGCTAACGCCTGCCCGCTGACGCCTGCCCGCTGACACCTGCCCACTGACACCTGCCCACTGACGACATGAAACCTCTCTACGCCAACGCTTTGCTTCTTTTGACCGCCGCCGTGTGGGGGCTGGCCTTCGTTGCCCAGCGCGTCGGCATGGACTACATCGGCCCGTTCACCTTCAACGCGCTGCGCTTTGGGCTGGGCGGTGCGGCCCTGTGGGGCGTCATCCGTTTGCGGGATGCGGGCAGATTGCCGGCTGTGCAATCCGCCGCGCCGGGGTCTGCTCCCGCCGGCTGGCGGCGCTGGGGGCTGCTGCTGGGGGCGGTGCTGTTCGGGGGCGCGTCGCTGCAACAGGCCGGTCTGGTGTACACCACGGCGGGCAAGGCCGGCTTCATCACCGGCTTGTACGTGGTGCTCGTCCCGCTGGTGGGCGCCTGGCTGGGGGCGCGGCACGGACGCAACGTGTGGCTGGGCGCGCTGCTGGCGCTGGCCGGCCTGTACCTGCTCAGCGTGACGGGCGCGTGGCGCATGGCCTGGGGCGATTTCCTGGTCTTCCTGAGCGCCCTGTTCTGGACGGCGCACGTCCTGCTGGTAGACCATCTGGTGGCGCGCTTCGACAGTCTGCGGCTGGCGGCGCTGCAATTCGGGATGGTGGCGCTGCTCAGCGCGGCGGTGGCCGTGTGGCGCGAACCGCTGAGCGCCGCCGGGGTGCGCGCGGCGTTATGGGCTATCCTGTACGGCGGGCTGCTCTCCGTGGGGGTAGGCTACACCCTGCAACTGGTCGCCCAGCAATACGCCCGGCCGGCGGCCGCGGCCATCATCCTCAGCCTGGAAGCCGTTTTCGCCCTGCTGGGGGGCGTGGTGCTGCTTTCCGAGCCGCTGACGGGGCGCGGGTTGCTGGGCAGCGCCTTGATGCTGGCCGGGATGCTGGTTTCCCAGCGCGATAGCGTGGCGTAGGGTGGGGTGAGAATATGAAGATGTGGCTGCACGACAAAAACAAAACCGGCGGATAATCGAGTCCGCCGGTTTTGGGTTGAGGGGATGGGATTCAGGCCAGGGCTTCGTTGCGTTCCAGGGTGGTGCGCTCGGCCTGCTGATGCTTCAACCCCCAGGCGGCCAGGAAGAGCAACACGGCGAAGCCCGTCAGGACGCGGAAGGCGGCCTGATACCCGCCAACGCCGCCCCCCAGGCTGGTGGCCACCCCGCCAATCAGCGCGCCGGTGAGCATCTGCCCGATTTTGGTCAGCAGAGAAATCAGGGCCTGGGCGGCAGCGCGGTCTTTGGCGGGGGCCTCGTTAATCATGATGTAGCGTACCGGGGCACCCAGCAGCGCCGAAAGCCCCAGACCTACCAGCGCACCGGAGAGATAGAACGACACCAGGGTGAGGGGCAGGAAACTCATCACGCCAGCCCCCAGGATGAGCAGGGCGGTGCCAATCAGAATGACCTGCCGCGAGCCGCGGCGGTCGAGCATGCGCCCAAAGGTGGGAGAGCCGATGGCAAGCGTCAACACGATGGGAATGAGCATGAAACTGGCTTTGGATTCGCTCACCCCAAAAGCGGCCACCAGCAAAGAGGGGATGAAAACCGTGCCGCCTTCCACTACCCCTGCACCGAAGGAGAGCAAATCGGCCAGACGCAATTGGCGGGTGGTAAACAGCACCGGGCGGATGATGGGGTCCTCAGCGCGGCGTTCCACGTGTGTCAGCAGGGGCAGGAGCAGCAAACTGAGCAACAGGAAAGGCCAGACCTGCAGGGAGCGCAGGCTTTGGGTGAGGTTCTCGGCGTCCAGGTGGTTCAACCCCCAGGCCAGGGAGAGCAGGAAAGCCCCCAGGGTGAGCGTACCGCCCCAGTCGGCGGCGCCCCCCTGGGCGCGGGTACGCGTGGGGAGCATCCGCCACGCCAGGGGAATGAGCAGCACCGCAAAGGGCAGCGGTCCCCAGAAGAGCATCTGCCAGCCGTATTGCAGCAGGATGCCGCCCAGGACGGGGCCTACCAGGAAGGCCAGTCCGAAGACGGCGCCAATCAGCCCCAGCGCGCCGCCGCGTTTTTCCGGCGGGAAGGTATCGCCAATGACCGCGGAGGCCACCGGGAAGATGCCGCCGGAGCCAAAACCCTGAATGCCGCGTCCCACCAGTACGACCGGCAGGCTGGGGGCGCTGGCAACGACGATGGAGCCAATCACGAAGAGCACCACATCGGCGACGTACACGTCCCGCCGTCCCAGGCGGTCGGAGAGTTTGGCCATGACGGGCGTGCCCACCAGGTTTGCCAGCAGGTAGGTGGTGAAAACCCAGGCCACAGCCCGGTCGGTCACGCCGAAACCATCGCGGATGGCGGGCAGCGCCGGGCCGACAATGGCGATGTCCATGGCGGCCATGAGCACGCCCAGAAAGAGCACGGCAAGCAGACGGTTGCGTTGTTTTTCATTCATGCAAAGGGTATCCTTTCTCGGAGAAGGGGTTTCAGACGTTTTGCGGCTGTTCCAGACGCGCCAGCACGCTATCCAGCCAGGCCAGTTCGGAGCGCAGGTGGTGTATCCAGTGTTCGAGCACCAGGGTGTGCGCCGTGTGGGAGGGTGCCTGCAGGGCGCGCTCCAGGGTGTTTTGCAGGTCGGCACGGCGCTGCTGGAGCAATGTGTACGCTTCTGCCGGGGGCAGGGCGTCCACGAAAGCCAGGCTGATGTCATCGCTGAAGGTGACGGGGTGGTGTTGTGCCAGGTGTTCCCGCAACATACGCTGGAAAGCGGCCTCGCCTTGCGGTGTGATGCGGTATACCTGCCGGGGCGGACGATTGCCTTCCTGCATGCTTTCCTGCGTCAACCAGCCGTCGGCCTCCATTTTCTTCAGCAGGTAGTAGGCGGTGGACTTTTTCAGGTCGGTGCAGGTGGTCAGACGGGTATTGATGAAATCGTGCAATTCGTAACCGTGCATGTGCTGTTGGCGCAGCAAGCCCAGCAAGAGCAATTGACGGTGCATGACATCTCCTGGTTCAATCTGGAATAGTCAAAATTGACTATACGGGTGCGGATGATACCCGCGATGCCGGGCTTTGTCAAGACATTGCCCGCCAGCAATTCCGAATTTGCGCATAACCACAGATGAACAGGGATGTTTTCTTTGGCATCGGCCTGTTCGGCGGGCTGGCAAGACACGTAAAAAAACCGCCGCGGCGGAGGCACACGGCGGTTTTTTGCGTGGAGGGGAGGCGCTTTAGTGTTCGGGCGCACCGGCCAAAATCCAGGCCTCCAGTGCCTTGAGTTCGTCTTTCATCATCTGTCCAAAATGCGGATTGCGGCGGCTTTGCCGCTGGAAGATGAGGCTGGCATCCGGGTCGCCGGGGACGATGCCAGGGCCGTTCTTGCCGCCCTTGCGAATGCCGGCATAGGTGCTCAGGTCGAGGTCGGCTTTGGCATCCGGGCCGCTGTGACAGCCGATGCAGCGGCCATCGAAAATGGCCTTGAAGGTGCCTTCGTAGGTGCGGGGTGCGCCCTCCAGCAGGTAGGGGCTGGTGTTTTGCAGGATGTACAGGGCACGCGCCAGGACGGGTTTGAGTTCGGGGGTGTCCCAGCCAGCGTATTGCCAGGTACTCTGGTGGCAGGCCACGTTGCCGCAGAAGGAGCCGTCGGCGGGCGGCTTGCCGCTCAGTTTGGTGTAATCCGTTTCCGGGTTTGCCGGGGGGTGGCAGACCGCGCAGGACTGGTCAATGGCCTGTCCGTGCAGTGAGGGCCACAGGGTGTTGTTGTGGCTGGGCGGGCGCGGGTCGGCATTCAGGGAGAGATTGACGGTCTGGGTGCCGCCGTCCACGCTGACCGGAACGGTATGGCAGGTGTCACAGGCGTAGGGGATGGCCTCGCCCGTCTGGGTGAGGTGTTTTCCATCGTGACAGCGGAAGCAGCCGGGAAAGTCCTTGTGTCCCAGGTTGTTGGGGTGAGTCTGGGCGTTGAGTTTTTGTTCCGGGAAATTGGTGCTGACGAAAATTTCCTGAATGGCGGTTATGGCCTGGCGGATGGCGTTGGCGCGCCGTCCCCATACGACCGGGTAATTTTTGCGGTAGTAGTCTTCCAGTTGGGCGATGGTGTTCAGGCCAGCCTGTTGGGAGGTGTAGTTCAGAGAGAGCAGTTCCACGGCCTTGCGGTGGATTTCGGGCAAATCGGCGGGGATGCGTCCCTCGCGCATGGCGATGTCCACGCTCTCGGCAGGCGTGCGAATCAGGTGCGAAATGCGGTTGTGGCAGGTGGTGCAGGTGACCGGATACAGGTAGGTGCCGTGGATGTCGTCAGGGGTCAATCCATCGCTGACGTCGTAATACTCCCGCATACTGCCATCGGGCAGGGTGACGCGCACATAGGAGATGTGCTGCTGCTGAGGGTCATCGGTGAGGAACAATACCTTGCCGGTGGCATGCCAGTGGATGAAGGGGCCGACTTCGCCATCCTTGTTGCCGCCGCCGGTTTTCATCAGCAGGTAAATGTTTTCGGGGGTGTTTTCGATATCGTCGCCGTAGTGCGTAATCTGCTCCAGGGAGGCGGACGAAATTTTCTCCGGCGCGTGGCATGTCTCGCAGGTTTCGTGTGTGGAGGGCATGTTCGTGGCGAAAATGGGGTATTCGTAGCGCCCCAGGTTGATGTCTATGACGTGGCGGATTTCGCCGGCCTTGTGCCACAACTGCGAGAGGAAGGGCGCCTGCGCCAGGTGGCAACTGGTGCATTTGACGTTGGCGTGCGGTGAACCCTGATAGGCGGTGTATTCGGGCGGCATGGTGTGACAGGCCGTGCCGCAGAATTGGGATGTGTTGGTGTATTCCCAGGCATACGAGCCCCCGGTGAATACCAGTAAAGTCAATACGCCAAGCACAGCATAGGGCAGGATTTTTACCCACATGGGCGTATTTTCCGGGGGAAAGAAGAATGATTTGAGACGATTCCAGAAATTTCCTTTTTTCACGTGAAGGCCTCCGGAGACGGCCGGTCACCCTGTGCTTGCGGGGACACCAGGCCGGGGTTTCGCTGATTGTTTCCTGTTTCCCGGCCAGGCAGCCAGACCTGCAGATAGAGGCATGCGCCGGGAGGAATACCGGAAATGGGCGGGGATGGCCGTATCCCCGCCCATTCGTGATGTGTTTGGTTGGAAATGCTTACGGCTGGAAGGCGTTGGCCGGGTCGTGGTAGCCTTCGGCCATCTTCGCCAGGGTATCCAGGTCTTGCGCCGAGTTGTCGGTGCCGTTGTGGCAGTGCTGGCAGGCGGTTTCCAGTGTCAGGTACGGCATCACGTTCTCGCCATCCTCGGTCAGTTGCGGCGCGGTGGGGTCGGTGTTGATGGAGAACTGATGCGAGTGCACGTCGCCGGTTAGCGTATCGGCATTGTACCAGGCCGACTTGGCCATCGGCGGCATGTGGCAGTCGGTGCAGGCCACGCTGGTGTGCTTGTCGGTCTTCTGGTACTTGGCGTTCTGCCAGTGGCAGGTGTCGCACGTCTGGCGGATGCTCTTGTTGGGGTTGACCTTCGGGTCGCTGTAGAGCGCCGAGGCGTGCGGGTCGTGGCAGGTCACGCAGGACAGGGCGAAGTGCTTGGAGTTGAACAGGTCTTCATACTGTTCGTGGTGTTCCTGTACCCCGTTTTCCGCGTTGATGTGGGCCGGGTCGCCGCGCCGGTGGCACTGGCCGCACAGTTCGGAGGAAGTTTCCACGCGCACGCTCACGCCGTAGGGGTTCTCGGCATGCAGACTGCCGGGGCCGTGGCATTCTTCGCATTGGATACCGGGGAAGGCCCAGGTACCAATCATGCCGGGCAGGTCGTCCTGATGCCCTTCGGGGTTGTAACCAGTGGTGTGGCAGGAACCGCAGTTATAGGGTTTTTCCTTGCCCAGTTGGTAAGGCACCCAGCCGGCGTCCTTGTGAGCGGTTTCGTTGGCGAAGTTGTACTGGTTGACGTACCCTTCGGCAGCCGCCGCGTCGCCGCGCGTGCCTGGAGGCCCGGTGATGATGTAGCCTTCCTTGTCAATGAAGCGCATCTTCCAGCCGAAACCGCCGATGGTGTAGGAAATGTCATCCCAGGTGTAACCATCGGGCGGGTTGGCGGGTGCGCCGCCGGTCACGGCGTCGTACGGGAAGGTGGGCGGCTGGCCGTCCACGACCTTGCTCAGTTTGTAGGGGTGGCCGGAGAGTACGAACTTGTTGTATTCTTCTTCGTGGCACTCACCGCATTTTTCCATCCCGACGTACTCCTGCACGGCGGTGGCGTCTTTACCGGCAGGGCCTGGAGGGCCTGGAGGGCCTTGGGGGCCGGCAGGACCAACGGGGCCTTCGGGGCCGGGAGCACCAGCGGGGCCTTCAGGTCCCTGGGCACCGGCGCAGGCCGTCAACAGCAGCGCGCCCAAAATGAGCGCTACGACGAGCCAAAAAGTCTTGTGTTTCATACGACATTCTCCTCTGTCTTGAATGCGGCAACTCCGTTGGGAGATTGCCGGTAAACGAAAACTACGGTTGGTATTGGGGGTTTTTTTGTGGTAAAAACGTCTGTGAGAAAGGGCGCCTCCTTGATTTGGTTTTTTTACCCAATGCGATTGCCTGATGCGTATCTCATTGGGACTTTCTGTTGGGTATTTTAACCCATTAAATGAGATTTTCATGAGCGCGCCTGTCACCCTCTGGCTGTGACATTTGTCACATGCTGGCCTCTCTTTCTCGCTGAGGGGAGACAGGACGCAGGGCAGGGTTTGCATGTTGCCGGGATTTCAACTCAACCTGTTGGTCATTTACTTCATCTATGGCCTGGCTTTTTTCAGCATGGGGCTGCTGATGCTGATGGAAGCCGGGCGTTCTCCGCTGCTGGCCGAAGCGCGTATGCTGCGTCCACTGGCGGCTTTTGGGCTTTCTCATGGCCTGCATGAGTGGCTGGAACTCTTCGTTTTGCAGGCCGAGCACCTGGGGGCGACCTTACCGCAGGGGTTGGTCTTCTTCCGCCTGGGCTTGCTGGTTTTCTCGTTCCTTTCGCTGCTGGCCTACGGGGTACAGGTGCTGCGTCCCCCGCAAAAACTGGCCGCCCTGGATGCCTGGGTGGGGCTGGGCGCGTTTACGGTGTACCTGATAGTCGTCAATTTCCTGTGGGCGCGGGAACCTGATTTCTGGCTGCGCATCCGCATGGCCGATGCGCTGGCGCGTTACCTGCTGGCCGTTCCTGGCGGGCTGCTGGCGGCCAGGGTGTTACAGCGCTCCATGGCAACCGCGCGTCTCAACCAGCGCCTGGCCCTTGCGCATGCCCTGCGCTGGTCTATTGTAGGCATGGCTGGCTATGCCCTGCTGCAGGTTTTCGTGCCTGCCAGTCCCTTTTTCCCGGCCAGTGTTATCAATGCGACTCTGGTTTCCCAAACCCTGCACATGCCGGTACAATTGTTGCGCGCCCTCATGGCCGTGCTGGTGACTGTCGGCCTGCTGCGCGCCACCCAACTGGCCGAAGAGGAGCGGCAGCAGCAGTTGTTCGATGCCCAGCAGGCCAAACTGGAAGCCCTGCAGCGGGTACAGGAAGAACTTGTGCGCCGGGAACACATGCGCCAGCACCTCTTGCAGCGCATCGTGGTGGCGCAAGAAGAAGAACGCGCCCGCATTGCCCGCGAACTGCACGATGAGACCGCCCAACTGTTGACGGCCTTCAGCCTCAACCTGGCCGGATTGGAAAAACGCGTGGACGCGCAGCCCCAGGTACGAGACCTGATTTCCCGCCTGCAAAATCTCTCCCGGCGTATGTCCGTGGTGCTGCGCCGCCTGGTGCACGACCTGCGCCCCGCCCAACTGGATGACCTCGGTTTGTGGGCTGCACTGGAATACCTGGCCGAATCCGCACGTGAGCAACTGGGGCTGGAGGTTACCCTGCACCTGGATGGGCCGCGCCGCCGCCTCGACCCCCTGGTGGAGACCGTGGTCTTCCGCATCGCCCAGGAAGCGCTTACGAATGTGGCACGTCATGCCGCAAACCCGCACGCGCACCTTTCCCTGCAGGTGGATGCCGATGTAGTGCACCTGCGCATCCATGATAGCGGGCGCGGCTTCGACGTGGATGAAGCCCTGCGCTCTACCACTGGCGTGGGACTGGCGGGGATGCGGGAACGCGCCGAAGCCATTGGCGCCCAATTCAGCATCCACTCCGACCCTGGCAAAGGCACTGCTGTGGAGGTGCTCGTTCCCTGCCCCATCTCCGCTCCTCTGCACAAGGAGGTATCCTCATGAGTCCTTTTTCTGCTGTCCGTGTCATGCTGGTGGATGACCATGACGTGGTACGCGCCGGCTTGAAAACGTTCCTGGAGACCAATCCCGATATTCTCGTGGTGGGGGAAGCCGCCAACGGGAGCGAAGCCCTGGAGCGCATTGGGGAGGCGCGTCCCGATGTGGTAGTCATGGACATCACCATGCCGGAAATGGATGGCCTCGAAGCCACCCGCCGCATCAAGGCACAGTATCCGTATTGTGAAGTCCTGGCGCTCACCGTGCACGACGACCAGCAGTACTTCTTCGAAATGCTGGCTGCCGGCGCTTCGGGGTACCTCACCAAGAGCGCGGCGTCCGATGACCTGGTGGATGCCATCCTGGCGCTTGCCCAGGGGCATGTGTACCTGCAGCCCTCCCTGGCGCGTTTCCTGTTGCAAGAGTACCGCAAGGGGCAGCATTCCCCCGGGACTTCCCGGCGTATTCTCTCTGCCCCTTCGCTGGACGTGCTCAGTGAGCGCGAGAAGCAAGTGCTTACGCTGGTGGCTGAGGGGTTGACGACACCTGAAATTGCTGAGCGTCTCGAACTCAGCCCCAAAACCGTTTCGCGGCATCGCGAACGCATCATGAACAAACTCAACCTGCACTCGGCTGCCGCGCTGGTGCGATACGCCATTCGCGTGGGCCTGGTGCATCCCTGAGAGGTGATTTTGCAGAAGTATCTTTTTGTTTCCCTGGGCGCGGTGCTGGGCGCCAGCGCCCGATACTGGGTTGGCGGCTGGGCTGCCGAACACCTGGGAGCCGATTTCCCCTACGGAACCCTGATTGTCAACCTGAGCGGCAGTTTCCTGCTGGGACTCTTCCTGACGCTCACCACCCAACGTTTTTTGATAGACCCTCGTCTACGGCTGTTGATTGCCGTGGGCTTTTTTGGCTCCTACACCACCTTTTCCTCCTACACCAACGAAAGCCTCAACCTGCTGCTGGGCGGGGCTTCCTGGCAGGGGCTGCTCAACCTGCTGGGCAGCGCGCTGCTGGGGACGCTTGCCGCCCTGCTGGGGGTGTGGGTTGGACGAATGCTCTGAGAAAGCGAGGCGCATGATGACACCTATCCTTTCACAGCCCACACAGCGTCTGACAGTGTACATTGGCGAAAGTGACCGCTGGCGCGGTCGCCCGCTCTACGCGGCCATCCTGGAGCGACTGCACGCCGAAGGCATTGCGGGCGCTACCGTAGTGCGTGGCGTAGCCGGGTTTGGTGCACATTCTCGCATTCATACCGCGTCTATCGTGCGCCTCTCCGAAGACTTGCCGCTGCGCATAGAAATCGTGGATGGGGCAGAAAACATCCAGCGCGCCCTGCAACTGTTGCGTCCCATGGTGCGCGAGGGCCTGATTACGCTTGAAGATGTGCAGGTCATTCGTTACACCCATCGTAACCTGAACCCCCTGCCTGCCGATGTCCCTGTCCACCAGGTGATGACGCGCCATGTTGTCACCGTGCACCCCGACACCCCCCTGCCACAGGCATGGGAACGCATGATGCAGGCTGGAGTCAAAGCCCTGCCCGTGGTGGATGCCGACCGTCACGTGTTGGGGATGCTTACCACCGATGACCTCTTTCGCCCGCTGGAGGAAGCACCGCCCCTTTCCTGGACGGAACACCTGGGGGCTGATTTGCTCTCCGAACGTCTGCAAGCACTGGCGAATACCTCCCTGACCGTAGCCCAGGTGATGAGTACCCCCGCCGTAGTCGTGCAGGAAGACGCCTCCCTGGGAGATGCCGCGGCTTTGCTGGTGACCGAGGACGTCAAACGGCTCCCCGTGGTGGATTCCCGTTCCCGGCTGGTGGGGGTGTTGGCGCGGGTGGATGTGCTCAGACAGGCGCTGCCCGATGTGGCCCCCGCATCCCGCGGGCAAAAAGCCCCCCAAAAAGGTGCGGCCACCTTGCAGGATGTGATGCGCACCCCCTTGCCATCCGTCCCCCTGGAGGCCGAACTCCCCGACATCGTAGCCGCCATGCTGGAGGCTGGTGAGCGCCGTCTGGTGGTGTTGGATGCCGATGCCCTCCCTGTCGGTCTGATTAGTGATGTAGACCTGGTGGCGCGCATCAACCCGCCGCAGCGCGCCTCGCTTTTGCGGGCGCTCTTCCAGCGCAGCACCCCGCCCTCCACCGGGCAGACTGCCGCAGAGGTCATGTCTCCCGGTGTGCTCACCGGCCCGCAGGACGAACCCTTGCTCTCGGCACTGGAGCGTATGCTCAAAACCGGCCGCAAATGGCTGGTGGTGACCGACGCGCACGGCAAACCCCTGGGGCTGGTAGACCGACAGCAGGTTTTACTGGCCCTGGCTCCTGTATGAGCCTTTCAGCGATATTCCCCCCAGTTCACCAAAGGAGGTTTTCTCATGCCGTACACCGTTCGTGATTGGATGACCAGCCCGGTCATCGTAGTCGACCCGGATAGCAGCGTTTCTCATGCCCTGACCCTCATGCGTCGTCGCAACATCCACAGCCTGGTGGTAGACCTGACGGTCGAAGGCGGGCAAGGCTACGGCATCATCACCACCACGGATATCCGGGACAAAATTCTGGCCGCGGGGCGCAGCCCTTCGGAAACCTGTGTACGCGAAATCATGACTGCTCCGGTCAAGACTGCCAGCCCGGATTGGTCGCTGCGTCGTTGTTCGCAGGAGATGCAAAAGTACGACATTCACCACTTGCCCGTGATGGATGAGCACGGGGTGTTGGTGGGCATCATTTCGGCCACCGATTTGTTCGTGGCGGCCGAGGAAATCGGTTGGGGCGGTGGAGATTGAAAATCCATGTTCCCCGAGGCGATGCTTGCATTTTTGCGCGCCTGTTCGCGGGTAGCGGTTTTGACGGGCGCAGGGATTTCCGCTGAGAGCGGCGTACCAACCTTTCGGGACGCGCAAAACGGTTTGTGGGCGCGTTTCAATCCCCAGGACCTGGCCACGCCCGACGCGTTTCGCCGCAACCCCGCCCTGGTGTGGGACTGGTATGCCTACCGCCGGGAACTGATTTCTGCCGTCAGCCCCAACCCGGCGCACCAGGCGCTGGTCACGCTGGAGGCGCGGTACCCGGAATTCACGCTCATCACGCAGAATATTGACGATTTGCACCGTCAGGCCGGCAGCCGGCAGGTGATTGAATTGCACGGCAACATTCAGCGGGTATGCTGCTTTGATTGCGGCAAACCGGCTGTCGAATGGGAAACCGAAACGGAAAAGCCGCCGCATTGTCGGTATTGCGGCGGCTTGCTGCGTCCGGATGTGGTCTGGTTTGGCGAGGCCTTGCCGCGCCATGCGCTGGAAGACGCCCTGCAGGCAGCGCAAACCTGCCAGGCGTTCTTTTCGATTGGCACCTCCGGGGTGGTGGAACCGGCGGCTTCGTTACCCTATGTGGCAAAGCAGCGCGGCGCGCTGGTGGTCGAAATCAACCTGGAGCCAACACCGATTAGCGCCATTGCAGACTATGCCTTCCACGGCAGGGCGGGGGAGGTGCTTCCGGCGCTGGTGGCGGCGTTATAGCCAGCCGCTGTGTGTGGTGCGGGAATGTCCGGCACATAGCGGCAATTTCACATCGTGGTTGCGCTCAAGTCGAATGCTGTGGTTCCACCTGCCGGATAGTTCAACGCCCTTTGCGCAGGCTGCCGTACAGGTACCAGTAGCGGCTTTTGGGCATTCCGGCCTGTAAGTCTTCGTCCCACACGAATTCGCCGGGGATGAAGACAGCCTGCAACAGAAGGTTCAACCCGTTGTACATTTCCTGCAGGTGGACAGGCAGATTTGGGGGGCAGTCTGCAAGCAGCAAATCGAGCATGACGCGCAGGCGTACCTCGTAGGGGTAATAAGCGGCCTGTCCGCCGGGGTTTTCGCGGTATTCGTTGAGGTAGTTCCCCCATTGCCGCAGGCGGGACTCAAATTCACGCTGGGCTTTGCGCTCCCAGTTGACGCGCCACCGGGTGCGTGCTGCCTGGATGGCGTTTTCGGCCTTTTGGAGTGCGCTTTTTTGGGCTGCGGTTTTGGGATGTGCGCGGGCGCGCTCCTGGGATAGCAGCAATCCACCCAGGGAGAGCCGCGGCAGGTGGCCGGTGTGTCCACCACTGAGGGGCCAGAAAATTTCTGGGGAAAGCAGGAATTCCTCCAGGCTATCCTGGGCGGCATGGAGGTAGGTCAGGTCATCGTTCAAGGTGGGCATGAGAAACTCCTTCTTAGCGGCAGCGGCGCATGCGTAACACAATCACGGGGGGGATTTCATGGAAGGCACTGCCCCATCCAAGGGGGGTGCTTTGGGCGGCATCCGGGGGAAAGGCGCGCTCCTCGAAGGCGTCCAGTACAAATCCGTGGGCGAAGCCCATTTGGAGGTAGTATTGCAGCGGGCGGTGAAAGTACACCTGTGGTTCTGGCTGATTGCGCAATGCCAGGCCTTCCGTGTGATAGATGCTCATGTATTTCCAGGTGGTCACGCCATAGCGGGTGTGGATTTCCCCGTCATCCCATTCTTCGGCTACCTTGACACAGGAGGGGTTGTTGAAGGCCGGGTGCAGCAAAGAGAAGACGAAAACCCCCTGGGGCGCAAGCAGGTCTGGCAGGGTGCGGAAGAGGGGTTCGATATCGGCGATATCGAAGAGCGCCATGTTGCACAGGGCGGCATGGTAAGGGGCGGTGGGGAGCAACGTTTCTTCCAGCGCACGGGGGTCGGTCAGGTCTATGTGCAGGTACTGGATGGACATTTCGGCGTGCGTGCGCTGGCGGGCGCGTTCCAGCAGGGGAGCGGAAAAATCACAGGCGGTCACCTGTGCTCCCAGGGCAGCCATGCGGCGCGAGAACAGGCCGTTGCCGCAGGCCAGGTCCAGCACACGTTGCCCTGGTTGCAAATGCAGCAAGGGGCGCAGTACTGGCCATTGGAGCAGATTGACGAAGTCGTTGCCAGTGTCGCCCATTTTGGCGTCCCAGGCGGCGGCGTTGGCCTCCCAGGCGCGGCGGTTACGTTCGTTGAGGGTTTGCATGCCGGGATTATAGCATGAGGGAGAGCCGGGGAATCAATTCCCCGGCT
>DAOTWV010000394.1:0-5821 GCA_034435695.1 Anaerolineales bacterium | reverse complement strand
CTGCTTACCCCTGCGGGGCACAGGTCGGCGGTTATGCCGCCTCGCAGTGACATCCCCATAAGAAATTTTCGGATAGGTTCTAAAGATATGTTGGGAAGGAGAACGCTGATAACGCTGGTGCCGCTGATATCCGCTGGTTGTGTTGGTTTTCGCCGCTTCGTTGGCCGTATCTGCGAGAATCTGTGTTCCGTTGTGCCAGGCCATACCGCGATTCACCAACAACGTTTTAGTACTCCCAGTGATTCCAACCGCCGGGCAGTTCGGGCAAAATCGGGTACAATGGAAGCCAGCATTACCAGCACAGGAGACCAGGAGGTCAGATTGAAAAAGCAACGCATCTTGTTTGTTTGTCTGGGGAACATTGTTCGCAGCCCGCTGGCGGAAAACATGTTCAGGCATTTGGCACAACAGGCGGGAGTACAAGAGCATTACGAGGTAGATTCTGCCGGTACAGGCTCATGGCATGTGGGAGAACCGCCCGACCCGCGCATGGTGCGCGTCGCCGCCCGGCATGGCCTGCGTTACGACGGGCGGGCGCGGCAGTTTACCAGGCAAGACTTCGAGCGATTCGATTTGATTATCGCCATGGACGGTGATAACCGTGCACACCTGCTCAGCAAAGCGCGCACGGCGGAACAGGCAGATAAAGTGCACCTTTTGCGAGAATTCGACCCCCATGGCGGGGCAAACGCTCCTGTGCCAGACCCGTACTACGGCGGGCAGGATGGCTTTGAAGAGGTGTACCGCATCGTGGAGCGTTCCTGTCAGGGGTTGTTGAGCCATTTGGAGGCTGTACGAGAGGAGCAGTAGAAAGTGATTCCACAGGAAGTTGTGCATTGGCTGCGAGAGAATGCCCTTGGAGAGGTGGCGGAGACGCGACCAGCCTCTGGAGGGTGTATCAACAACGGGGTACACCTCACCACCACGAAGGGGGAACGCTTCTTCTTGAAAACCAATCGGGGGGCGCCGCCCGATATGTTCGCCTGCGAAGCCGAGGGGTTGCGCGCCCTGCAGGTTCCCGATGGCCCGCGCGTCCCCAAAGTGTACCTGGTTGGTGAGCATTTCCTGCTCCTGGAGGATTTGCTGCCGCGTGCCAACCCGCCAAAGGCTTTCTGGGAAGCCCTGGGACGGGCGCTGGCGCATTTGCATACCCACACCAACCCCTCTTTCGGCTTCACGCACGATAACTACATTGGCAGTACTCCGCAGCCCAACCCCTGGACAGAGGACGGCTACCAGTTTTTTGCAGAGCACCGTCTGCGTTATCAAACGCGCCTGGCGCGCCGGCGGGGATTGCTTTCCGTTGCGCATGAACAGGCGGTTGAGCGCCTTATTCAGCGCCTGCCAGAACTGATACCTCCGCAGCCCGCCTCGCTGATTCACGGTGATTTGTGGCGCGGCAACCTGTTGATTGACGAAAATGGCGCCCCAGCCCTGATTGACCCCGCTACCCATTTCGGCTGGGCAGAGGCAGAATTGGGGATGATGGGGCTGTTTGGCGGGTTTTCCCCTGTGTGCATTGCCGCCTACCAGGAAGTTCGTCCCTGTCCACCCGGCCTGCAAGAGCGTTACCCGATTTACAACCTGTACCACTTACTCAACCACCTCAACCTGTTTGGCGGTGGATACCTGCAGCAGGTGGAGGTTATCTTAAAACGTTTTGCCTGATACGAAATTTTTAGAAAACCTGTTCGCAAAATCCCCCTGCCGGATGCTATAATCCAATCAGCATTCCGTATCATCCATTCTGCATTCATCACTCTGCATTCCGCATTCTCCATTCTCCATTCTGCCTTCCTCATTCTGCATTCTGCATTCATCACTCTGCATTCTCCATTCTCCATTCTGCATTCCCCATTCCTTCCCCCATGTCTTTCGTTCACCTGCACGTCCATTCCGAATACTCGCTGCTGGATGGTTTCAGCAAAATCAAAAAACTGGTGCAACGCGCTAAAGAAATGAACATGCCTGCGGTAGGGCTAACCGACCACGGCACGATGTTTGGCGTCATCGAGTTTTACAACACGGCCACCGCAGCGGGAATCAAGCCCATCATCGGCGTAGAGGCCTACCTGGCGGCGCGTACCATGCGCGACCGGGATTCCAAACTGGATAAGAAATCCACGCACCTGCTTTTGCTGGCCGAAAACGAAACCGGATACAAAAACCTGCTCAAAATTGCCAGCGCCGCGCAACTGGATGGCTTTTACTACTACCCGCGTATCGACCACGAATTCCTGGCTGAGCACGCCGAAGGGCTGATTTGCACCACGGGCTGCATGGCTGCCGAAGTGCCGCGCATGATTCAGCGCGGTGACCTGGAGGGCGCGCGTAAACAACTGGACTGGTACTACGAAGTCTTTGGACCGGATAACTTCTTCTTTGAACTGCAAGAGCATGATATCCCGGAACTGACCGAAATCAACAAGCACCTGCTGCAACTCGGCAAGCGCTACGAAGGGCGTTTCGTGGCGACCAACGACGTCCATTATGTGGACCCGGAAGATGCCCGTCTGCAGGATGTCATGCTGGCCATTCAAACAGGGTGTCTCATCACCGACCCCAAACGCATGCGCATGAGCAGCCAATCCTATTACCTGCGCACCCCAGAGGAAATGCAGAAGATTTTCGGTCATGTGTCCGGGGCGATGGAAAACACCCTGTTGATTGCCGAGCGTTGCCAGTTAGACCTGGGGTTCAAGGGATACAAATTGCCCCAATTCCCTGTTCCGGAAGGTTACGATGCCCAATCCTATCTGCGCAAGTTGTGCGAAGAAGGGCTGGAACGTCGTTATGGGGAGCGTGCCCATAATGACCCGGTTGTGCGCGAGCGCCTGGAATACGAATTGGGCATCATTCACCAGATGGGCTTCGATGCCTACTTCCTGATTGTGTGGGATTTGTGCCAGTACGCACAGCGCCAGGGCATCTGGTACAACGCCCGTGGTTCGGCGGCTGGCTCCATCGTGGCCTACTCCCTGGGCATCACGATGGTAGACCCGCTCAAATTCGGCCTGATTTTCGAGCGTTTCCTCAACCCTGGGCGCGTCTCCATGCCCGATATCGACCTGGACTTCCCCGACGACCGGCGCACGGAAATGATGCAGTACTGCGCTGTCAAGTATGGCGAAGACAAGGTGGCGCAAATCATCACCTTTGGCACCTTGAAGGCGCGAGCCGCCATCCGTGATGTGGGGCGCGTGCTGGACGTCCCCCTGCCCGAGGTAGACCGCATTGCCAAAACCATCCCCAACATCCCCGGCAAACCGGTCAGCATCCCTGAAGCCCTGGAGACGGTCCCCGAATTCAAGAAACTGTATGAAGATGCCAGCCGCGACCCTACCAAAGGCTACATCAAGGACCTGATTGACACGGCTGCCCAAATCGAAGGGGTGGTACGCAACGTCGGAACGCATGCCGCGGGAGTGGTGATTACCGACAAGCCCATCGTGGAATACGCCCCCCTGCATCGGCCTACCAGCAATTCCGATGATGTGCCCATCAAGACCGTCACGCAGTTCGAGATGGCCATTGTGGACTACCTCGGCCTGCTCAAAGTGGATTTCCTGGGGCTTTCCACGCTAACCGTCATGGCGCGCGCTTGCGAGATGATAAAAAAGCGCCACGGCAAGGAATACAACCTTTCCAACATCCCTACTGATGACCCCGCAGCCTACGAATTGATGGGGCGCGGCGACACCGCTGGCGTTTTCCAGGTGGAAGGTGCCGGCATGCGCCGCAACCTGATGGAAATGAAGCCCCAAACCCTGGACCACGTCATCGCCATGATTTCGTTGTATCGTCCGGGGCCGCTGGCCTTCATCCCCACCTACATCAAGCGCATGCGCGGCGAGGAAAAGGTAGAGTATCGCCACCCCTCTCTGGCCTCGATTTTCGATGAGACTTATGGCATCCCGGTCTATCAGGAACAAATCATGCGCGCCGCGGTCGAACTGGCTGGCTACACCGCCTCCGAAGCCGACGGACTGCGCAAGGCCATTGCCAAAAAGAAAAAAGACAAAATCAAACAGCACCGCGAAAAATTCATCAAGGGCGCAGTAGAACGCGGTGTGATGGACAAGGCTACGGCCAGCGCCATCTTCGACGATTGGGAAGAGTTTGCCCGCTATGGCTTCAACAAGGCGCATGCCGCCGATTACGGCGTTGTGGCCGTGCAGACCGCCTACCTCAAAGCGCACTATCCCGCCGAATACATGACCGCTTTGTTGTCCGTCTTCAAGGACAACACGGACAAGGTCACTCACTACATCGCCGATAGCCGCCGGATGGGCATTGAGGTCTTGCCGCCGGATGTCAACGCCAGCGCATGGGATTTCACCATCGAAGACCGCGAGGAAGGCACAGCCATCCGCTTTGGGTTGGGTGCCATCAAAAACGTTGGTCACCATCCTGTGGAAGTCATCCTGGCCGCCCGAGACAGCGGAGGCCCCTTCGAAGACATCAACGACTTCCTGCAGCGCGTAGACCTGCGCGAAGTGGGCAAGCGCGCCCTGGAAAGCATGATAAAAGTCGGGGCACTGGATGCTTTTGGCGACCGTGCCAGTTTGCTGGAATCGCTAGACCGCATCATGAGCGCCAGCGCGTCCCACTTCCAGGCCGCCGCCGCCGGTCAGATGTCCCTCTTTGGAGAACATACCGGCCTGGAACAGAAAATTCACCTCTCCTCCCCCGCACGCGAAATTGACCGCCGCGAAATCCTGGAATGGGAGCGCGAACTCCTGGGGCTTTACGTTTCCGACCACCCCCTCAGTCCCTACAAGGCCTTGCTGGAACGCGTCGTCTCGCACAACTCCAATGAACTGGGCGATGTGCCGCACGAGGGGCGCGTCAAGGTGGCTGGCATGGTCACCCGCGTGCGTCCCCATCAGACCCGTACCGGGAAAACGATGGGTTTTGCCACCATCGAAGACATGTACGGCTCCATGGAACTGGTCATCTTCCCGCGTACCTGGAGCCAGTGCTTCGAACTGGTCAAAGACGGCAACTTCATCATCGTAGACGGCAAAGTGGATGCGGATGGAGAACCGAAAATCCTGGTGGATAAAATCACCACCAGCGACAAGATAACCGTCGCACAGGATGAAGCCGCCGTGCTGGATGCCATCCTGCCTGACAAAAATGGGAGCGCCTCTGCACAACCGCAGGTGGCTGAGCCTCCCGCCCACTACGTTCCGAACACCGCCCCGCCCGCGGAAGCCCCCATGGAAGAGGGGTGGATGCCTGATGATGACATGCCGCCGCCGCCTGACCCCTTCCCGCCGGATTGGGGATTTGATGCGCCTCAAACGCCGACCGTACCTCAATCGGAAGACGCACCCTCGGCCAAAGAAAGCCTGCCGGAACCCCTTACGGCGGCTCCCGCACTGCAAAGCGAACCCTCCCCCCCGCAGACGGCACCCTCCGCTGGAGAGCCGCATCCCGAAAGTTCCCCGGCCCCCGAAGCGGAATCCACCCCTGCGGTGATGGTCGTCCCGCCCCCCGCCCGTCCTGTCGCGGCACAGCCCGCGGGGCTACCCCGCTATGCCCGGCCAGCGGTCACCCCCTCCACCGATGGACAGAGCGTGCGCATGGTGCGTGTGGTGATGCGCTCCACTGGCGATGCCCTGCGAGACAAACTGCGTGTCCGCCGGGTGTACGGGGTGCTCTTCTCCTACCCTGGCGAAGACCGTTTCGCTTTCCAGATTTTCGAAGGCGAGCGCGGCTACCTGGTGGAATTCCCCAACTTCACCACCGGCGTATGCCCCGAACTGCTTGAACGCCTGCGCTTCATCGTCGGCGCGGAGAACGTCATCGTCGAACC
>DAOTWV010000393.1:0-2225 GCA_034435695.1 Anaerolineales bacterium | reverse complement strand
TCGCAATGACACCGCACAAATATTTTTCGGATAGCGTAACTGCTCAGCCCACCCGCCGGGGAATCAATTCCCCGGCTGAGGACACCAAAGTCGGGTAAACCCGGCTGCATGGCGCCAGCCGGATTGTTCCGGCTTTGGCCGCTCAGCCCGACGATTTATCGTTGGGCGTGGGTGGCTGAGTTGTTACAAAAACGGTACGTTCCCGTTTTCATGAAATTATCATGCCATGAAAGCACCTTCCCCGGTATAATCGGGCGAAATTGGTTTCCCCGTTTCTGGATTGCGTGCACAGGCGCACAATTCAGAACGCCTGGAAAGCGTTATCGGTATGTACACGCAAATGTTCTATCCCCTGGAGATTGCTTTATGACCTCTGCAATTTTTCTCATCGTTCTTCTGTCGGGCGGCGCCTTGTCTGGTTTGCTGGCATGGAAATTCCTGGGCATTCTCACAAAGCGGCAAGCGCTTTTTACTGCTACCATCTTACTAGTCGCCGCACTGGCCGCAGCATCCTGGGAGTATACGCACTTCATCGTTGGCGCAGTCTTACTCCTGCTCGGTGCAATCATCACGACTTTTTATCTGGAAAACGCTACCCAACAAGCCTGAGCACGTATGTCTCCCGGCCCTGCCAATCGCAGGGCTTTTTTTTTCCCGTGCGTCGTCTCGAGGGTGCTTCGAAAGCGGCCCATCGGTGCGCGCTCAGCACAGGCGACACCTCGCCGCCCACCTGCAACACCATCTGGGGGAATGTGCATCAGATGCAACCATCCTGCGTATTCGCAATTCCAATTGAGTGGAGGAAATGTTTTCAGGTAGAATTGTCATGGAGGCTGCCTGCCCTGTCCCAAAACGTCAGGGCCTGCCGTCTGTGGCAATTGCAGACCTGCGCACGGTGGCAAATGACCTGATAGCCAGTATGAAGATTTCTCAAACAGGAGGTGTTTTGTAATGTCCACACAGAAAAAACCTGTACCCTGGCAAAAATTAATTGCCCCTTACGCCAAAGCAGATTGGCGCAAAGCCTGGATGCAGGTGCTAAATACCATCCCCGTGTACCTCATTTTGTGGACGTTGACTATCTGGGCTGCCAACAAAACCTGGTGGCTGGGGGTACTGCTCGCTATCCCCACAGCGGGCTTCATGATTCGCACCTTCATCATTTTCCATGACGCCGGTCATGGCTCTTTCTTCCCCAGCCGCAAAGCCAATGACATCATCGGCTTCATCACCGGCGTGCTCACCTGGACACCCTCGCATCGCTGGTGGCACGACCACGCCATCCACCACGCTACCGCCGGTGACCTCGACCGCAGAGGCGTGGGTGACGTAAAGACCCTCACAGTGGAAGAATATCTTGCACTGCCCTGGGAACGCAAACTTTTCTACCGGTTGTTCCGCGCCCCTATTTTCATGTTCACCATCGGTTCGTTCAGCGTTTTTGCCTTCGTCCACCGCATCCCCTTCCCACACAATGGACGGCGCGAAAAGGCCAGTGTGTGGTGGACCAACCTGGCACTGCTCTTCTGGTGCGCTTTTTGGATTGCGCTCTTTGGCTGGCGCGCCTTCCTGATTACGCAGGTATGCGTCCTGGCCTTTGGGACATCCGCCGGCGTGTGGCTGTTTTACGTCCAGCACAATTTCGATGGCACCTACTGGACACGGCACGAAAACTGGAGTTTCTTCGATGCAGCCATGAAGGGGAGTTCCTACTACAAATTGCCCCCCATCCTGCAATGGATTACGGGCAACATCGGCTTCCACCACATTCACCACCTCAGCCCCAAAGTACCCAACTATAATCTGGCACGCTGCCACGCCGAAGTGCCGGAATTTCAGGTAGAGCCGCTCACCATTCGCAAGAGTTTGCGCAGCCTGCGCTATCGTCTGTGGGATGAACGCGCCCGCAAGATGGTAGGCTGGGAAGCCATAAAACGCTACAAACTCCAAAACTCCCCCACCTGACAAGGAGCACACATGCAAGAAACCATTGGCTTTATCGGTCTGGGCATCATGGGAAGCGGCATGAGCCGCAACCTGCTCAAGGCCGGATTCCCCCTGGTGGTGTGGAACCGCACCGCCAGCCGTATGGAGCCGCTGGTCGCTGCGGGTGCACAGGCCGCAGCCTCCCCCGCCGACCTGGCAGCCCGCTGTGACATCGTCATCACCTGCGTCAGCAACACCGCCGACGTGGAAGAAGTCATCCTGGGCGAAAACGGCGTCAT
>DAOTWV010000392.1:0-5821 GCA_034435695.1 Anaerolineales bacterium | reverse complement strand
ACTGGCGAGCAGTTGTACCGCCAACGAAGGAGACCGCTTCGCTTTGCTCGCGGTGACACGCCTGGGAGAAATTTTCGGATAGGTTCTTATGTAGAATCCATCCCTATCCTTGTGCCCAAAGGAACAGAAATTCCAACGATGGTGAATGAGGGGGTGAGTTTGTGGGTGCAGGATATGTCGGGGAATCGCAAACGTATCAGTGATATTTTGCCGCGCATCAATTTTGTTCAAGCCGACTCTTGTGGACCTGCCACCGAAATTTATTCCCCCCCGATTTGGTCGCCAGACGAGAAGAAAATAGTCTTTGCATACCTGGATTTATTCAAGGCTGAAATCAACTACTATCTGATTGACCTGAATGCAGGCACGACAAACCTGTTCTACAGGGATAACAGGAGAGGCACCTGGATAGCCCCAAATACCCTGGTACTACCTCCTCTCTGGATAAATTCAACCCAATTGGTCATACCCTCTGGAGAAACAAATTCTTTGCTTCTCTTTGGTGAAACCGGCAAGAAAACACAGGAATTCAAGCCGCCAGAAGATTTGTTGGCGACAATTCCCCAACCCGGAATTTACGCACTTCAAATGTTCAATCACAAATTATTGGTAGGGTTTTACCAGAAAGAAACCATGACCACAGAGGATAAACTGGAGGCCTGGTATTTGCTTGATGTTGCTTCGGCAGCATGGGAAAAGGTGCTGGATGTAAGCCATATGAATGTTGGACGCCCTTATGCGGTTGATTCTCAGAGCATTGCTTGTGAAACAGGCATGCTGACCGTCTTTGACAGGCAATGGCAGGTGGCTGGTCAAAACAGTGAACTCCCTGCTTCTCCTGATGACTGCTTTAATGGCTTTCAAGTGTTTGAATACAAACACCAACTTTTAGCCAGTTATCCGGGTTCAACTGAGCAAAATACAAAGCGTGGTATTTGGGTGGCCCCCATACAAAAGAGAGCACCTGAGCCAAAATTGCTCGTTGATTTATCCGGGTTACCCGAACCGGCGCGTTGGATTTATCCTTACGTCATTGATTACTCCTGGCGAATCCCAAGCCACTGATTTATAAAATGTGACCTTTCCAAGCCTGTCCGCCTGTTGCCTTCCTCCCTTGTACCACAGGCTATTGATAAACTCAGGGAAACCCGGTGATAGACGACACGTGATACGGTGGAGATTGGAAGCCATAACTGGCATGCAACAGACCTTGAAACGCCAAGGTTGCTGAATTTTCATGAAGCAGCAATCCTGGAGCAAATGGGCCAGGGGATAGGTCGCACCAGACCTACCCCCAGCCCCCCTTCGACAGGCGCACCGCACCGCCTTCCAGCGCGGCAGGGGAGCCTGACGTCTTACCAGAACCAGATTCCCCTTCCCTGGAGGAAAGGGGCCAGGGGATAGGTCACACCAGACCTGCCTCCCAACCCCGCCTCGACAGGCGCACCGCACCGCCTTCCAACATGGCAGGGGAGCCTGACGTCTTACCAGAACCAGATTCCCCTTCCCTGGAGGAAAGGGGCCAGGGGATAGGTCGCACCAGACCTGCCTCCCAACCCCGCCTCGACAGGCGCACCGCACCGCCTTCCAGCGCGGCAGGGGGAGTCTGATGTCTTACCAGAACCGGATTCCCCTTCCCTGGAGGGAAGGGGTTAGGGGATAGGTCGCACCAGACCTACCCCAAAAACCGCTCCCGCTCCTCTGCTGACGGAAGCCGGCAGGTCTCCCGCCGGCCAAACCAGCGGTAACGCTGTCTCGCCACCCAAAAGTACACCCCATCCCGCAGCGGACGCGGCACCAGAATGAACACATACCACAGCGCCCACGGCAGCCCCAGCCCTTTGGCTATACGCAAAGCAGCCGCAGAAGCCGTGTACACCTCGCCCCCATCCACCAGCACCAGCGCATCAGGGACAGGCGCCCTCCAACCCGTCGCAAACAAAACCCGCCGCCCGGCTTCCGATTGCAAAGACGCAAACCGGAAACGGGCGGCGGTATCGCGCCGTAAAACGAAATCCACACTGGCGTTGCACAGATTGCACACGCCATCGAACAGGATAACCGGCATCACCCCTCCAGGGGGCGTCCCCACACCTCGCGGAAAGCCGTCTCGGACAGCGGACGGCGGCTGCGGGGCGCATTCTCCCGCTCGCGCAGCGCCTCCGGCAAATCGGCGGCATCGCCCAGATGCCCAACGGCAATCACTGTCACGGGGGCAAAGTCATCTGGAATGGCAAAAGCCATACGCGCCGCATCTTTCGAAAAACCAGCCATGATGTGCGTGTACAGCCCCAGCGCCGTGGCCTGCAGCGTCAACTGCGCCGTCGCCAGCCCCAGGTCATGCCACGCATAGCGCATCTCGCCTCGCTCGCCGCGTTCC
Source organism: Anaerolineales bacterium (assembly GCA_034435695.1). Classification (GTDB taxonomy): domain Bacteria; phylum Chloroflexota; class Anaerolineae; order Anaerolineales; family DRKV01; genus DRKV01. The sequence continues at coordinate 3,441 of DAOTWV010000392.1, read as the reverse complement.
TGCGCTACCGCCAGGATGAGCAGCGGCGCATTCTGCGCCCAGGCGCGGTTCCCTTCCATCAACGTCTCCAGAATGCGGCCATAGGTTTCATCACCCTTACGGCCAACGATGAAACGCCACGGCTGGGCATTGAAAGCCGAAGGCGCCCAGCGGGCCGCCTCCAGCAAGGCAAACACGGCGGCGTCATCCACCGGCCGAGAGGGGTCAAACGCACGCGGACTGCGGCGTCTGGCAATTACAGGGTGTACTTCGGTATGAAAATTAGTCGTCTGCATAAAAAATTTCCGCTTTCTATCCCCTCGGGAGAGCACCGGGGGTGAGGGTGATTCGTTCCCCCCTCCCCCCGATAGGGGCAGGGGTAGGGGGCGAGGACATTCGTGTCCATTCGTGAAAATTCGTGTCCATTCGTGAAAATTCGTGGACACATTCGTGTCCATTCGTGGACATTCGTGAAAATTCGTGGACACATTCGTGGACTGCAAGGATACCAGACTTCTTACCTCCAGATTCATAGCATTTCATTAACATCCACCCCGCAAAAAATCGCCCATTTGCACATCCAAATCACCCCCCGAAACTGGACAACTTCACGTATAATTATCCCTGAAACCTGTTCACACAACGAAAGGAAGGACACATGCCCCAACCCGACTGGCTGCGCGTTGCCCGTACCGTATTGCGCTCCCGCCGCCTGGACGAACGCGAAGTGAACGACCTCACGCCGCAGGGCAAGGTCAAATACCAGTTTTCCGCCATGGGTCACGAACTGGCCCAGGTTTTGCTTGCCGAGGCCTTGAACCATCCCCATGATGCCGCGACGGTGTACTACCGCTCGCGGCCTTTTTTACTCGCCAACGGCCTGACCCTGGCCGAAGCCCTGGCCGGCGGCATGGCGCGCACACACAGCCCCAGCGAAGGACGCGACGTGGGCGTCGTCTTCAGCCTGCCACGCCGGGAACGCGCCGCCATCCTGCCCTCCTCCGGCAACGTCGGCGCGCAGTACACCCCTGCCGCCGGATGGGCGCAAAGCATCCGCTACCGCGCCGAAACGCTGGGCGAAACCGAATGGCAGGGCGCGCTGGCCGTTGCCCTGGGCGGCGATGGCAGCGTGGCCGCCAACGGCTTTTGGGCAGCCCTCAACATCGTCACTACCCTGCGCCTGCCCTACCTCTTCTTCATCGAAGATAACCGCTTCGGCATCTCCGTGCGCTCGCGCCTGCAATACCCCGGCGGCGACATCACCGCCAACCTGCAATCCTACGGCAACCTGCACATCGCCGCCGCCGACGGCACCCAACCCGCCGAAGCCTGGCAGGCCATCCGGCAGGCCGTGGAACACATCCGCAGCGGCGCCGGCCCCGCCCTGGTACGTCTGCGCGTCCCCCGCCTGCTGGGGCACACCTTCATCGACACCCAGGCCTACAAAACCCCCGAAGAAAAAGAAGAAGAAGCCCGCCGCGACCCCCTCCCCCGCCTGCGGGACTACCTGCTGAAAGAAAACATCCTCACTGCCGAAGCATGGCAGGCGCTGGAAGAAGAAACCGCCGCCGAAGTGGATGCCGCCATCCAGGAAGCCGAATCCGCCCCAGAGCCGGACGCGGCAGCCATCGGGCGGCACCTGTTCTTCGAGGGAACGCCCCCCCTTCAGGGCGGCCTGCGCCCCGAGGGAGCGCTGCCTCCCCTGGGCGAGTCCGCCCCCCAGCCCGAGGGACGGCGCATCAACCTCATCGAGGCCGTGCGCCGCACCCTGGAAGACGAAATGACCCGCAACCCGCGCATCCTGGTCTTCGGAGAAGACGTCGGTCTGAAGGGCGGCGTCCACGGCGCAACCGTCGGCATGCAGGCACACTTCGGGGAGGCGCGCGTCTTCGATACCTCCCTCAACGAAGACGGCATCATCGGGCGCGCCGCCGGCATGGCGCTGGCCGGTCTGCTGCCCGTCCCCGAAATCCAGTTCCGCAAATACGCCGACCCGGCGCACGAACAGATTTCCGACCTGGGGACGGTGCGCTGGCGCACGGCGGGCAAGTTCGCCGCCCCGGTGGTGGTGCGCATGCCGGTGGGCTACGCCCGCAAAACCGGCGACCCGTGGCACAGCGTGAGCGGCGAAGCCGTCTACGCCCACCTGCCCGGCTGGCGCATCGCCTATCCGTCCAACGCCGAAGACGCCGCCGGCCTGCTGCGCACCGCCCTGCGGGGCGATGACCCCACCCTGTTCTTCGAGCATCGCGCCCTGCTGGATAGCCGCGAAGCGCGCCGCCCCTACCCCGGCGCGGAGTATTGCCTGCCCTTCGGACAGGCCGCCCGCCTGAGCGAAGGCAGCCGCCTGACGCTCGTCACCTGGGGCGCGATGGTCTACCCGGCGCTGGAGGCCGCCGCGGCACACCCAGGCCTGGTGGAAGTGCTCGATTTGCGCACCATCCGCCCCTGGGATGTCGAGGCCGTCCTGTCCAGTGTGCGTAAGACCGGCCGCCTGCTGGTCGTCCATGAGGATACCCGCACGGTGGGCTTTGCCGCTGAAATCATCACCGAAATCAACGCCCAGGCCTTCGAGTACCTGGATGCCCCGCCGCGCCGCCTGACCACCCCCGACCACCCCATTCCGTACAACGTGGCCGCCATGCACGCCATCCTTCCGATGGGCGCCCGCCTGGAAGCCGCCATAACCGACCTGTTGAGGTACTGATGCCCGTCACCACCCGGCGCGAGGGCGCCGTCTCCCTGCTGACCCTGAACGACCCGCAGCGGCTGAACGCCCTCAGCCCGCAGATGCTCTCCGACCTGTGCGCGGCGCTGGAGCGCGAATCCGCCGACCCGCAGGTGCGCGTCCTGGTCATCACCGGGGCGGGGCGCGCCTTCGCCGCCGGCGCCGACATCCAGGCCATGAGCCAGGCTTCACCCACCGACATGCTGCGCCTGAATACGCGGCAATACTGGCAGCGCATTGCGGCCCTCGAAAAGCCGCTCATCGCGGCCGTCAACGGCTACGCCTACGGCGGCGGCTGCGAACTGGCGCTGACCTGTGACCTGATTGTGGCCTCCGAGCGGGCGCGCTTTGCCCAGCCGGAAATCAACCTGGGCATCATGCCCGGCGGAGGCGGCACACAACGTCTGGCGCGGCTGATTGGCCCCTACCGCGCCGCCGAACTGGTGCTCACCGGCGAACCCATTTCCGCTGAGCGCGCCTTCCGCTGGGGATTGGTCAACCGGCTGGTGCCCCCGGAGCGTCTGCTGCCCGAAGCCCTGGAACTGGCCGCGCGCATCGCTGCCCAGCCGCCCATGGCAGTGCGCCTGGCGCGGCAGGCCCTGCGGCAGGGCTACGAAACCACCCTGCGCGACGGCATGGAAATCGAGCGCCGCAACTTCCTGCTCCTGTTCGACACCCCCGACCAGGCCGAAGGCATGCGCGCCTTCCTGGAAAAGCGCCCGCCGAAGTGGAAG
>DAOTWV010000391.1:0-3073 GCA_034435695.1 Anaerolineales bacterium | reverse complement strand
GGACGCCTGCACCCGACAGGGTCTTGTAGGCCGGACTTTCTAATCCGGCCAAGGACGGGCTGGAAAACCCGTCCCACAACTCGTAGGCTGGACGCCTGCACCCGCCAGGGTCTTGTAGGCCGGACGCCTGCACCCGACAGGGTGTTCTATTGATGTTCGCAAAAGTTGGTTGAGAAACGGAAGCATCGGCATGGTAGGACAAGCCTTCGCTTGTCCTGCGCAAGGCAAAGCCTTGCGCTACCTCGCCCGACACCTGGCGGCATTCTGCTTACTCAGGCGGTAACCGAATTTGTCTGTTTATGGGTAATCAATAATGGGTGCAGGCACCTGTCCCACAATGGCACGCAGGCTGGACGCCTGCACCCATTCTGCACGCTTTTCGCAGCGACAACTCGATTGCCGGTCTGCACGTCAAGGCCTTTTTCTGCAACGGCCTTTCCTTCGATTTTCCATCCAAACCTGGGGGGCGAAATCCCTCACGCCAACCGAAGATGGTCGCGCCGATACGCGAAGCGCCAGGTCGGTCAGCGCCGGGCTGTGGTCCATAGTCCGCCCAATGCCAGCAGCGCCAGCAGGAACGCCCCGCCACAGAAGGGCACGCCCCCGGGCACAGGGGTGGGGGTCGGTGCGGGTAGCGTGACCGTAGGCGGATGCAGTGTCGGTGAGGACGTGGGTGAGGCAGTGGGTGGGGGCGGCGTGGCCGTCGCCGCAGGTGTGGCGGTCGGCGTCGGGCGTGGCGTGGATGTGGAAGTCGGCGTAGCCACCCACGACCAGGCCGGCGTGGCTGTCAGCGCCAGAAATTCGAAGCCATCGCCCGTGTCGCGTATGAACTCCGGTGCGTTGCTGCCCCACCAGTTGGGTGCGTCGGCCACGTGCAGAGTCAACTCTTGCACCACGGGGTCATCTGGTGCCAGGGTGTAGGCCGTGTGGAGCTCCTGTACTGCCTGGAGTAGTTTCTCCCAGGCCATTGGGTCGGGCTCTTTTTGGTCGAGAAAAGCACGCGCCACATCCCAATCATAGCGCCCCCAGAGAAGTTCTCCATAGCCAGCGTGCCAGAGGGGGTCATCAGGCCGCAGGGCCACGGCCTGGGCGTAGGCCTCTTCAGCACGGTCGTAGAGCAGTTCGGCGCCGGGGTCAGAGCGCCATGCCCCCTTCCCTTTCCACCGCAGGGCGTTTTTCAGGTACATGCCCAATCGTCCCCAGGCTTCGCCATCGTTCGGGTTGGCACGGACATTTTCCTCTTCCAGCAGCACATGCCGCCAGTCGCTGGGGCGCACCAGCGTCAAGGAGACGTTGTCACTTGAAGTGGGCTCCAGGTCGTCGAAGTGCCAGCGTACTTCGTTCCCCTCAATTACACCACCGGGGGGCGGTTCCGGCCATCCTATAGCGCCGGATAGAAACACATTCCCGCCATTGGCCGGGTAGGGCAGGCGCAGGATGATGTCCGCACTGCCGATGGTATCCTTCCAGCCCGCACCGGTCTCCAGCAGGTAGGTGTAATTCACAAATGCCGAATCATACATCCGGGTACCCCGCAGCGTGTAGGAAACCTCGATGAGCACTTCCTTCCCGACGGGAAAACGCACCGGAAACTGCTCCCAGCGCACCTCTTTGTCGGGGAACCGTCCCCATTCCAGTCGGAGCGTCGGTGTGGTTCCTACCGGGCTGCCGTTCACCGTGACGCGCAGGTCTTCAATCATGGGATAGGAGTAACGGCCATCATTGAATTGCACCGGGAAGAGCACCTGCATCGTTTCGTCGGCCGTCCCCAGGTTACGCATGTGGAAAGTAGCCGTCACCTGCGCTGTGCCGGGGGCGTCCTCGGCATTCATACGCACCGCGATAACCACCGTCTCGGATTCCATGCGCACCTGGGTTTCCTCACCCGGTAGCGGATTGACTCCCGGCGGCATCTGGGGCGGCGCTGCATCGGCCGCCACACGCATCGGGCTGTTGCCCAGCGCCAACAATGCCAGCAACAGGCCAAAGAACAGTCTCCATTTACCCAACGAGCGAGCCATTGTACACCTCCCGGTAGATAGTGTCGATTTCATGATAGCACAACTTTTGCCTGAGCGTTGCGGCTTGTGGTGTGCAGCGAGACAGCCGGGTTTCCAAAACACGCGCAAAGGGAATGGCAATCGTCAATGGTTTGTCGGGTTGGCCGGGCAGGCATGCACATCCAGGCGTCCGATGCCGGCGGGAAAGCGTGTTCGATTGTCCGTTCACAAGCCAGCCTCGTAGCGGACGGGCTGGAAAACGGACGGGCTGGAAAGCCCGTCCCACAAGTGCCCGTCCTGCAAGGCAGTTTCACGCATTTGCTGTATACTTTTTGTGAGGAATGGAACCCGCTTTTTTGCACCCCAGGAGGTTGCGATGAACATTTTGCTGACCGGTGGAACCGGCTTGATCGGACGTGCTCTGGCTGTGGACCTGGCGGCCGCAGGCCATCGGGTGACGGTGCTGACCCGCAACCCGGAGCGGGCCGCGTCCCGTCTGCCGCGCGGCGTGGTGCCCCATCCCTGGGACGGGCGCACGCTGGACGGCTGGGGGCATCTCGTCGCCCAGGCCGACGCAGTCATCAACCTGGCCGGTGAGAGCATCGCCGGCGAAACGCTGACCGCCATCCTGACCCGCCGCTGGACGCCGGACGTCAAGGCGCGTATCCTGGAAAGCCGCGCCGGCCTGGGACGTCTGCTGACGCAGGCCATCGCCGCTGCGGAGCGCCGTCCGCGCGCCCTGCTGCAGGCTTCGGCGGTCGGCTACTACGGCGACGCCAGCGACCGCGAGGTGGACGAAAGCGCCCCGCCCGGCAATGACTTCCTGGCGCAGGTCTGCCTGGCCTGGGAAGCTTCCACCGCCGAAGTGGAAGCGCTGGGCGTGCGCCGCGTGGTGCTGCGCACCGGCCTGGTGCTGGCCCGCGATGGCGGCATCCTTCCGGTCATGCTGCTGCCGGTGCGTTTCTTCGTCGGCGGGCCGCTGGGCAGCGGCAGGCAGGCCGTCCCCTGGATTCACCTGGCCGATGAAGTGGCCGCCATCCGCTTCTTGCTGGAAGACGAAAACGCCGCCGGCG
>DAOTWV010000390.1:0-3043 GCA_034435695.1 Anaerolineales bacterium | reverse complement strand
GGAATTTGTTGCGGAGAACCCAGGCTTGTAATTCCGCCAATGCTTTCTATATTGGGGCCAACCGGCATAGAATCGAAGCCAATTTCTTTAGCGGCATCTGGCCCGGTATATCCGCGGGAAGTAAGCATTTCCCATCGCAGCACCTGGTACAAACCGCTAACTTCATAAACACAGGCCGGGGAAATAGCCATAAGGTGATTGTCGGGGAATATCTCGACCAGATGCCATTCGTCTGGGTTCGACGGGCACGGTTTCGCCGTGGGAGTAACCGTAGGGGGCACCGCCGTAGGCGTAGGCGTCAACGTAGGAAGCGTCTCAGCTAAAGGCACGGGGGTACTGCGCACCACGCTCATTGTCTTGTGCCGCGTCCAAGCGCCGATGCCGAGAACGACCATCAAGAAGATGAGAATTCCTACCGCTGCCACGAGGTAGCGGCGAACGCGTGAGCCAGAAAATGTGTCATACATAGAAGGATTATCCTGTCAGATAAATGTAGCACGAAGGCGGGGGATGGAAAATGCGAAAACCCGTTCATCACCAGATGAAAGGCAGTTTGACGTGATAGTACACGGCGCACCCTCCGGGAGAGGGACGGCGGAACAATGTCTATTGAATACTCTGCCCCAGCCGTGTCACTTCAGGATGAATTTAGCACGGACATCGCTGTACGATAGGCGTTATATTCTGTCTTGGCACGATTGGGAGATTGTGAGATGAATGGTACGGTCTCCTGAAACACAAAACGCCCGCGGTCGTGGGCTGGGGCGTTGTAAGATAGGCCCACTGTAGAGTACCCCCACCGCGGCTCGAACGCGGGTCTTCGGCTCCGGAGGCCGACGCTCTATCCACTGAGCTATGGGGGCGCTTGGCGGCGTGGATTTTACCACGTCTCGGCTTGCCTTGCAATGGAAATTCTGCAGTACAATAGCGCTTCGACACTTTGCATTTGGAGGTTTTTATGCTCACACAAACCCTTGCATTCCAGCAACGTTACGTACTACGCGCCTGGCTCGTACACCTGTACACCGCCAGCGGCCTGATTTTCGCCCTGCTGGCGCTCAATGCCGTTGCCGAGCGGCAGGCGCTTTCGGCAGCCATCTTCATCGTTGTTGCCATGTTCATCGACGGCACCGACGGCAATCTGGCGCGCGCCTGGGACGTCAAACGCTGGACGCCCAATTTCGATGGCCGCAAACTGGATGACATCATTGATTACCTGACCTACACCTTCATCCCGGTCTTCTTTATCTATCGCTTTGAATTGCTGCCTGCTCCCTGGCATGTGGTGCTTTTCCCCGTTTTGCTGGCATCTGCCTATGGCTTTTGCAATGAGAGTGCCAAAACGGACGACGGATTTTTTACCGGTTTTCCCTCCTACTGGAACGCGGTGGCTCTGTACCTGTACTGGCTGCGCCTCCCCGCCCCACTGGCCGCCGGCATTTTGCTCTTCCTGGCCGGCATGACTTTCGTACCCATCAAATACATCTCCTTCAATCAGACACGTCAACTGCGCCCCCTCAATCGGATTTTACTGACCTTGTGGGTTTTACTGCTCTTCTGGATGATGCGCACCGGCTTCGACGCCCCCGCCCCGGTGCTGGTATGGCTTTCCCTGTGGTACCCGGCCTTTTATGTGGGCGCTTCGGTATATCTCACTCGGCGAACCAGCCCCTGAGGCTTCATTCTATTTTCATAGAGAGTTGCGCCAGTTGCACACGCAATTCCTCTACAGCACGGGTATTTCCCCCCTCATCACCCAGTGTGGCGAGTTGATATTTTTTGTGTACCAGTTCTCCGCATAACTGATAAAAACGGCGCGTCTCGCGAAATTTTCCTCGAGGCAGGGCGCGCAGGCGCGCCATGGTTTGTTTCCACGCGGAACAGGCAATGTCATACTGCTCCGCGGTAATGACCCCGGCGCGCATCTCCGAGCGTAACAGTCTTTCCAGCAGGTGTTGCTCGCGGGCGAGCATCCAGAGGAGAAAAGCCGCCATGCCAAGCCATCCCGTCCAGTCTACGAGCGTCCCCATAAACATCCCGGCAGTACTGTTCAACAGGGTGGCCAGGAGATTGTGTACTGCATGAGTAAACACTGCGAATATCCATCCTGCGATAGGTGCCCCTATCTTGACCAGGGTGTTGCGGCTTAATCTCGCTGTTGCCAGCCCAATGCCGGTGAATGCGGTATAAAACGGGTGTTGCCATCCAACCAGGATGACACGGATAAAGGCCAGGGTGAGCAAGCCGCTCATCCCATTGCTGGCATAGCCGTAAGTGTAGATGTAATAGGTGTTTTCCGTGGCGGCAAAGCCCAATGCGGTAATGGCCGCGTACACGATGCCATCTACAACGGAATCGAATTCTTTGCGGAACAATAAAAACACAGCCAGTACCGCAATGCCTTTCAGGCTTTCTTCTACGAGAGGGGCAATGAGCGTGCTGGTACCGATTTCGGTCATGTTTTCAGAGCCAGTAAACAGGTAGATGCCCAGCCCCAATACGGTATTTACAATGAACGCCCCTCCCGCGGCGATGACCACCCCCCATAGAAATACGCCGCCCAGTAGCAGCACCGGTTCTTTTTCATATCGGTCTACCCAGTACATCAGGACAGCGTAAAAGAAAACCGGAACGAACCCGAACAGCAATGCCAGCACTAATCCCATAGTGTTTTCTCCGGTATGCACATAAACAGGGGGAATGCAACCTCGATGGGGTGTTTTCCCGTTTCTGGTTGCTCAGATGAATTACCCCTATTCTACCTGATACCGTTGGATGCGGCAATGTACCCTGGTGGCAGGCAGCAATTCCAAATATGGGCCAATTCATCCGCAGATGGCGCAGATTACGCAGAGGATAGAAGAAAGAATCCGTTCAATCTGCGTAATCTGCGGATACTACGCGGCAAATGTAACTGCTCAGCCCACCCGCTGGGGAATCAATTCCCCGGTGGAGGACACCAAAGTCGGGTAAACCCGACTGCATGGCGCCAGCCGGATTGATCCGGCTTTGACCGCTCAGCCCGACGATTTATCGTTGGGCG
>DAOTWV010000389.1:0-15075 GCA_034435695.1 Anaerolineales bacterium | reverse complement strand
CAGACCACCAGCCACGGAAAAACACGGAATCTCACGGACTGCCCGACTAAAAGACCAACAGACTACCCGACTATCAGACTAAAAGACTACGCGACCAACAGACTAAAAGACTAACAGACCACGCGACTAACAGACCAACGGAGGATAGGAAATGTTCCTGCATAACACATGGCAAACCTGGGCACTGGCACTCTTGACCAGCCTGATTCTCTGGGTGTTGCTGCTCTTCTTGAAGCAAATCGCGCTGGGACGGCTGCGCGCCTGGGCACAGAAGACGGCCTACGGATGGGATGATTTGCTGGCCGAATTGCTGGGCGGGTTTTCCCGCTGGGTGCTGCTCGCCGTAGCCGTGTATGCCGGCAGTCTGGCGCTGGATTTGCCTCCTTTGCTCGCCCCCTGGCCGTCGGTGGTGCTCAAAGTCGCTTTCTGGCTGCAATTTGGCGGCTGGGGCAATGTGCTCGTCACCCACTGGGTACAGGCACAGGTCAAAAAGGAAATGGAAAGCGGAGACGGCACCTCCGCCACGGCCTACGGCGCTTTTGGCATGGTGGGACGCATCTTCCTGTGGGTCGTGGTGGTCTTGCTGGTGTTGGATAACATCCCCGGCGTACACGTCACCTCCCTGATTGCCGGGCTGGGCATCGGCGGGCTGGCCGTCGGGCTGGCGCTGCAAAGCATCTTCAGCGACCTGTTTGCCTCGTTCACCATCGCCCTGGACAAGCCTTTCGTGATTGGCGATTTCATCGTCAGCGGCGAATACGCCGGCACGGTGGAAAATATCGGCTTGAAGAGCACCCGCCTGCGCAGTTTGTCGGGCGAGGAGATGGTCTTTGCCAACACCGACCTGCTCAACAGCCGCATCCGCAACTACAAGCGTATGCTGCGCCGGCGGGTGGCCTTCGATATCGGTGTGACCTACGAGACGCCGATAGAAAAACTGGAGCGCATCCCGGACATCGTGCGGGAGGTCATCAGCACCCAAAAGGACGTCACCTTCGACCGGGCACACTTCAAATCCATGGGAGATTTTGCGCTGATTTACGAGGTGGTGTACCACGTGGAAAACCCCGATTACGTGGTGTACATGGACCGGCAGCAGGCCATCAACCTGGGCATCTTCCGCCGTTTTCAGGAAGAGGGCATCGAGTTTGCCTACCCCACACAGGTGCTGTACGTCAACCAGCAGGGCGGCAATTGAAACCAACGGGCGGGATGCTTCGAAAGCACCCCGCCCTTGTGTTCATGGGTGGACATCGAAACGGCGCAGCAAGAATTCCAGGACGGGACGGTCAATCCAGCCTTCCTGCAGGTTGCAGCGCTCCTCGAAGTTCTCGCTGCCGATGAAGGCATCCAGGGCGCGGCGGGTGGGGGCATCCATTTGGGCATGCAGGGCGCCGTCGTAATGCCCGGCCTTCTGCATGGCGGCCTGCAGGCTGCGCAGGGTTTCGCCTTCCAGCGGCAGGCGTTCTTCGGGGGGACTTTCGCCAAAGTACAGTGCGTGCATTTCCAGCAACTCCCCCAGGCGGGCAACCGGGTCGGGGTGGTCGTCCACGCGGTAGTCAATCCAGCGGTCGATGAAGCCGCCGTAACCGCCGTGCGGCTTGACGACGTAGATGGCCGCGCTCTGACGGCCGCGGCGGTCGCCGCCGGCGCGGTCGGCGGCCAGAAGTGCGGCGTACAGGCGGCGGGGCAGGTCTCCCTGGGTGGTGAGGAAAGTCTCGGAGAGCGCCGCGACCACCTCGGGGCCGGTCAGGATATTCCCCTGGGCGGCGAAGAAATCCCCGGTGCGTCCGCCAGCCCAGGGGTGACATTCCGCCCCCGTAAAGGTGGCCGCGCCCCCGCGGGAATCCACCACGCCCACCTGGCGTTTCTCGCGCTCCGGGTCATCCGCCAGCAGACGTTCGAGGGTTTCTTCGGCACTCAGACCGGAGGCCAACATCTCCAGGCCGCGCGGCCCGAAGGACGTGTTGGCATAAGACTGGGTGGCGACAGCGCCCGCGCCGGCTTGCGCCCAGGGCACCACCGCCCCTACGGCCGGGAATTTGGAAGCCACGGCGATACCCCAGGCCTGTGCTTCCGGGTCGTGGGCGACAATGGAAAAAGTCATTGGCATACCTCCTGTGTGTCGAAAGACGTTACCGGGCAGACAAAGGCAATGCCTGCGCCTGCATCATCAAGTATAATTCACTCTATGGAAAACGAAGGTCGCGACCCGCTTACCGGTGCGTACACCCGGGGCATATTACAGGCGCGCATGGAAGAAGAATTAGCCCAGGCGCGTCGTTTGGGTACCCACTTGAGCATTCTGATGCTGGATGTGGACTACTTCAAAAGCATCAACGACGCCTTTGGGCACGCGGCGGGCGATGAGGCGCTCAAGGGACTGGCGCAGCGCATGAGGGCGCTCACACGCAAGGGTGACCTGCTCTTCCGTTACGGGGGGGACGAGTTTGTGCTCTTGATGCCGGGCACGGGGGCGCACCAGGTGCCCCACCTGTGCCGGCGCTTGCTGCATTCGCTGGAAACCCAGCCTTTCGAAAACATCCAGCCGCCGCTCACCCTGGGCATCAGCGGCGGCACGGCCACCTTTCCAACGGATGGCGAGGATATCGAGACGCTTTTCGCGGTTGCCGATAAGAGGCATTACATTGCCAAACGCCAGGGACGCGGGCGCATCATTACCAGCGACCAGCCTCTTCCCGGCAAACAGCACCACATTACGCCGCCTGACCGCTTGATTGGGCACGACGAGGCGCTCAAGACGGCACAAAGTTTCCTGGAAACCCTTCAGGCACAACAGCATGCCGTGCTGCAAGTGGTGGGGGAAAAAGGCATGGGAGAGGATGTTCTGCTGCGGAACATCGAACGGCTGGCGCGCCTGCAAGGATACCTCACCTTACAAGTGCATGCGCTTCCTGGTATGCAACACCGGGCCTACGGAGCCATCCTGGAAGCACAGGTTGCAGGTATCTCCGCCCCTCCCGGAGAATGGGAGGACATCACAGACCTGCAAGGATGGATATCTCTGGCACGCGAGAAACGCGCCAGGGGCTGGCTTATCACGGTGCGTAACTGGAACTACCTGGATACGTATAGTCAGGCGTTATTGGAACGGCTGTTTAACCACCCGACAACTTTGGCCACGGGGGTAGTATACACTGCGCACCACCTGCCGGTGTGGAAACATCGCTTCCCGTGGAATGCTACGCCGCGCGAGGAGATTACGCTTTCTCCGCTCACCTTGCTCCAAACCCAGGCATGGTTACGTCAAGTTCTGGCATGGGACCCTCCGGCAGGGTTCGTGCAGTGGCTTCACCACATCACCGCTGGCAAGCCGGGGTTTTTCCTGTCAGTGCTGCAATATCTGCAAGCCAGTGGGATGTTGACCTTTTTGGGAGAAGGGCAATGGGCCATCAACCTGGAGGACATTGTCCATCTCAGTCTGGAAGACATTCTGCCTTCCGAACATCCTGTCGTCGCCCCAGCGGTGGAAAACACCTTCATAGGCCATCACGAAACCATTGCGCAACTCAAAAAACGGCTCCTTAGAGAGCGTCTGCTTACACTGGTAGCCCCTGGCGGCACGGGAAAAACCCGCCTGGCAACGCAGATATTGCTGGAGACAGGCGGGCAATTTCAGGATGGGGCGTATTTTGTGGCCCTGGATGGGGTGACCTCTTCCCGCCACATTCCCGAGGAAATTGCCAACACGCTCAATCTCTCCATCACGAACCATCTGCCTCTGGAGGACGCGGTTTGTGCTGCCTTGCAAGACAAACACATTCTTCTGGTGCTGGACAACTTCGAACACTTGCTCAGTGGCGCGCCGTATGTGCAAAAATTGCTCCAGGAGACTGAGGGGGTACACATTTTGGTCACATCGCGCCTGCCACTCAATTTACCAGAGGAACAGCGCATTTTCTTGCAGGGGTTACGCCTCCCACCCCAGAATTACACCCTGCGAAGTTTCCACAACGCCCCCGCAGTACAGTTTCTCGCTCATTGCCTGCAGCAGCAAGTTCCGGACTATACCGTGACGCCAGAACATCAGCCCCTGATTGTACGGCTATGCCATCTGAGCGGCGGTATGCCGCTGGCGCTGCAAATGATTGCGGCATGGATGCCCATCATGCCACTGGAAGAAATCCAGGAACGTATGGAAAAGAGTCTGGGGATGCTCGTGTTGCAACACAACAAACACCCGCGGCCACAACACAGCAGCATCCGTACCACATTCCTTACGCTTTGGGATATTCTCACCGAATACGAACAACGGACAATGGTCAGGCTGGCTATTTTCCCGGCCTCCTTTTCCACCAGCGCCGCCCGGAAGATTGCCAATATCTCCATATTTTTCCTTGATGGGCTGGTACAGCGCGCCCTTTTGTGGCGTTTGCCCAATCAGCGCTATCAGTGTCACCCCCTGTTGAGCCAGTTCCTTACCGAAATGGCGGAACCAGCCGAATTGGAAAAATTACGGGAGAGTTTCATTGATTTTTATACCGATTTTGCCGTGCAGGTTGCGGGACAATGGAAACACGTACCACGCCAGCAATCAAAAGATGCCATTACGATGGAAATGGATAATTTGCGTCAGGCCTGGGATTGGGCTTTGGCAGGCCTGCGCTTCGGCCAACTGGACAAGATGCTGCCTTTGCTGCACCACTATTACGAACACAACGGCTGGTTCCAGGAAGCATACGCCACTTTCACCAACCTGCACACATACATCGAAGAACACTTGCACGAAGAAATACAACCAGATGCGTACCTCTTGAATGCCCATACCTTGCTGGCAATGGGCAAATACGCCTATCATTTGGGACTATACGAGGCGGCCTTGCAACACCTGGAACAAAGCAAAGCCTACCTCGAGGAAACAGGAACACTGGAAGACACCTACACCCTGCTAGACACACTATCCTCCGTAAACACTGCTCTGGGCGCTTACCAGGCCGTCCTGGAACAACGAGAAAAATGTCTGGAAATAGCCAGACACTTGGGACGCCCAGATTTTTTGGCGGAATCACTGGCCCGAATTGCCATCATCCAGTACTACCAGAGAGACTTCGATAGCGCAGAACAGTATTTCAAGCAGGCATTGCAATACTACCGCCAGGAAAATGACGAAACACGCATCACAGCCATGCTCAACAACCTGGGGAATGTGGCCTATGAACGCGGTGCATACAGTGAGGCGCTCACCTATCTGGAAGATTGTCTGGTGATGGCAGAAAAGGTAGAGGGACAGGCATTACTGGCCTCTGTGCTGGATTCTCTCGGCAAAGTGCTGATTGCCATGGGCAAATACCAGGAAGCCTGGCAACAGTTGCAACGCGGTCTATACATCTGCCAGAAAATCAACGCTATTCCCCTGGCGATGGAACTGGTGATTAACGTGGGAACCCTGGCGGCTGCCGTAGGCGATAGGGAAACCGCCGCCCTGGCATGGCAAACAGCAGCCAATCACCCGCGCACACTCGAAAGCGTGCGCACCAGAAGCCGGCATTCCCTGGAGAAACACGGCCTGTCCAGCCAGGAATTTGTTCTCCCGTCGCTCAAGAAACTCATCAGCCAATTCCATGCAGCGCTCGATGAGATACCATCGAAAACGACCAATGACCATTCCTCTTCGGAGGCTCCTGCCCCAGGCACTCCGACAAACACAATATCCACGCAACTGCACTCATAGATACCCAATTTTCGATTTTTCACGATTTCAGGAGGACCTATGCCCTGGGAACAAAAACTCATGCGCACTGTACGCTGCCGCAATTCGTTATCTCGCGGCACGCTGGCACGCCTGTTGACGGCTGTTTCGCTTGAAGGTGGCTCCATCGGCGAAATCCGCATCATCAAAGAAGGGCTGCACAACATCGTACGCGACATCACCGTTTTCGCTGATGACCACACCCAACTGGACAATATCATCGCCGCCATGCACGCCAACCCTGGAACCCAGGTGCTGGAGGTGCGAGACGAAGTGCTGGAACTGCATCAGAAAGGGAAAATCGCCATTCGCAGCCGCTACAAAATCGATTCGCTGGCCACCCTGCGGCGAGTATATACCCCCGGCGTGGCTGAGGTGTGCCTGCAAATCGCCCGAGACCCTTCCCTGGCGCGCCGTTACACCGTAACCAGCCATCTGGTAGCCATCGTTACCGATGGCACAGCCATTCTGGGGCTAGGGGACATCGGGCCACTGGCGGGCATGCCCGTCATGGAGGGCAAGGCCATGCTGATGGAAACGCTGGTCGGGCTTTCCGGGGTGCCCATTCTGCTGGATACCAAAGACCCTGATGAAATCGTAGCCACGGTAGCCAACATCGCTCCGACTTTTGCCGCCATCCAGTTGGAGGATATCTCTGCACCGCGCTGCTTTGAGATTGAAACCCGCCTGCAAGAAATGCTCGATATCCCCGTCATTCACGATGACCAGCATGGAACCGCAGTGGTGACCACCGCCGCCCTGATGGTGGCAGCCCGCTCCCAGGGGGTGAACCTTCGTGATGTGCGCATCGGGCAAATCGGCCTGGGGGCAGCCGGCATGGCTACCGCTCGCATGCTGATGAAATACACCGGCAATCCGGTTTTGGGTGCCGACCTTTCGGAGGAAGCCCTGCAACGATTATCGCAGCATGGCGGCGTCCCCTCCACGCTGGAAGAAATCATGGCACAGGCCGATATCGTGATTGCTACCACAGGAGTGGCCGGCCTCATCAAACCAGAGATGGTACGCAAGGGGCAAATCATCCTGGCGCTTTCCAACCCCAACCCCGAAATCGAACCAGAGGCGGCGCTGGCCGCTGGTGCGGCTTTTGCCGCAGACGGAAAATCTGTCAACAACGTCCTGGGGTTCCCCGGTATCTTACGCGGGGCTATTGACACCTTTGTGCCTTACGTAAGCGACGAAATGTACCTGACCGCCGCTGAGACTCTGGCATCGCTAACCCCTGAAGGAGAACTGGCACCCAATCCGCTCAAGAAATCCGTCCATGAAGCCGTGGCACACGCCGTAGCCGCAAAAGCCGTGGAACAGGGCCTGGCGCGGGCAGAGTACGTTCCCTATTTGGAGGACTAGACGACAGACCACAGACGATGGACGACAGGACAGGGAGCCGTGCGAAGTACGACGTGCAGCCAGTCAGACTAATACAACCAATGTAACTAACCTGAGTTGCGGATACGCAGGGGTTCCTGTCCCCCAAATGTGTAGGGGGTAGTGCAAGGACAATGCCCTCGCACTACCCGGCAGCACGTTTTGTTGCATATGCACCACCGGCGGCATGTCCAAAATTTCTTATCCGCAATGCAGGTTAACTACCTCCAGGAGCAGCCATGAAAATTCTCGTCACCGGCGGAGCCGGATATATCGGAAGTATCGTCACCGAAGAATTGGTCAAGGCCGGGGAGTCGGTCGTCGTCTTCGATAACCTCTCCCAGGGACACCGCGCCGCCGTCCACCCCAAAGCAACTTTCGTGCAGGGCGATTTACGCGAGCGTTCCGCCATCGATGCCGTGCTGGAAGAACACAAACCAGACGCCGTAATGCACTTTGCCTCGAAGACCCTGGTGGGCGAATCCATGCAGCAGCCGTTTCTCTACCTGGGAGAAAACGTGATTTGCGGCCTGAACCTGCTGCAAAGCATGGTGGAGCACGGGGTCAAGCGCTTCATCCTCTCCTCGACTGCCAACCTGTTCGATGACCCGGAGCGCATGCCCATCGACGAAAACGAGCGCATCGTCCCCGGCAGCCCTTACGGCGAATCCAAGCACATCCTGGAACGCATGCTGCACTGGATGGAGCGCATCTACGGCATGCGTTACGCCGCCCTGCGTTACTTCAACGCCTGCGGAGCCTCCGAGGAGCGCGGCGAAGACCATCACCCCGAACTGCACCTCATTCCCATCGTCTTGCAGGTTGCCCAGGGCAAACGCGAAAAAGTTACCATCTTCGGGGATGATTACCCCACCCCGGACGGCACCTGCGTGCGCGACTACATCCACGTGCTCGACCTCGCGCAGGCACACATTCTGGCATTGCACGCCCTGGACAGGGGCAGCCGGCGCTACAACCTGGGCAACGGCAAGGGCTTTTCGGTGAAGGAAGTCATCGAAACAGCGCGGGAAGTGACCGGCCATCCCATCCCTGCCGAAGTTGGGGCGCGCCGCCCCGGCGACCCGGACGTACTGGTCGCCAGCAGTGAGACCATCCGCCGCGAACTGGGCTGGCAGCCACGCTTCACCAACCTGAAAGACATCATCGAAAGCGCCTGGAAATGGCATCTGGCACATCCCAATGGGTATGGGGATTGACGGTGGACGATGCCGCATGGCCTCGATACGCTGCGCTACTCGGCCAGCGGCCCCGCACTTCGCACCTGTCCCCTGACACGTGGTACGTGATACGTGATACATGACACATAATCCCCCTGTAGCCCGCGCCCTGCAAGCAATGGGCATTCCGCATCGCGTCTTTCGCCACACCAGGCCGATAACCTCGCTGGAAGAAGCCGCCGCAGCCCGCGGGCAATCGCCGCGACAAATCGTGCGTAGCATCCTCTTCCGCACCGGTAAGGAATCGTACGTGCTGGTGCTGGCCGCAGGCCCAGAGCAACTCTCCTGGCCGGCGCTGCGCAGGCATCTGGGGCAATCGCGTCTGACCATGGCCACACCAGCAGAAGTCCTGGAGGTCACCGGGTACCGTGTCGGCGCAGTCGGCCCGTTAGGGCTGAAGACCCCCCTCCCGGTACTGGTAGATGCCAGTGTGCTTGCGCAGGAGGAAATCTCATGCGGCTCTGGAGAACGGGGCGTGGCCGTCATCCTGCGCGTGGAAGACCTGCTGCGTGCCCTGGGCGATTATCAGGTCGTCAATCTACGGTAGCCACGCATGTGTAGCAAAAGCCCCTGACCAATGGTCAGGGGCTTGTTTTTTCAGGGGCATCTCAGAGATGAGGAGCGGCACAAACATCGGCATTATTTGCCCAGCCGGGCGCGTTCTGCCTCCACAATGGCATGGTCCAGTTTGCGGAACAACGGTTTGGGCTTCTGGAAAGCGTGCCCCGGCTGCAAGTTGCTGGGCTGCCAATGCCCGCTGGCCTCTCCGGGGACATAGCGCAGGGCAGTGTGTTCCCCCAGGTCGTCTTCCCAGGTTTCGACGACCTGCGAACCAAACAGCGGCTTCTCATACCCCAGGTAGGTATGCAATTTCTCGCTGGTGAAAGGCAGGAAGGGAGAGAACAACACCTTGAGCGAATCCACGCAACGCAGGGCGGTGTACATCGTCTTGGCGGCCTGGGCTTTGTCCTGCTTGATTTCAAACCACGGGCCGGTAGCGTCCAGGTACTTGTTGACTTCGCTTGCCAGACGCATAGCCTCCTGCAAGGCCGCGCGCAACTGCACCTTCTCCAACCGCTCACCGACACGCTGGAAGCCGGCCTCGACCTTTGCCAGAATTTCCTTATCCACCGCACGCAGTTCGCCGGGGTCAGGAACGTGGCCTTCCCAGTGTTTGTAGGCGAAGGAGAGCACGCGGTTTGCCAGGTTACCCCAGGTGGCCACCAGTTCGCCATTGTTGCGGTTGTAGAAGTCTTCCCAATCCCAATCGGTATCTTTGCTTTCGGGCATGTTGACCGTCAGGTAATAGCGCAAGGGGTCGGGGTCATACCGTTCGAGGAAATCAAGCACATCCACCACCCAATTGCGGCTGCCGGAGATTTTCTTGCCCTCCAGGTTCATGAACTCGTTGGCTGGCACGTCGTAAGGCAGGGTGAGTTCCTTGCCCTGCACGCCAGCGAAAATCTCGCCAAAACGTTCACCGGCACCGCGCAACTGCGCCGGCCAGATGACGGCATGGAAGGGGATGTTATCTTTGCCGATGAAATAGTAGGTTTTGGCATCGGGGTTGAACCACCACTCTTGCCAGGCATCCGGCTGCCCGATGATGCGAGACCACTCGATGGGAGCAGAGAGGTACCCAATGACGGCCTCGAACCACACGTACAGGCGCTTCTCCTCCCAGCCTTCCACGGGGACTTCAATCCCCCAGGAAAGGTCGCGGGTAATGGGGCGGCCGCGCAGCCCTTCGGCCAGAATCTGCCCCAGGGATTGTCGCAGCACATTCGGGCGCCAATAGGATTCCCGCGCCTTCAGGAAGGCTACCACCTCGTCTTGCAGTTTGCCCAAATCCAGGTAGAAGTGCTCGGTTTCGCGCAATTCAGGGGTGGAGCCATCGATTTTAGAGCGCGGATTAATCAGTTGGGTGGCATCCAGCAAATTCCCGCAGCCATCGCACTGGTCGCCGCGGGCGTTTTCATAGCCGCAAATGTAACAGGTGCCCTCTACATACCTGTCGGGTAGGAAACGCTTTTGGGAAGGAGCATACCACTGCTGCTGCTTTTGTGTGTACAGGTAGCCGTTATCGTGCAAGGCAGTGAAAATGGCCTGCGAAACCTGAAAGTGGTTGCGGGTATGCGTGGTGGTGAACAGGTCATAATGCAGGCCAGTCTTTTGAAACACTTCCAGAAAACCCTCATGGAAGCGGCGGTACACATCGTAGGGCGTGACGCCCTCGGCATCGGCACGCACGGTAACGGGGGTGCCATGTGCGTCGGAGCCGGAAACCATCAGCACACGGTTGCCCTTCAGGCGGTGGTAGCGGGCGAAAATATCGGCTGGCAGGTATGCACCGGTCAGGTTACCGGCATGAATGCGGGCATTGGCATACGGCCAGGCAACGGCCACAAGGATGTTTTCACGGTCTGGCATGAAGCAATCTCCTGATTTCGTGAGAAAATAGCGAATGGACGTAAAAAGGCTGCCTGTGAGAGGCAGCCTGGGGGCAAACGAAAGGCATACGGCTTCCTGCCGCGCTTCATCTCCAGGCTGCCCATTACGGGCTGCGCATGACCATGGAGGAGAAGCGGGCGGGGAAAATGTGCGTCATAGTGCTTTGAGTTTAAGCCACACGAAGGTATTTGTCAAGCCGCGCCGCGGGCGGGGGGCAGGCAAGAGGTTTTGGTGTGCCATCCCGCCGGAGAGGCGGGGCTCGGATGGCGATGATGCCCGGCAGGGAGCACTAAAACGTTGCGGTATGGCCTGGCACAACGGAACGCAGATACCGCAGATTCTCGCAGATACGGTCAACGAAGCGACGAAAAGCAACACGACCAGCGGATATCAGCGGCACCAGCGTTATCAGCGTTCTACTGACCAACGTATCTTTAGTGCCCCCCAGATGGGATAGTGAGGGCACACCTCCAAAATTGCGATACAATTCTCCAATCACAACCAACCCCAAACCCAATCACACCGCCATGAAACGCTTCAAAACCCTGACCCTCCTCATCCTGACATCCATCCTCCTCTCCCTGGTGGGCATGCCGGCTCCCGCCGCCGCGCAGACCACCTGTACGCAGGCCGTCATCCACTACCACCGCCGCAACGCCGATTACGACGGCTGGGGACTGCACGTGTGGGGCGCGACGCCCCTCGAAGGCCAGGTCACCTGGCAGGAACCGCTCAAACCTGCCGGGCAGGACGATTTCGGCATCTATTGGGTCATTCCCCTCGACGAAGGTGCCGAAAGCGTCAACTACATCGTCCACAACGGCGATACCAAAGACCCCGGCCCTGACCAGACCCTCACCTTTGCCGAGGCGGGCTGCGAAATCTACCTCACCCAGGGGCGCGCCGACCAGCACCCCAGCGCCGAGGCCGCCCTGGAAGCGATTGCCGTCTCCCTGCAGCCCGCCCCGCCCCCCGACGACACCCACGTGGTCATCCACTACCGCCGCACCGCCGAAGACTACGACGGCTTCGGCCTGCACGTCTGGGGGCCGACTCCCCTGGAGGGGGTGGTCACCTGGGGCAGCCCGCTGCTCCCCACCGGGCAGGATGCGTACGGCATCTACTGGGTGGTGGAAGTCAACGCGGATGCCGACCACCTGAACTACATCGTCCACCGGGGGGACGAAAAAGACCCCGGCCCCGACCAGACCATGAACTTCAACGAAGTGGGACGCGAAATCTACCTCATCCAGGGCAGCGGGGAGCAATTCCCCGACCCCGAAAGCGCCAAACAGGCCTTGCTCGTCGCCGGCGTGGGTGACATCAAAAACAAAGCCCAGGCGCACTGGTTGACGCGCCAGTACATCGCCTGGCCGGTTCCCTACGGCAAGAAAGCCGTCTTCACCCTGTTCCACGCCCCCGAAGGCGGCATCGAAGTCACCCAACAGGGCCTGCAGGGCGGCCAGCAAATCCAACTGGAATTCGTGGACGACAACCTGCCCAAAGACCTGGCCGCAAAATGGCCGCACCTGGCGACCGCCGTGCTGCTCAAAGTGCCCGATGACGTCCTCCCCCAGGTGCCCGAAATCCTGAAAGGACAGATTGCCATCCAGGTGGTAGCCCCCAACGGGCAGGTGCTGGGCGCAACCGGGCTGCAAATCCCCGGCGTGCTCGATGACCTGTACGCCAACGACGAACCTTTGGGCCTGGTCTGGAATGGCGACACCCCCACCCTGCGGGTATGGGCGCCCACCGCAAAGCGCGTCCGCCTACTCCTCTCCCCTCTCCCTGAGGGAGAGGGGCCGGGGGTGCGGGAAATGACCCTCGACCCCGCCACCGGCATCTGGAGCATCACCGGCGACCCGTCCTGGAAAGGCATGTACTACCGCTACGAAGTCTCCGTCTTCGTGCGGCAAGAGGGCAAGGTGGTCACCTCCCAGGTCACCGACCCTTACGCCGTCGCGCTGAGCATGAATTCCACCTGGAGCCTGATTGCCGACCTGGACGACCCCGCGCTGCAGCCCGCGAACTGGCAGGCAGACGCCCTGCCGCCCCTGCCCCCGGAAGACATCGTGCTCTACGAACTGCACATCCGGGATTTCAGCGCCCGCGACCCCAGCGTGCCCCCCGAACTGCGCGGCACCTACCTGGCCTTCACCCTGCCCGATAGTTACGGCGTGCGCCACCTCAAACGCCTGGCCGCCGCGGGCGTGACCCACATCCACCTGCTGCCCGCCTTCGACATCGCCACCATCAACGAAGACCGCAGCACCTGGCCTGAAACGGACTTCGCCGCCCTGGCCGCCCTGCCGCCCGATAGCGACCAGCAGCAGGCCTTCGTCGCCCAAACGCGCGGCGCAGACGGCTACAACTGGGGCTACGACCCCTACCACTACAACGCCCCCGAAGGCAGTTACAGCACCAACCCCGAAGGCACAACCCGCATCCTGGAATTCCGCCAGATGGTGGCCGCCCTGCACCAGATGGGACTGCGCGTCGTCATGGACGTGGTCTACAACCACACCAACGCCAGCGGCCTGAGCGAAAAATCCGTGCTGGATAAAATCGTCCCCGGCTACTACCACCGCCTGGACGCCAACGGCAACGTCGCCAGCAGCACCTGTTGCGCCAACACCGCCACCGAACACGCCATGATGGGCAAACTGATGCGCGATTCCGTCCTGCTATGGAGCCGCGCCTACCACGTGGACGGCTTCCGCTTCGACCTGATGGGGCACCACATGAAAGCCGACATGCTGGCCGTCCAGACCGCCCTAAACATCACCCCTCCCCCTATGGAGGAGGGGCCGGGGGTGGGGGCCACCCCCTACCTCTACGGCGAAGGCTGGGATTTCGGCGAAGTCGCCAACAACGCGCGCGGCGTGAACGCCACCCAGGCCAACATGGCCGGGACAGGCATCGGCACCTTCAACGACCGCCTGCGCGACGCGGCGCGGGGCGGCAACCCCTTCCAGCCGCCGCAAATCCAGGGCTTCGTCACCGGCCTGTACACCGCCCCCAACGAAGCCAGCGACCTGCCCGAAAACAGCCAGAAAGCCCTGCTGCTCGACCTGCAAGACCAGATTCGCGTCTCCCTGGCGGGCAACCTGGCCGATTACCCCTTCATCAACGCCGAAGGCAACCCCGTCACCGGCGCGCAAATCAACTACAACGGCCAGCCCGCTGGCTATGCGCAAGACCCGCAGGAAAACGTGGTCTACGTCTCCGCGCACGACAACGAGACCCTCTTCGACGCCATCCAGTACAAAGCGCCCCTGGCCCTGTCCATGCAGGAACGCGTCCGCATGCAAAACCTGGCGCTCGACCTGGTGGCCTACGCCCAGGGCGTGCCCTTCTTCCACGCCGGCAGTGAAATCCTGCGCTCCAAATCCCTCGACCGCGACAGTTACGACTCCGGCGACTGGTTCAACGCCCTCGACTGGACTTACCAGGACAACAACTGGGGGCACGGCCTGCCGCCCAAAGACAAAAACGGCAGCAACTGGGAGTTAATGGCGCAACTGCTCGCCAACCCGGCGCTCAAACCCGCGCCCGAAGACATGCAGTTTTCCCTGGCACACTTCGAGACCGCCCTGCAAATCCGCAAATCCTCGCCGCTCTTCCGCCTGCAGACGGCAGAACAGGTCATCCAGCGGGTACGCTTCCTGAACACCGGCCCGCAGCAAATCCCCGGCCTGATTGTGATGCAGTTGACGGATGACCCGCAGGCGCGCCTCGACCCGCAGTACGACCGCATCTTCGTATTGTTCAACGCCGCCCCTGGGGAAGTTACCTTCACCCTTCCGGCGGATTCCGCTATGGATGGGTTATCCCTGCACCCCCTGCTGGCCGATGGCCCCGACCCCGTCGCCCGGCAGGCCGCCTTCGACCCGGCAACGCAGACCTTCACCATTCCTGGGCGCACCACCGCCGTCTTCGTCCACAGCAACCCTGCCCCGCAGCCCACCCCCCAGAGCGGAGAGACCACCACCTACCTGCCAGCCGCCCCCGGCGGTGCAGGGACGCCGTACCAGCCGTCCCCCTGGTGGCCCTACCTGGTCGGCGGTGCGCTCCTGCTGGGCGCGCTCATCCTGGGGTTCAGCCGCAAAAAGCGTTGAGCAAGACAAATGTAGGACAACTGCTGGTCAGTTGTCCTGCTTTACGCAGATGTTCGTTGGCTTTTGCAAAGAATCCGTGTAACTGCTCAGCCCACCCGCCGGGGAATCAATTCCCCGGCTGAGGACACCAAAGTCGGGTAAACCCGACTGCCTGGCGCTAGCCGGATTG
>DAOTWV010000388.1:0-1653 GCA_034435695.1 Anaerolineales bacterium | reverse complement strand
AATGTGACATCATCGAGCCACTATCCCACTTTCAAACTTACCCGTTTTCCCAGGAGACCCCCATGAACACCAAAAAATTCCCCCTCGCCTTCATCTTCTTCCTCCTCTTGCTGAGCGCCTGCGCACCGCGCGCCGCCGAACCGGAAAAAGTCGTCGCTACCGTACCTGTCGCAAAAGAAGGACAAAGCATCACCGTCGAACAACTTGCCGGAGAAGTAGCCGCCCCTGAGGGATACAGTGCTCCCCTGCCCATGCCCACCGCCGCGGCCACCGCCCCCCTCGCCCCCAGTGAAGGGATGATGCCCCCCGCTACGCCGGAGGCCATGTACTTCCAGGATTACGGCACCAACCCCTACGTCAACACCCAGAACGACCACCTGTCCACCTTCGCACTGGATGTGGATACCGCCTCCTACAGCATCGCCCGCAACTACGTCAACGACGGCATCGTCCCGCCGGCAGAGGCCGTGCGCATCGAAGAATTCGTCAACTACTTCGATATGGGCTACCCCACCCCGCCGGACGTGGCCTTCGGCATCTACGCCGACGGCGCGCCCTCCCCCTTCGAGCCGGATGCGGTCGTCCTGCGAGTCGGCATCCAGGGTTATCAGGTGCCCGAATACGCCCGCAAACCGGCATCCCTGACTTTCGTGATTGACGTCTCCGGCTCGATGGCACGCGAGAACCGCCTGGGGCTGGTCAAACGCTCTCTGCAACTGCTGGTAGACCGCCTGCGCCCGGATGACAGCGTCGCCATCGTGGTGTACGGCTCCCAGGCGCGCGTCGTGCTGCCGCCCACCAGCGGCGAAGACCGCACCACCATCCTGAACGCCATCTACAGCCTGCAAACCGAGGGCGCCACCAACGCCGAGGCCGGCCTGCAACTGGGCTATCAACTCGCCATGCAGGCCTATCGGCCGGGTGCCATCAACCGGGTCATCCTGTGCTCCGATGGGGTCGCCAACGTCGGGCAAACCGGGCCGGAGGCCATCCTGAGGACGGTACGCGGCTACGTCGAGGAGGGCATCACCCTGACCACCGTCGGCTTCGGGATGGGCAACTTCAACGATGTGCTCATGGAGCAACTGGCCGACAACGGGAACGGCAATTACGCCTACGTGGACACGCTGGACGAAGCCCGCAAGTTGTTCGTGGACGACCTGACTTCTACCCTGCAGGTGATTGCGCTGGATGCCAAAGTGCAGGTGGATTTCAACCCCGATGTGGTGGCCTACTACCGCCTGATGGGCTACGAGAACCGCGATATCGCCGACCAGGACTTCCGCAACGACAGCGTGGATGCCGGCGAAATCGGCGCCGGGCACAGCGTGACTGCCCTGTACAGTGTGGTGCTGCGCCCCAACGCCGAAGGGCGCATCGCCACCGTGCAACTGCGCTGGCAGGACCCCGACACCTATCAGGCGACCGAAATCAACGGCAATTTCAACACCTGGGACCTGGATGCCAGTTTCGAGCAGGCCGCGCCGCGCTATCAACTGGCCGTGCTGGCCGCCCAATACGCGGCCATGCTGCGCCATGAACCCTGGGCGCTGGATACCAGCCCGGAAATTTTGCTCTCCCACGTGTACCGCATCGCCTCCCTGCTGGGTGATGACCCCGAAGTGGCCGAGTTCGCCACCCTGGTGAGCCGCG
>DAOTWV010000387.1:0-10267 GCA_034435695.1 Anaerolineales bacterium | reverse complement strand
CCAATGTCTTTTCCCTGCTTACCCTGGATTACGTAGACGGTCAAACGATACAATAAGCGCCCGGCATGGGGAGCACGAAAGAATGGTATCTGTGCCCCGTTGTGCCAGATTATGCCGCGATTCCCCAACGACGTTTTAGTGTCTCCCGCAGGATGCAAAGCAGTTGATATCCAGCCACTGCCTCACATTTGCAATTTTGTCCTGTTATCACAGGGTATAATACCGGTGTTGTAGTTATCTTTTTTCCAGGAAGGTGTTTTGTGTCAAGCCCGCGTTGTCCCTACCTGGGGTTGGAAAACGACCCGGAAACCTGTTACGCTTTTCCCAGCGAATCGAATTATTGTTTCCGGTTGAGCGAACCCCATGCCATCGAAGCATCTCATCAGAGTGGCTATTGCCTGACTCCTGCCTATACCCGTTGCAAAATTTTTCAACGTGCCGCACTGGAAGCGCGTCGGCAGGTTGCCCAACCGCGCTCTAACCTGGACCCGGAATCCCGGAAACGGGCAGCCACACTCATGATGTGGCTGAGCGCCTCTGCTTTGCTGATTACCCTTGTGGTAGGGTTGTATTTCTTCGATTGGACCCCTGTTTCGGCCATGTTGTTTGGCCGTCACAGCCCAACTCCGACCCAGCCGCAGGGTTTTGTGCTTTTCGGTAGCCAGGGAACCCAGGTTATCTCCTCTCATTTCACCGAGACACCTACTCCCCTGCCTCCCAGGCCTACAGAGACGCCTATCCCATCCCCCACGGATACGCCAGTACCAACCGACACGCCCCCCCCGCCTACCCCTACGCCTTTCCAGCAATGGTATCCTTCTGCGACGCCTGTGGTGTATCCAACGGCTACCTTTACTCCATTGCCTCCCACGCCTACAGAAACCCCAACCGTCACCCCTACGCAAAGCGTACCATCGCCTTCGCCTACGGTGACGCCTTCCCCCTCTTTCACGCCGCTGCCAAGTGCTACCCCCACACCCAGCGATACACCTGTACCAACAGATACCCCTCTCCCCACAGATACACCAGCCCCCACACCTACGGCGACCTTGCCTGGTGCCACGGCTACCTCACCGCCCGCTACGCCCACACTCATCATTACCCCTGTTGCCACGAAAACCCCTTAGAACCTATAGATACTTGGAGAAAGCGCAGGCCGGTCTGACAAGACCGGCCTGTTTTTTATCGGCATCAACCTGCATTCTGGCAATGTTTCCTCACCGGGAAACTGCCAGGCGCGTAACGCGTTCGTGCTCATCCAATGTTACACGCACGTACTGGCGTTGCTGTGCTCCAGGTAACGCCTTGCGAAAAATGAGAACCTTGCGCCGCGCACTCGCGGTGCTGCTTTTGGCGTGCAAATGGCCCTCCTCGGAGCGCAAACTCCAATCGGCATTGCGCATACCGGGCAGATATTGGCGCATCATTTGTTTTACCTGCATCACCGCCTCATCCGATAACATTTCCCCGGCAGCCTCTCCGTCATGCAGCGATGGCACCTCCACGGGCGAAGAGACGCTTTTAGCCCTGCGCCAGCGCATCTGCGGAAAAACCTGTGCCATGGGGTCTCCCAGCAAGACAAACGACATCAGCGCTTTGCGGTCTTCGGCATCCAGTACCCCCTGACGGCGCTTCAACTCAGCAGCCATGGCAAGCCGTGCTGCCTGGAGCGCCTCACCGGCAGGCAGCCCGCGCTGTAACGCGCGCCAAAAGCGTTCAGAGAGCAAATCCGCGGCAATCAGTTGATTGCTGATTGCGCCGTACGCCAGCGTTGTGGAGCCAATGAGCGCGTGCGCCCCATGCGCCAGAAATTGCAAGGCCACACTATCCTCCAGGGCGCGTCCCTCGAGATGTGCCCCGTAACAGGCTTCGCTGAGCACAACCCGCGGCATACCGCCCAGCCGGGAGACATCTTGCGGGCGTAAGGCAACGGGAAAATCCTCTGCACATTCCCTCCGCGGGTCACATTGCCCAAACCATTCTGGCGCGTCCACCCGTCCATGCAGATTGAAATACCCTGCGCGCGCCTGGGCCAGCCCGCTGCCAATGAAATTGCTGGACAGGATAGGGGGGGAGGCTAACAGGTCGGTGGCAGAGCCAATCGGACTCAGCACCTCCAGGGAGGCCCGCCACCAGATTGCGGCGGTATACCCCATCGCCATTGGCTCCTCTTGTGTGACGGTGCGCAAACGGCGCTGCCACTGGCGTATCATCTCCCATAACCACGTCCCACGGCTGGGGGGCTGCGCATAGCGGTCGTGTAACGCCTCGATTTGCGCAATCAACACGCTCGCCCGTCGCGTGGCATCTCCCGGCAGGCGACCTGTTGGCCATTCCCAGGCGAAGAAATCCGCATTCAGACTGGCGTAGGGCGCGTCTGTCGGGATGTGAGGGTCATCATCGGATACCGGGTTGGGGAGGTGATGAAAGGGAACTACCTGCGGCCCGCCTGCAATGAGCAAAGCCCCGATGTCCTTCCCGCGGGTGCGCAGATGTTCGCGGACATCCTGCAGGGTGAGTTTGATGCTCCAGGCGTCATCTGGGGTAGCGGGAGGCAACCCCAGGCGCGCCATGCTCTGTGCAGAATCGACCACCAGCAGCAGTGCCCCGCCGCGGAAATGCGCCTGCAGCGTATGCTCCAACCGTTGCAGAGCCGCCAGCACACGCCGAGACTGAGGCGCCCCGTATTGGGCTTCCAGGCCGCGTTGGGTGGTCAGCAAGACATAGACATGCTCGCGAGGATGCAGAAAATTCCGTTTGCCTGGAAGGGCGCGCGGTGAGGGAACCCCTCCCTTTGGGGTGGTTGCCGCTTGTGGAGGGGCCTTCTCTCCCGATGAGGGGGCGGCCTGCTCCCCAAAGGGCAGATTTTCTGCTTTGGGAAGTTGATTCCACCCCAACGAAGCGTTCAAGGCAGCCGGCAGAGCAATCTCCAGGGGAAGAGACAATGCTGAAGGCCACAGTGCCTTGTAAGGGTGCTGTTCTCCCCATATCCGCTTGGGGGTTTGTCCGCCGACATCCTGTGTGGCGCAGCGATGCAAAATGGCAACCGCGCCTGCCTCCTGCCCGCAGGCCAGTTTTTGTTCGGCATACCACAATGCCAGGGGCAGACAATCTGGCCAGCGGGCATAGTGTTGCTGCAGGGCGTGCTGTACCGGGGGCGTAATCGGCAGGGCGCAATGTGCTTCGTCATCGGATGATGGGAATTGTGCGCCCAGCAATTGCAAGTGGATGCAGGCAGCCAGCGGTACGTGAGACAGCACGGCGGCGGCCTCTTGAAATGCCTCCTGCGCACCTTGTACGTCGCCGCGGCGTAAGGCAGCACGGGTTTGTGCCAGGGCTGCACCCCAGGCGGGCAGCGGTATGTCTGGGAAGGGCGCTGCATCCAGGGCGCGTAGACAGGCGTTGGCTGCCTGCGCCGCAAGCGAGTTCCCCGCGGTCTGAATGTGCAGGCGGTAAAAGGTCTCGTCCCACGGGTCGGCGCGGGAGATGCGGGCGGCGATGTGCCTGGCTGCCTCCGGTTGCCCGCGTGCCAGCAGGATGCGGGCATAAGCGGCCTGTACCTGCAAATCACCGGGGTAGGTGCGCAGCCATTGTAGCACCAGGTCCTGTGCCGCCGGCAGGGTGTCGGGGTGGTGCAGCGCCAGCCCTGACAGAGAGAGTATTTGTTCACGGGTAAGCGTGCGCATAGGTCTTCTCAGGCGTGATGTACCACATTCAAGGCGGTCAGAGATGCAAGCAGGCGTTGCAAACGCACGTCGGTTTGTGCCAGTGATACGGCATGACGAATGGCGCGCTCGGCGCGCGGGTAGTCTTTGAGCGCTTTGTAGCACAGCCCGGCGCGCTCGTAAGGCAAGGCATCGTCTGGGGAGAGAGCGCAGGCCTGCTCGTAGGCCTGCGCGGCGCGGTGGTATTCACGCCGGGTTTCGTAGGCCTGACCCAAAGCCAGCCAGATTTCGGGTGATTCCGGGCGGTGCTCTACCGCCTGGGTGAGATGATACACGGCCTGGTCAAGTTGTCCGCGCCGATGCAGCACCTGCCCGGCAGCGAGGTGTAATTCTGCACGCAGAGCCTCTGAAAAAGAAGCCGTGCTTTGTAAGGCGTTTTGCGCCAGGGTGAGAACCTGTTCCAACGCACCGGATTGCTGCGCCAATGTGATGGCCAGATGCAACAGGTCTTCCGATTCGGGGAAACGCTGTACCAGAGGCAGCGCGATGCGCAAGGCGGTCTGGCTATCTTTGGCGCTGGCCAGGGCTTCGATATGCAAGAGGTGCCAATCCAGCGGGGCTTCGGGGCGCAACGCAAGTGCCTTCTGGATGGCTTCGAGCATAAGGTCAGGGCGCTCCCGCAGCCGATGCGCCTGTGCCAGCAGGTACCAGGCTTCGGGGTCTTGCGGAATTTGCCGGGTCAATTGGATAGCGCGCAATCGGGCTGCATGCCCATCTCCCATCCCCAGGGCAGCCTGAACGCGCAGCCGCAGGGCTGTGGTGCTTCCGTGTTCCAGGGCGCGTTCGGCGCAGCGCGCGCATTCTGCCCAGTTTTGCTGCGTGGCATGGATAGCGGCCATGCGATACCAGGCGTCGGCGTGCTGAGGGTGCTCGCTGGTTAGGGTGGTCAGGGTTTCCAGCGCGGCCTGGGGATTGCCGAGCGCGCGTTGCGCATCGGCGAGCAGCAAGGCATCATCCGAAGAGAGCGCCTGCATGCTGGCCAGGGCTTCGGCGTGGCGCGCTGCATTGGGGTGGAGGTCACATGCGTGGGCGACCTGCAACGCCTTGCGCCGCCAGATAACTTCCCTGGGGTGCAGGGCGAGGGCTTCTTCCAGCGAGGCGAGGGCTTCTTTCAGCGCGTGGGTGCTCAGCCGCAGGCGCGCTATCAGGTAGTGTGTGGCGGCATACCAGCGCCAGGAACGGCTGGGCGCCAGTTGCAGGGCGCGTTGTGCAGCCTGGATAGCCTCTTGCGGCGTTGAGGCTTCCAGCGTGAGCGCCAGTTGCAGCCACACCAGGGGGGCATGGGGAGCGCGTCGTGCCGCTTTGGGGGCCATTTCGGGCTGATTGGTGTGCCGCAGGAACATCAGGTACGCGGCCACGTCGTCTGGGTCGTCGGAGGGCGGCGCACTCTCGGCCTGTGGAGAGAAGAGCATCGCTGCGCGCTTTTCCCAGTGCAGCAGCGCCTCTGGCTGTGGCAGGTCTTGACTGGTGAAGCAATGGGCGAGTTTTCCCAGGGTGCTGTGGATAGCGGCGGCGTGCTGGTTGGACGGCGCCTCAACGTGCATATCCAGCGCCGAGGCCAGCGCGCGTTGTTCGGCCTGCAAGATGAGCGCCTGCGCATAGAGCAACGCGCCCCAGGGAGAACGTTCTGGTTTTTCAGCCAGGGGGGTGAGCAGGCGAATGGCTGTAGGCAAATCCTGGAGTTCGATAGCCGCCAGCCCCAGCGCCCGGCGCTGTTCCGGGGTGAAACCAGGGGCGGCTTCCAGCGCCTCGGTGAGCAGCCGGCGGGCTTCTTCCGGCGCGTTCTGACGATACAACAAGCGTGCCTGCAACGCCAGCAGGCGGGGTTCCTGGGGGGAGGCTGCAAGGGCAGCCTGAAGCGCTTGCACGGCTTCTACCTCGGCATCGCAGTGTAAGGCCAGTTCCGCACGCAAGATGAGCGTTTCGGGGTGCGGCTCTTCTGCGTGGTGGTTTTCGAGGAAAGCACGGGCAGCCTGAAAGTCGAACAACTCACATGCCAGTGCGGCGGCAACGCGATGTGCCTGCTGGCATGTGGAGGTGCGCGGCAGGTGCTCATCCAGGTACGTCACCATCCAGCGGGCATGACGGTAGGCGGAAAGCAATTCGCCGCGTTGCTGCAGCGTTTCCAGCAACAGGTGACGGGCTTCGAGGTCATCGGGGGCATGGGTCAGGATGGCTTCCAGGTAGTCGAGAGCGGTGGCGGTTTGCGCCTGTGCCATGTGGAGACGGGCGGCCTGCTTGAGGAGCCGCACCGAGAGGGGGTGGTCTTGCAGGGCATCGGTGACCACCTGCAAGGCGATTTCAGGCTGTCCGCTGCGCTGGTAGGCTGTACTCAGCACAGCCAGCAGGTCTTCGGAGGGCGGCGTACTGCGCTGCCGCGCGGCTTCCAATGAGGGGATGGCGGCCGCGGGATGTCCGGCCTGCAGCAGGCTCTTTCCGGCCCGACAGAGAATATCCGGCGGGGTTTGGGGGTCGGCAATCAGCCGGGCGAAGATGCGCGCGGCCTGCTGTGCTTCGCCGCTATGGGCGTAGAAGGCCCCCCAACGGAGCAGCCCTTGATGGCTTTCAGGGGGAATCTGGTGCAGCCGCTCCAGGATGCGCTTCAGCAGGGAGGTGTGTTCTGCGCGTGCGGCTTCCTCGGCCAGCCAGATGAGGTTATCGGCGGCATCCTGGTACAGAGTGAAGAGGATTTCCAGTTGCTGGCGGGCTTCGGGCAACAACCCGGCTTTGCGGTAGGCTTCGTAGAGCGCTTGCTGCAATGAAGCATGCTGTGGCAGGCGTTGGATGAGCGCCTGCAGGGCTGCGATGGCGTTTTCAGGTTGCCCCAATTCCAGGGTGACATAGGCAAAGCCCAGCGTGACGCGCACCTGCCATTCGGAATCCCACTCCGGGGAGGCGTGCATCGCCTGCTGATAGTGTTCGAGCGCCTGAGGGTAATTCCCTTGCCCGGCAAGCAATTCTCCCAGCAGGGTGTGCGCCTGGGCGTGTTGGGGTTCCAGTTGCAGGGCGGCTTCGAGCGCCTGTTGTGCGGCTTCGAGGGAGGTTCCCTGCCGCAGACATGCGAAAGCGTAATCCACGTATGGAGAAGCCTGTGTGGGGTGGGTGGCAAGCAAATTTTCCAGTACGGAGATTGCTTCGGCGTAGCGGTTTAGTGCGAGCAGGGTACGGGCGTAGGCGTGGGCGGTGTCGCAGGCGGCAGGGTCGTGGTGGTAGGCAATGCGCAGGTAAAGGGCGGCGAAAGCGTGCCGGTGGAGAGCAGCACAAGTCTTGCCCAACGCTGCAGCGCTCTGTGCCATGAGGTGTGAAAGCGGGCGGTTGATGGTGAGGCGCTCTGGAGGTTCTGCTTCCAGGTCCAGCACGGGGAGGCCGCAGAGGTGGGCGGCCTGCTGCAAAGGAGACAAGGCTTCATCGGGGCGGCCAGCCTGCAGCAGGCATGCGCCCAGTTGCCAGTGGATTTCGGCTTCTTGAGGCGCGGCCTGGGCTGCCGTGTGCAAGGTGCGCAATGCCGCGGGCAGGTCGCCGAGGCTACGCTGCAGCGCTGCCAGGGCAAGCCATGCCTGCGCCTCACGCGGGGCGAGGTGGGTGGCCTGCTGGTAATGTTCGATGGCGCGCGCGGTGTTTCCCAGCGCTTCGTGGATGCGTCCCAGCAGGGTATGACTCAAGCCATGTTGGGGTGCGCGTCGCAAGGCATCCTCGGCGGCCTGTTGCGCCAGCGCCAGATTGCCGGCATGGAGAGCGCACAAGCCGAGGGCGTAGTGGTCGGCGGGGGATTCGGGCACCTTTTCCAGGATGCGGTGACGCGTTTCGAGTGCCTGAGACCACTGGCCGGCATGTTCGCGGGCTTCGGCCAGGGCGCGCTGATTTTCCACATCCTCAGGGGCGAGGACGCAGGCCAGTTGGGCTGCGTGAACGGCCTGCTGAGCGCGGTCTGTGCGCTGCAGGCTATTGGCGTACAGGCGCAGCAGGGATGGGGTGGCAGGGCGCTGGCGCAGGGCGCGTTCCAGGAGATAGGTGGCTTCCTGTGGGAAATCCAGGTGCATCATGATTTCTCCCAGGGCCTGGTACAGGTCGGGGGCGGGCAGGGGGGCAGCACGCAGCGCCTGTAAGGCCTGGTGTGCAAGTTGGTGCGCCTGGGAGTTTTCACCACGCGCAAGCGCCAGCGCAGCACGGGCAGTCAGGCGCGCCGGGTGTTCATCGTGCCAGGAGAGCAGGTCGGCGGCTTCCTCCGGCGCATTGTGCTGGAGAAGGTGCATGGCAAGGCGGCTTTCTTCCACAGGGGCCTTCCCTGTGGAGGTGGGAAGCGGCATGGCATGCCATAGCGAGGCCAGCAAGGTGTGGCGGTAATGCTCCTGCGAAATCTGCTCCAGGGCAGCGCGCATCTTCTGGCTGAGGCGTGTCGCCAGTTGTGGGCGGCGCAGGTGCAAAGCCGTGAGCGCGGCGGGCAGCAACAGCGGTGAGATTCCCTGGAGCAGGGATTGCGCGGTTTGCTCTTGTTCTGCGGGCGGGGCGGGCTGGCTGAGGAGCGTTGTCCACAACAGCGGATGAAAGGCTTCCCTCTCCAGCAAAAAGCGGTACAGGCCGGCGGGGCTGGGCAACAGACCAGCCAGTACAGCAAGCGGCAGGTGCCAGTGCTCCAGGGGGATGGCGGAGAGCATGGGCGGCAGAAAGGCCCAATCGCAGGTGCGTCCCAATTCGGCGCATAAAGCCAGCGCAACCAGCCCGGCGTGGGGAAGCGGCGGATTTTGCGGTGGCTGCGCCCCCAGATGGTGTTCCAGCGCCTGGGTGGCGCGTTCCTGCCAGGGGGAGGGCAGCCCCTCAGAAGGGGATTGCGCCTGCCCCGCGGGGGAGGGGTACCCCAGGGCGTGCAGCGCCAATCCGGCTGGAGACCAGCCTCCCGGTTCCCCTGGGAGGGATTGCAGAGCCTCCGGAGGGGACGCTTCCAGTGCTTCCCACAAGGCCGGAATTTCACGCAGCGCAGCGCACAGCCAGGGCAGAGTTTCTTCGGAAAAACGGGTTTGCAGGTACGAAAGCAGCATCACACCCTCCCGGCCAGCCAGAAGAAGACACCCCCAGAGACGCCCATGAGCAGGATACCAGTGAACATGAGCACCAGCCCAATGCCGCGATTGGTTTGCGTCAGGTCGTGCAGCGTGCTCAACAGGCTGCTGGCCTGTGTGAGGCTTTCCTGCACACTTTCGAAGGCGGCTTTGCTGACCACGCGGGCGGTTTGTGTCAGGCTGGGAATGTTGTGCATGGCTGCCCGGTAGAGGATGAGCAGCCCGGTGGCAAACGTAATCAGCCCCAGCACGAAGAGGGTATCGGCGAAGATGGCAAGGTTTTGCATGGGGGTAAGCAGGGTCATGGGTGTTCCTCCGAGGTGCGTGCGCAAAGTTGTTTCCGCAACAGGTGCAAGATGTGTGCCAGATGGAGAAACACAGTGAGAAAATTGCACGGCTGGGACAAAAAAAGCCGGACAGTGCAGAGACTGTCCGGCGCAAAGGGGAGCAGGATGGCGCATCAATTATCCGTGTGGTCAATGACGATGACGATGAGCGTTTTGTTTTGCTCCTGGTTGGTACCAATGGTCGCCGTGAGGTTGCGGTCTGGTTTGCTGTAGCGCAAGATAGTGCCTTCTTCGCTTTCCACTGCGCTGGGGAAGCCCGGCTCCCAGCCGTTTGCGGGCAATTGCTCTTTGTAAAAGGCAATCGCTTCGTGATACTCCGTATCGGTGAGGTAAGAGACGATGTTGTCGTTAGCCAAAAACTGGGTGGTTTCGCCGGGGATGATGGGTACATCGGCAGGGGGAATGCCGCTGAAGAATTCGGCCGCCTGGGTGGCGGCAGCGCGGGCGGTTTCCTGCGCCTGCGGCCCCTGCGTGGCGATGAATGCCTCTACCGTGGCGGCGTAATTCTCGTTGGCGGCCTGGGTGGCCAGGGCTTGCAGCGTGGCAGCCATACCCGATGCCTGCTGGCTGGCGACCGCCTCTGCTGTGGCATAGTAGCCCTGCGTAACGGCTTCGGTGGCCAATGCCTGGGCAGTCTGCACGAAAGCCGCCCCCTTTTCGGTGGCAATGGCTGCTGCCGTAGCCAGATAACCGGCCTCTTCAGCGTGTGTGGCGAATTGTTGTGCCGTTGCGATGCCTTTGGAAGCGTTCTCCGGCAGGTCTTGGAGCAGGCCGCAAGCCAGCAACGCCGCAAGGACGAAGACGGCCAGCGTAAAGCGGGAAATGGTCTTCATGGCAAGATTTCTCCTCCGAAGGATGGTGTGTGTTTCGATTGTACTCTGAATACGGCTGATGCGCCATAACGGTTCCGTTTCGGGGTGCATGCAAAAGTAACGCCTGACGATAAATCGTCGGGCTGAGCGGCCAAAGCCGGAACAATCCGGCTGGTGCCATGCAGTCGGGTTTACCCGACTGTGGGCTGAGCAGTTACGAGAAGGTTTTTACTTCCCCACAGAGCACGTATCGCTCGTGAGGCAGTTTGCAAATTGCCAGCCTTACGCAGATAAAAACCTGTAAACGACTCGAAAAAAGTACAAGG